>JAURNW010000022.1 GCA_030829985.1 Gammaproteobacteria bacterium | reverse complement strand
CAACGTGCATTGATTAAACAAAATACCTTGGCACTACGTAAACAGATGCATTACGATAAACAACACATTAACTAACCCGATGAACCGATCTGTCTCTTAGTTTATGCCGCTCTTTGTCCAAAAGGTTTTGACGACGTACAACTCTCATATTAGAAATCCCTCTCTTACTCTTATGTTTCCTCGAAATAATCAGAATCTATATTTTTTACTTCGTAGTTGCTAACAGGAGTAACGCCTACATTATGCTCAATCATTAAATCAGAAAGCTTGTCTCCATCTATTAGGATGATTTTTGAATCAATTTGCGAAACATATTCTAGTGCTTCTTTAGTGTAATTTGAGGTTGTAATAAAGACACCTTTTCTTGCCCTATGACCTTGCAGGGCACCAGCAAATTTCTGAATTTCGGGCCGCCCGACAACACCTTCCCAACGCTTAGCTTGCAAATAAATAATATCTAAACCAAGCCTATCTTCTTTTATAATGCCATCAATACCGCCGTCACCAGACTTTCCCATAGCTTGACCAGCTTCCTTTCTAGAACCTCCATAGCCCATTTTTATTAACAAGTCGATGATTAGTCTTTCGAAGAATTCAGGAGAGCATTTCTTTATTGTTTGTATCAATTCTGAAGATAAGCCATCTTTTAATGTTTGATGAGCGGCTTCGAGAGCTTCTTCCGGAGTTTCTATTAATGATGTGTTGGTAGATGAGGTCTCTGGTTTACTTTTCTTTACGTGCTTGAATTCTATGAACTCGTCATATTTTTCGAGAAATTGGCTATTAATCACTGTTGGCTTAGTTGCAAGAAGTTCTAGCCCTCGTGATGTTATATTGAAATGGGCTCGACGTGGTTTCGCTAATAAGCCGGCCTTCTCCATATACGTTTTAGCCCAACCAACACGATTATCGAAAGTTGCTTGCTTGCCACTTGGCAGGAGCTGTTTTTGTTCTTCCTCGCTTAATTTAAAGACATTTGAGAGATGATTGATTGCTTCACGTATTGAGTGCTCATCTTGGTCTTTTGCGAACTCAAGCAGAGGCAGCATGATACTTTGATAATCGGGTATGGCCACGTAAGCAGAGTCCATTCAAATATATTGAATCGGTATAATGCCATATATTAGCTAATAATTGAAAGAGGGGTGACATGGTGGACATGGGGTACAGTTCATAAAAAACCTCGACATTGATTGATCTTCACTGTTAGAAGGCTATAAATTCATAATTATTTAGCAATTTAATTGCTAATATACAGTGTAATAGTTTTATTATAATCAATGCTGTTGATCTGAATGAAAAATTAATAATTGATTTATCCCATTCAAGATGAAGGAATTAGTTTTATCTTTGGTTTTGTCATACTTGACCTATCCGGTCGATATTAATTCGCAGGCATTTAAAGATTTTTATAATAGTTTAGAAATCATTCAACTGGAGCCTAATGAAATTGAATCTATTGTTTGTGGTGGAGTAGGTGCCTGCGAAGGCAACTACACCTTTGCATATGATTACAAGCGTAACCTTATTCATGTGCCATCAACATGCGGATTGGAAAATGAACGTTGTAAAGCAGCCTTAATGCATGAAATGGTACATTTCATACAGAGTTTTATTGGTAAACATAAATCTGATGCATCATGTTACGAGGAGCTTGAACTTGAAGTTGAAGCTTATACTTTACAGCATGATTATTTGAAGTCCGTTGATATTAATTTTGGCTTTATTAATTTTCAATATTCTCAATACTTCTTAGCGCATTGTCTACTGCAGGCTTCAAAAACACGCTTGTAACATTAATTTTAGAGATTACTTTACGGCTATAGTCTTTCCTAATTTGAGCAAATCAGAATCAGAGATATCTTCAGGCACTGCCATTCCCTTGATAAATGATTTTCGCGAATCGAGGCGTAGTAGCCAGTCTTTAACAGCAGCATAATTATCTATATCAATTCCTGCCCAGTTGGCTAACTTTATCCATGGATAATGTGCAATGTCAGCGATGCTTAAATCACCAGCAAGATATTCATGTTGAGAAAGTTGCTTGTCTAATATGCCATATAAACGATTAGTCTCATTTTGATAACGACTGGTCGCCTCAGGGATAGCATTATCCATGTATCGATAAAAGACATTAGCTTGACCTTGCATGGGTCCAACACCGCCGACTTGTAAGAATAACCATTGAAGAACATTAAAGCGTTCAACAGTATTCGTCGGTAGAAGGCGGCCTGTTTTTTCGGCTAAATATAAAAGGATGGCGCCTGATTCAAAGATAGTAATATTGTTTGAGTCGTGATCAATTATCGCTGGAATTTTCCCGTTAGGATTGATTTTTAAATACCAGTCTTCTTTTTGTACATTGTTAGTCAGATTAATTTCTTTGACTTCGTAATCAAGATTTAACTCTTCCAGTGCGACAGATATTTTTCTACCATTCGGTGTTGCGGATGTATACAGCGAAATCATTTTTTGAGTTTTTAATGGATAGTTAAAATTTTAATTAAATAGCGCATAATTAAACTTGTGTAGCAGGCCTTGCTGATACTTTCTCATACCATGCAAGGGTTTTTTTATTTTCTTGCGGGATTTCAAATTCTGCAAATTTGGCAAAGTCGATTACTACCAGGCCGGTTATATCTGCCATGCTATAGAAGTTACCTGCAATGTATTCAGACTTACCAAGTTGTTTTTCCAATCGTTCAAAAAAAACCCTGATACCATTACGCCCGCGATCTATGAGTTCGGGAATAGTTTTGTCGCCTTCTCGGCCACCAACACCACGTAAAGCAAAGTCAGGGAAATTATTACGGAATGCATAGATGACTGATTGCATACCACTATTTTCCATGTGACGATCACAGGAGATAACCTGTGCACGTTCAAGTGGTGTTGTTCCGAATAATGGTGGCTCAGGATGGATATCATTTATATAACTACAAATCGCAGGCGCTTCACTGATAACAGTTCCATCATCTAACTCGAGAGCCGGACATAAGCCCCAGATATTTTTAGACAGATAATCTTCTTTAAGATTTTCTCCACCAAAAAGATCGACTTCAACTGTGGGTATATCAAGACCCTTCTCTTTAAAAAAGATTCGAGTACGTCGTGGATTAGGGGCCATTGAACAGTCATAGAATTTCACTTTAAATTCTCCTTTTGTTTTTGTAGTGGATTATTCAATTATTTCATAATCAGCAGCAAAGTTCTTTCTAGCGTGTTGTATGACTTCTAATTGATTTTCCCTTTCCAGAATACACGCGTATGCTGGAATGTTATAAACACGTCTTAAGTATTTTACCAGTCGTGGATATTGTGACTCTGATATTTCAAAACCAGACAGCATGCCTAGTCTTAACCAGCCGCTAACAGCAAGATCGGCGATGCTAAATTCTTCGCAAGCATAGCCTTCTTCCGGCACTGATAGTTCAAGTTTATCGAGTACTTCGGGTGCTTTTACAGTCATGCATAACTGTATACGTTCGTCATCACCTTCTTGTTTTAAAAAGAGAGGCTTGATGACCTTTTGAAAAAAGAGTCCACCGCCAAAGATACTGGCCAGTTCTGAATCAGCCCACTTTTCTTTTTCTTCTATTGCTGTTTTCACAGAAGGCTTATTTGAATAGATTGCGGGTGATGGATGATATTCATCTAGCCAATGACAAATGTCGGCTGATTCAGCCATTGGTTTGCCATCAATAATCAATACTGGTACAGCACCACGAGGATTCAATTTCAGCAGTCTTTCTCTTTCTGTAAAAGGATTCAAAGGATCATGATTATATTCAAGACCCTTGTATTCTAATGTCACCATCACCTTTCGTACGAAAGGTGAAAAAGGATAACCGATAAGTTCTAACATTTAGTCTCCAAATAGCTTGTTTTAATAAAACATGACGCTAAACCAGATTCTTATCTTTATAATCCAGACACCAAAAATCAATGCGTATGCACATTGAATAAAATTGTAAATAAGGACTGTAAAGTCCATAATAGTCTACATTATGAACGCAGGAAGACCAAGAGAATTTGATACTGATAAAGCATTAGAATCTGCTATGCAGCAGTTCTGGCGTGTTGGCTATGAAGCAACTTCATTGCAGGATTTACTTAAAGCAATGAGGCTATCTAAAAGCAGCCTCTATCAAACTTTTGGTAGCAAGCATGAATTATTTTTACGCAGCATTGATATTTATCAGCGTTCTTCAGTGGATGAACTACAGGAAAAACTCAACAATAGTCGTAACAGCAAAGTCTTTTTGAAAGATTTTCTCGAGAGTGTTATAGCTGAATCAACTTCAAGAAATAAAAAAGGCTGCCTGCTGGTTAATACAATTAATGAACTGGCGTACAGGGACAAAGCGGTTTCTAAAGCGGTCGCAATCGGACTAAACAATATGGCCGGTGTTATCAGGGGTGCTATTGAGTTAGGAAAAAAAGAAGGCGCTATTGATGCTATAAAAAACACAGACATGCTGGTTAATTACTTTATTACCAATGTTTGCGGTTTGCGTACGTTGGTCAAAAGCGGTGCTGATAAATCTGAATTATTATCAGTTGTGAATATGATTATTAAAACAGTGTATTAAAAATTCATTTGAATTCTCAGGTTCATTTTTATTAGTATGAACTGTAAATTAGCTCTGTTGTTTTGAATATATCAATCTGTAAATCTATTTATTACTCGTTTAATAGCTTAGGAGTCTGTATATGAAACTTGAACCTTTTATGACTTATTACGCCAACCTCGGTAGTGCACTGGATGTTGGCAATGGCCCATTTGGTAAGCGCATGATTTTTGAAGTGCACGGCGGCGAATTCAAAAGTGAGAAACTGAACGGCAAGATTCGCGATGCGAGTTGCGCTGACTGGATGACGATCAGTGATGATGGTTATGGTCATCTGGATGTCCGCGCCACCTTCGAAACGCACGATAATGCCATTATCTATGCAGAGTACTCCGGGGTAATAGAATTAACGCCAGGGATCCTGTCAGCTTTGGCAGGGGAAGGGGATACAGATTTTGGCGAGCAAAATTTTTACACTAATCCCCGCATGCAAACGGGAGATGAGCGCTACAAGTGGGTTAACAATATTTTTTGTGTAGCGCAGGGACGTCTGGTTCCAGGCAAGGTCGAATATGAAGTATTTCAATTGGTAAATGATTAATCTTCGTAAATTGTGTAGCTTGTAAATCCCTCGGTTTTTCCCAAAGACCATTTATTTCGACCATGACTGGAAATTGTCGACAATATAGGGTTGAAATGCTGATTTAAAAGGTTCAAACTCAAATTAATTAATTTATTGTCAACAATTATCAGTGATATCAGATGAGGAAATTTTTTAAATGACCGAAACCAATCATGTTTGGCGCTTACGGAAGCGTCCTGTTGGTGATATTACTGATGATGTTCTGAGTCTAGAACAAGAATCGATTCCTGAGCCTACCGATGGCGAATGTCTTTTTCGCCTTAACTATTTATCGCTGGACCCTACCAATCGGATCTGGATGAGCGATATGGATCAATATATGTCTCCCGTTGCAATTAATGACCCGATGCGTGGTTTGGTTTGCGGAACGGTGATCAAAAGCAAAAATGATCTTTACAAAGAAGGCGATATTGTTAGTGGTCTAGGTACATGGGCCGATTATCAAATTGGTACTCCTGAGACGGTTAGCCCGATGGCTGACACAGGCTCGGTCTCGGTAATGGATGCCTTTGCTACACTTGCTCTAGTGGGACCGACTGCTTATTTTGGTCTGCTCGATATAACTCATCCCCAAGCAGGCGAAACCGTAGTCGTTTCAACTGCTGCTGGTGCCGTGGGCTCGATAGTTGGTCAAATAGCAAAGATTAAAGGTTGTCATGTAGTTGGCCTGACCAGTACAGATGAGAAGTGTCAGTGGATCACTAAAGAGTTAGGGTTTGATAAGGCTATTAATTACAAGACAGAAGATCTACCGGCGGCACTTAAACAAGCATGCCCGAACGGTATTGATGTCTACTTTGATAATGTTGGTGGCGAGATACTGGATGCCTGTTTAAAACTAATGAATTTAAATGGTCGTATTTCTACCTGCGGTTTAATTTCCCAATATACCGCGACTGGAGAAGTGGCTGGCCCAAAGAATTACGCTATGATCCTGATGCAACGTTTGAAAGTACAAGGGTTTATTATTCTTGACTATCACGATCGATATCCCGAAGCTATCACCGCTATTTCACAGTGGATGGCCGAAGGAAAGATAAAGGTAAAACTGGAAGTCGTTGATGGATTGGAGAATGCGTCAAAAACGTTGAAAAAATTATATACCGGCGCTAATACAGGTAAGTTAATGATGCGTGTGAAAGATGTGTGATTTTCTTAAATCAAATAAAGTGAACAGCATAAATAGTTAAAAATTAGAACGACACGAATTCAAACGTTCGATTATAGAACGCTTAAAAATAGTAGGATTAGGTTGATGATAAAAAAGTGGTTAATAAAACAAATAGATATAGTCTTAAAATATAAAAAATATAATGTGGCATGATGAATGCTATTTTTTACCGTTACGCTCTAATGTTTAATAGCAGCATAATAGTAATTAATCTGATTTATCTCTGCTAACAACAATAAATTTAGTAAGCAAAGTAACAATAAAAATCAATACAGGGTAACTCGATATGGGAATGCTAATTAATATCGACAACGGTGGTACGTTGACGGATATATGTGTACTAAAAGATCAAAACGTTTATAAAACCAAAACGCTGACGACACCTTATGACTTAAGTAAGTGTCTTTTTGATGGTTTAAAGTCTATCTCAAAGGTGATCTATGGTGGAGAAGATATTGCCAGGCTACTTACTGAAGTTGAGCATATTCGCTATTCAACAACTCAGGGAACCAATGCCATTGTTGAGCGTAAGGGTCCAAAAATTGGATTGATTCTGAATAAAGGTACTGCACGTCTTGTTAAAAATATGCGTGCTCACGACCCGGAACTGTTTGATTTTCTGGTCGGTGATCGAATTGCTGAAGTCAATCTTAAAGATTTGAAAAACGAAAAAAAATCAGTAGATACAGCAACGGTTATTACAGGTCTGACATCAAGTGGTGCAAATCGCATAGTCGTTTGTTTTGATGATGAGGATGCAACTAGCCTTGAGTCTCAATTCAAGTCGCTTGCCTTTGATGTTTATCCTCGTCACTTGTTAGGTGCAGTGCCCATGCTTTTTGCCAGCGAACTGGTTGATGATGTGTCAGTTGATAGACGTGGTTGGACGGCATTGATTAATTCATTCCTGCATCCGGCGATGGAAAGCTTTCTTTACAATGCTGAAAATCGATTACGCGAATATCGAATCAAGAATCCATTACTGATCTTTCGTAATGATGGCAATGCCTCACGTGTTGCAAAAACAATTGCACTGAAAACGTACAGCTCTGGTCCCAGAGGGGGAATGGAAGGCGTTAAGACATTTAGTAAACAATATAAGCTTTCAGATGTCATGACAATGGATGTAGGTGGTACGACTACTGATATTGGTCATTTGGTTGATCTTAATTTGAATGAAGAACGGCGCGGTAAAGTTGAAGGGGTACCTATCTCTTTTTCACTTTGTGAAATACACAGTGAAGGCGTGGGCGGTAGTTCAATTTTATCTACCAAGAAAGGCGCTATACAGGTAGGACCTGAAAGTGTTGGTGCTGTTCCTGGTCCTGCCAGCTTTGGTCGCGGTGGTAAAAGTTCAACTATTACCGATGTTAATTTGTTATTGGGACTGTTAGATCCAGCTACTTATTTTGGAGGCGGTTTGAAACTGGATGCCGAACGCGCCCGTTCCGCAATTGATGAAAACATAGCGAAACCGTTAGGTTGCTCTGTCGACGAAGCATTGCACAAACTTCAGAATGCTTATGAGCAGAAAATTTCCGATGGCATCAAAAATTTTGGCAATATTTCGAAAGATACAGTTCTATTGGCATTTGGTGGTGCCGGTCCGATGAACGCTTGTGGTATAGCAGAACTATCAGGAATCAATACGGTTTATGTACCAAAAGCGGCATCAGTATTTAGTGCTTTTGGCATAGGCTCTTGTGATATCGGTCAAAGCTACTCCGTTGTACTGTCAGCAAATAAGCAAGCCGTACTTAAGCAAGCTTATGATGGTCTTATTGAACGTGCAGAACGTGATATGTTTGCCGAAGGGTATGCTAAAGGTGATTTTGAAATCGCTGCGCAACTGTTTAGCGAAACGGGGAAAAAGGAATCTATCCATGTTCTTAATGCTAAAGTCACACTCCCCAAAGCATTGGCAAAGGCGGATTCAATAACACTTGAGATCATTGCCACTAAACGCTTAAAAACTGAGAATAATAAACAAGTAAAAACCAAGAAAGGGAAGGCAGCCACTGCTTCAGGTAAACGAATCATTCTCGGCGAAGATTCCAAAAGCCAAAACGTAAAAGTCTATAGCGTTGATAAAATGAAGCCCGGTGCCTTTGGTGTAGGTCCGGCTGTGATTGAAGAAGATTACTTTACCTGCCTTGTACGTGAAGGTTGGGAATTTGTTGTGTCAGAGGCAGGTGATATCTGTATGACTAAGGGGGCTAAATAATGAAAGTTTTAATGACTGAATATTTGCGTATCGATTTAGATACGGAAAAATGGGAATGTCGTGTTTGTGACCATGTGATCGGTTCTGCGCGCGGAAATTACAAAGAAGGGCTACTGGTTTATAACCGTAATCCAGCAGAGATTTATCCACATATTATTGACCCCGAAAAATATAAATTTACATTTTGTCCTGATAAAGACTGGGTCAATATTCTTGAGTTCTATTGCCCAAGTTGTGGTACGCAGATCGAGGTTGAAAATACGTTGCCGCATCATGAACCGCTCTATGATATGGAAGTGGATGTTGATGCGCTGAAAGAACAATGGAGCCATCGAGAAGAAATTACAGAAGCGACGATTGGACCTGACGTTTTAGGTGAACGTGAGCGTCATAGACATAGTCACTGATTTTAAGAATCACTATAAACAATAAATCAAACTACTACATAGTTATAGGAAAGTAGATTATGAAACGAATATCAGTAGACATCGGCGGCACATTTACCGATTGTTTTTTGGTTTGGGACAATAAATATATTGAAACCAAAGCATTAACAACACACCAGAATTTAGCCCTTGGTTTTAACGAGGCAGTTGAAAAAGCGTATAGCGAATTAAATATCACGATGGAAGAGATTCTTTCTGAAGTTGATTCGGTTCGATACGCAACAACACTCGGTACAAACGCACTTATAGAACATAACGGTCCGCGCATGGGAATGTTGGTGACAGCAGGTTTTGAGTCAACGGTTCCATTAAGTCGAGCGCGTGGTTATGGTGAAGGTTTGGATAAGTTAGGTAAGGCAAATCTACCTGATGCCAGACGACCTGATCCACTGGTACTACCCAATATGATCGAGGGTGTGCGCGAACGTCTTGATTTTGAAGGCAAGGTTGTTATGCCGCTTAATGAAGACGATGTCCGAGAAAAGATAAGAACGCTGGTTAACAAAGGTGCGCAGGTAATTGTCATTTGTTTTGTGAATTCAGTCGTTAATCCAATGAATGAAAAACGTGTTGAGCAAATTCTGCTTGAAGAATACCCATCACATTTATTAGGTGCAATCCCCGTTATTTTGTCACACCGCGTTGCAGGACGAAAAGGTGAGTATGTTCGTGCTTCTTCAGCTGTTGTTGATGGCTATCTACATTCAACTATGTATCATGCGATGACACAATTGGAACAAAATCTACGCGCACATTCTTATGAAAAACCCATGTTGGTAATTCATAACTCAGGTGGTATGGCACAGTTAAATTCAACTGATGCCTTACAAACTATTCACTCAGGTCCTGTTTCAGGGATAAGTGCTTCTGAACATTTAGCGAAAGAAGCTGATTTGGGTAGTGTAGTAGCAACTGACATGGGTGGTACCAGTTATGACATTGGTATCGTCGTTGAAGGTGGCATTAAACACTATGATTTCAATCCTGTTATTGACCGTTGGATGGTTTCTGTTCCTATGGTGCATCTGGTTACATTGGGTGCAGGCGGGGGATCAATAGCGTCTTATGATCGTATGTATAATACGGTTGCTGTGGGACCAAAGAGCGCAGGTTCAGATCCTGGTCCAGCATGTTATGACCGTGGCGGTATGAGTCCGACGGTTACGGATGCGGATTTGGTACTGGGTTATCTCGATGCAGAAAATTATGCCGGTGGTGATATTCCACTAAATCCAAAACGTTCAACCTTCGCGATTGAAGAAGCGCTTTGTGATGATCTTGATGTCGAAGTGGTTGAAGCTGCCTTAATGATTAAGGAAAAAGTGGATGCCAACATGGCAAATGGTGTGAACACTGAGTTACGTGCCAGAGGCTATGACCCTGAAGATTTTACCATGCTGGCCTATGGTGGTAATGGTCCGTTACATTGTTGTGGTATCGCGAGTCGTTTGAACATCAATAAGATTCTAGCCACACCAATGAGCTCCGTGTTCTCAGCAGTAGGTGCGGGAAATATGCACCAAATGCATATCCATGAAGCCTCGCTGTTTATGGTGCTTTATGATTCTAATAGTCGCAAGGTCTTTGATAACTATCCTCGATTTAACGACATTGTTACTGAGCTGAGTGAAAAGGGTAAAGCTGACTTATCAAGACAGGGTGCAAATGAAGCTGATATTCAACATTCACTCGAGCTTGATATGCGTTACGGTAACCAACTGGTACAAACCACAGTTGTTATACCAAAACATACTGTTGAATCAGCACTGGATGTATTGAACATCCTCGATCTGTTCTCTACAGATTACGGTAAGCGTTTTGGTGAAGGTAGTCAGGCGCCTGAAGCAGGTATTCGTATCAATACCATTCGTGTCGCATCATTTGTAGAGCATGATACGGTTCACTTTAAGCACATTAAACCTGTCGCTGAAAATAAACGTAAAGCGCCACCGAAACCATCATCAACACGTAAGTGTTATTTTGTTGGTGAAAGTAAAGCGATTAATACGCCAGTCTGGAATAAAACAGATATTCCACCAGGCACACAAATTGATGGTCCAGGTATCGTAGCATCTGATGTTACTACCTACCTTATTGAAAAGGGTTGGAAATATGTTTCTGCAGAACAGGGTGCCGTTTGGTTCCTGCGCGACGAAGCAAAGAAATAACGAGGTGAAATTATGAACGATAAACTTAGTGCAGAAGCAGTTCTTCAAGATCAGGAATTAATTCAAAAATTTCTAAAGGAAACAACTTTATTCCTCGGACCAGATCAGGAAATAATGCAATCGCATGACATTATGCCGATTACTGATCGTGAAAAAGAGTGTGTTAAGAAATATGATGATCCACACCAAATGGCTTCAATACGCGACCGTATGCAATCGGCTTGTGACGAAAGTTATGAGATGCTCGAACAAATGGGTGCTGCGCCGGGGGCAAAATGGGGTGATGTCATCACTGGTATTTATTCTGCTTCTGGCGATTTAACCATCGGTAGTGCAGGCGGCGTACTTATTTTTAATGTTGTAGTCCATCATCCGATAAAATTCATCATAAAGAACTGGATAGACGATCATACCGTTGGTTTGAGACAAGGTGATGGATTTATCCATAATGATTCACGTTACGGTAATGTACATAACACTGACCAAAGCATGATCATGCCTATCTTCCATGAAGGCGAACTGGTGGCTTGGGTGGCGTCAACTGTGCATGAAGGTGAGAACGGTGCAATTGAGCCGGGTGGTATGCCATCAATGGCAGAAACGCCGTTTGATGAAGGTTTGAAAATGTCTCCTTTCAGAGTTGTAGAGAACTATGAAATCAAAAGAGACATTCTGACATTTCTACAGAACTCGGTACGTGAACCAAAACTACAGTACGAAGATATGAAGGTAAAACTCTTCGCCTGTATGCGACTTGAAAAACGTCTTAGGGAGATTTTGGCAATAGATGGCCCTGATGCATTAATCGCATGTCTGCGTAGTACCAATGATGATGTAATGACTGAAGTACGCCGTCGTATCAAAGAATGGCCTGATATGACTGTGCGAACCTATTGTACGATGGACAGTACACTGCGCGAAAATGCATTAATCAAATTGAATTGTACACTTACGAAAAAAGGTGACCGACTGATCTTTGACCTAAGAGGTTCGAGTCCTGAAATCACCAACCGTGCTATCAATACTGCCGTCCCTGGTTGTAAGGGTATGATGTCTCAGGCATTTCTAAATCATATTTGGCCCGATTTGCCTCGTGGTCAGGCAGGCTTTGCCCCGATTGAAGTGATTACACCACCGTATTCCATTGTTAATGCGAGTGTTGATGCGCCAAACTCTCAAAGTTTAATGTCTATCTTTTTATCTTTCACAGTTGCACAACAAGCTACGGCTAAATTCCTCTACAGTGTGCCGGTTAAATACACACGTGTTTTAGCGCCGTGGTTTAACATGATCTGTACTTATATCTGGGGTGGCGTAAGTCAGCATGGTGAAATGTTGGGTAACCTGTGCGCTGATTTAAACGGTATGGGTGGTGGTGCACGTATGGATATGGACGGAGAGCATGCCTTGGCACCTATCTTTGCCTCGATGGCGGATATTGGTGAGCAAGAAATGAACGAAGAAGATGTGCCTTTCTTGCAGTTAGTCTCGAAAAAGATGACTACGAATACACAAGCACCCGGTAAATATCGTGGTGGTATGGGCTATACCCAGATGGTCGCAACCAAAGACAGTGACCAGTGGGGTTTTATGACAACGTGTGTAGGCTCTAAAGTGCCTTCACTATCAGGATTATTTGGTGGTTATTCACCTGGTGCCTATCCATTATGTAAAGTTTCTGGTGTTGATGTTTATGATGTCATGCTTAAAGATCCGGATAAATTCAAGCATTCCATTGAAGAGACAATGAATGAACAGCCGTATAAAGGTGCTAATTACACAACGCACCATATGGGCATGGGTTTCTCTATTTCGAAACGTGGTGAACTATATATGATCTCTCAAGGTTCTGGCGGTGGTTATGGTGATCCATTAGAACGTGATCCGGCTCTGGTCATAAAAGATATTGAAGAACGATTGACTACTCCCGACTGGGCTAAGAAACTTTATCAGGTTGTGTTTGATGAAGAGACCTTAATCGTTGATGAAGAAGCGACCAAGAAACTACGTGCGAAGTATAGAGAAAAGCGTAAAAAACAAGGTATACCCTACGCAAAGTTTGTTAAGAAACACGTAAAAGATCATCCACCAAAAAACATTCCGTTTTATGGTTCATGGAACAGTGATTTGAGTACCGTTTATGCTGGCAGTATTGATGATAAACGTGATCCTAATAATCCGGGACCAGTTTATTTTGAGCATCCTAAGGATGTTGAGATTAGAAAACTGGAAACAGAGCTTGAAGCAATCAGAAAGAAAGCTGGCGTAGAGGCTAAGGATAAACGTAAGTAAATATGGCTAAAGACCTTATAAAGCATCTAACAGATGGAAAAGATTCACCAAAGCTCTGGATTAATTTTAACGCTTACACTAAAAAGTTATTGCTGAAAGGGGATGAAAATCCCTGGGCAACACCTGCGGCTTATATGTCATTTTATGGCCAAGCGCATGGTTTAGTTAAAGCAGATGTCGTTGTGTTGGATGTTTGGGATCTTTTTCATCATTGGATGTTGGAAGATGATGAAGCTATTCCATCAATGGCAGGTAAGAAGCGTATTACTGTCGCTGTTAAGACAATGTTAGAAGCTTATGGACCAAGAGAGTTATTAGCAGAAGTATTAACCGCAGTCGGCAATAATTATGGCGATTCAGTGCCTATGGTGCTAGTAATACCCTCGCCACGGTCATTGTTGATCAAGGCGAACAGAGCGGCTAATGGCACAGATGTTGAGCCAGAAGAAGCACACATCGATACCACCTCTATGTATATGGCGGATTACCTCAGATACTTTAGTGAAACTGGAATTACAGGCGTGTTGTTGACAGAAGATCCAGATTCAATGCCTGCGAGTGCTGAAGAGTTGTCATGGTATCAACCCATTTATAATGTGGCTAAACATTATCGTTGGTCTGTTGGATTACATCTTCCATTCTCTGGTAAAGGTTTTAATATTCCTAAAGATGTACATTTTTCAATCGTGCCAGCAGATTGTTCTGCGGTAAAAAATTCTCTTGGTGTCGATATTACAAAACCATTATGGGATGACAGCGCTGATAATTCCTCGCTAACTAACTCGAAAGGTTTTAATTTTGTGTCTATACCTGAAGATACTAAGCCAGAATTAGTTCTTGATACGCTCTCAAGTTTAAGAGGCTAGTACTTGAGCGAGTGTTGCTCAGCAAATTAAAATGCGTATTATTGATTTTCTCGAGTGTAGTCCCGGATATTCTAATGGCGACGCAAAATTTATCGATCTTGATAATGATCTCTGGCTAACTTATGAAGAAGTATTTAATGTTTCACAACATATCGCCGCACAATTAGTAGACAAAGGCGTTAAACGACAGGATGTGGTCGCAACTTATGCACCTAATTCAGTCGCAGCATATTGTTGTATCTTCGCTATTTCACAATTAGGCGCATTATGGCTACCACTCAATGTAAGAAATACGCTAGAAGCTAATTTAAAGCTGCTTAAAAAGTCAGGAACACAATTACTAATTGTTGATGACTGTATTCTTGCTGCTAATCCTGAGCTAATAAAGCAGTTCCCTGATGACCAATGTCTATCATTTAGTGGTAACGAAATTGCGGGTATTGATATAAAGATATTGACTGGTCGTGTAGATGCTGAACAACAAGAAAAAATAAAAAGAGGACATGACCCGGAACTAATCAGTTTATTTTCAACGGGTGGTACGACGGGCGATTCCAAGTTAGCTGAATGGGGTTATTTAACCTGGCAGTCTATGGTAGCAATACAAAATGAATTAATGCCTGAACCGGATATTCAATCTTCTTATCTAGTCAGCGCACCAATGACGCATGCAGCAGGTGTTGCCTCTTTTGCGCCGATGTTACAGGGCGCTAATATTATTGTTATGGAGGGGATGATCCCTGATATTTTATTAACGACAATTGAAACTTATAAAATAACGCACTTATTTTTACCACCTACGGCAATTTATATGTTGTTAGCTCACGAAGGTGTGAATGAACATGATTATTCGAGTCTGCGCTATTTTTGGTATGCCGCTGCACCAATGTCAGTAGAAAAACTGAAAGAAGCTATCGATGTTTTTGGACCGGTGATGGTTCAGACTTACGGTCAGGCTGAATCGCCAATGGTGTGCACATTCTTGTCTGTTAAAGATCATGTTGATGCCGTCGTAAGTGGTGATTTTTCCAGAATTCGTTCCTGTGGTAAAACTGCGCCTCAGATCGATTTAGCAATTATGGATGATGAAGCAAATATTTTACCTGCCGGTCAAGAAGGAGAGATTGTTGTTAAAGGCGATCTTTTAATGCGCTGTTATTATAATGATCCGGAAGCGACTTCAGAAATTCGAATTGACGGTTGGCAACGCACAGGTGATGTCGGTATATTCGATGAGGATGGTTACCTTTATATAGTTGATCGTAAGCGAGATATGATTATCTCCGGCGGATTTAATGTCTATCCAGGTGAAATTGAGCAGCTTATATGGGGGCATCCCTGCATAAAAGATTGCGCAGTAATTGGTATCCCCGATGAAAAATGGGGTGAGCAGGTTACGGCCGTAGTCGAATTGAAAGACCCTAATGATAAACCTGATGTGCAGGAAATTATTAACCTGTGCAAGAAAAAACTGGGTAGCGTGAAATCACCAAAAGAAATATTAATCTGGGATGAACTACCACGTAGCCCTGTTGGTAAGGTGCTGAAGAAAGAAATCCGTAAATATTTTTGGGACAAGGTTGGTCGCAAAATATAAATTCAAATTTAGTTTTACCCTTTTTAAATTTTTAAACCACATTTTTCAGTGGAGAGGATACTTAAATGGATATCAGTATAGTTGGTGCGCATAACACGCAGTTTGGTGCATTTGTTAAACGTGATCGAGAAAGCGGGACTGTAGAAGACCTGAAATCATTTTATGAGTTAATCGTCGAAGCAGGTGTTGGCGCGATTGCTGACGCTGGATTAGAGGCATCTGATATTGATGCGATTTGGCTTGGCTCATGTTCGCCTTCTTTATTTGTCAATCAGGAACACGTTGCTCCATTGGCATTGGAAATTGATCCAAAAGGTTTACTCTTTAAGCCAACTACACGAACAGAAGCTGCCTGTGCAACATCCTCGGTTGCTATTTATAACGCTGCTTATGCGCTTGCGAGTGGACGTTTTAAAAATGTTCTTGCCCTGGGTGTCGAAAAGATGAGTCTGTTAGACACGAAAGGTGTAACGCATGCATTGGCATGTAGTTCTTATTGGCCTGATGAAGGTTCTATGGGTGTGACATTCCCCGGGCTTTTTGGTGAATTAGCCAAGGCTTACCAGGCAAAGCACGGCATGAGCGATGAAGAATTACGGATTATGTTCGCTCATGTTGCGGCACAGAATTATCGTAATGGAATTCAAAATCCCATGGCTCACTTTGGTCCTGGAAGTTTGCCAGATAAAAACCAGTTAGTTACTGCTGAGGCGATTCTTAATTTACCGGATTCAGGGAAGGGCAGTAATCCTATGATTGCAGAACCACTGAGATTACATGATTGTTCATTAATTTCCGATGGAGCAGCAGCAGTAGTAATGACTACTACTGATAATGCTAAGGCAAACTTTAATCATGCAGTCGAATTATCAGGCATCGGTCATGTGACTCAACGTATGATGATGAGTGAACGTAAGGAAACATTGCACGAACTGCAAGCAGCTAGGCACGCAGTAGAGTTAGCCTGTACAGAAGCCGGTATTAAGGTTACAGACATTGACCTGGCAGAAGTACATGACTGTTTTACTATCAACCAAATGCTCTGTGTAGAGGCAATGGGCTTATCAGAAGCAGGGCGCGCAGGTCATGATTTTATTGGTGGTAAATATGATGTTGATAGTAGCTGTCCGATCAATCTATCGGGTGGTCTTAAATCTAAAGGTCATCCGGTTGGTGCCACCGGGGCATCAATGCATGCACTGTGTTACAAACAATTAACAGGCGAACCTATTGGTGTTGCAGCGAAAGGACAGCCAGAGCTTGCTATGACTGTAAATATCGGTGGTTCTGGAGTAACAAACTGTGTTTCAGTAATGCGCCGTGTTAAATAAAAGTATTTTATTTAATTGGGCACCACATAAATTTATAAGGAGACATCGTTATGCGTGCATATCAAGTTCAAACACCTGATGGATTAGAAGATATAAAATTGGTCGAATTGGCTGAACCAGAAATCGCAGCAGATGAAATACTGGTGAAAATGAAAGCGTGTTCGCTCAACTTTCGTGACTTGCTAATTCCACAAGGTGGTTACGCGCGAAACGACATTAGGCCAATTATCCCTGTTTCTGATGGTGCCGGAGAAGTTGTTGCTGTTGGTGGTTCGGTTGCAACGCATAAAGTAGGGGATAGAGTTGTCGGTAACTTTTTTCAGGAATGGATTGAAGGACCAATGGGTATGGCAGGATTGCATTCTGCATTGGGTGGTTCAATTAATGGTGTTCTGGCTGATTATTTTGTATTAAAAGCGAATGCGGCGTTACCGATCCCTGAACAATTATCTTATGAAGAAGCTGCGACTTTACCTTGTGCTGCAGTTACTGCATGGCATGCATTGGTTTCAATCGGGAATCTTAAGGCCGGTGAAACAGTATTATTATTAGGAACAGGTGGTGTTTCGATATTTGGTCTACAGTTAGCTAAGGCATTGGGTGCAAATGTCATCATTACTTCTTCTAGTGATGAGAAGCTTGAAGTTACACGCAGCATGGGTGCTGACCATACAATCAATTATCGCGAACACCCCGACTGGGAAAATGAAGTGCTGAAGATCACCGATGGTAATGGCGTGGATAATGTTCTGGAAGTCGGTGGTGTTGGCACGTTTGAAAAATCAATCGCTTCAGCTAAAGTCAATGGTACTGTTTCTATGATTGGTTTATTAACAGGCTTCGATGGCCCAGCATTTAATTTGTCAGTGATATTTAATTTGCTGCATATTCATGGCATTTACGTAGGTAGCGTGGAGATGTTCAAGGCAATGAATAAGATTATCTTTGATCATAAGATTCAACCAGTCATAGATAAAACATTTGCCTTTAGCGATGCGTTAGATGCTTATCGTCATCTGGCTGCTGCCAAGCACTTTGGTAAAGTGGTGATAGTAAATGACAATTAATATTTTGAGAAAACAATGAAAGCAGTAAATTACAATAAAATGGGGTCGGCGAATGAGGTCCTGGAATTTGTTGAACTGGATACACCTTCTCCAGCACATGGAGAAGTTCTGGTAAAATTAAAATTCTCAGCAGTTCACCCATCTGATGTAAAAAAACGTGCTGGTGGTTTTCCTGACCTACTTGATGATGGCTTCATAATTCCTCACAGTGATGGTGCCGGTGTTATAGAAGCCGTTGGCCATGGCGTGCCTCATTCAAGAATTGGTGAGCGAGTTTGGGTTTATCAAGCCCAGTATGGTAGACGGTTTGGTACCGCAGCTGAATATGTCGCAGTTGATACCAATCGAGCTGTATTTCTTCCTGATAATACTGGATTCGATATTGGTGCTTGCATGGGTATACCTGCAATGACAGCACATCGATGTGTATTTGCTGATGGGCCAGTTGAAGGACAAACAATTTTAGTCACAGGTGGTGCTGGAAGAGTAGGTCATTATGTTATTCAATGGGCAAAATATGCCGGTGCATCTGTAATTGCTACTGCAAGTAATCCTGAGGCAGAAGCGGAGTGTTATGCTGCTGGTGCTGATATTATTTGTCCCCATCAAGGCGATAAATTACTTAATACCGTTGCTGAAATGACAGATGGACAAGGTGTTGAACGTATTGTAGATGGTGAGTTTGGCGGTAATCTTCCTGTTCTGCTTGATGTTGCTCGCACAGGTGCCACGATTGCAACCTATGCATCGATGGCTGTACCTGAACCAACAATACCATTTAGACGGATGATGTTTATGGATCTGACTATACGGATGGTCTTGGTCTATGCCATGCCAGAATCAGCAAAACTTGATGCGATTGATGATATTACTAATTTCCTGGAAAGAGATTTACTGCAACATAGAATCGCGTATCGAGTCCCACTTAATAGAACCGTGGATGCACACGAGTTGATTGAAAAAGCTGGGTTTTATGGAATGGTGTTAATAGATACTGAATAATGCTGAAGAGTTGGTTTTGCAATAATCAAAATTAGCGTGGATTATCCAGATTATATTTTTTCATCTTACGATAAAGTGTACCTTTTGCTATACCCAGATTCTTTGCTGCCTGAGTAATATTGCCACCAAACTCTTTAATCGCATTCTCAATCGTTTGTTGTTCGGCGATATCCAGATTTGATAATGAATCACTAAAATTATCTTCTTCACAGGTAGAGTTTATTAATGACTCTCCCGGTTGGTAACCAGCAGGCAGGTCATTAATAGTAAGAGTTTCATTCGATGACATATAACACATGCACTCAACCACATTAACTAATTCCCTGATATTACCAGGCCAATCTCTATTTTTAAGCGCTTTTATTAATGAAGGCGAAATTCGCTTTGGTGTAATTTCCTGTGATTCCTGAACTTGTTTTAATACCAGCTGTGCAATTTCTTCTATATCATCTTCCCGTTTAGATAATGGATCTAATGCAATAGCAACTGTTGATAAGCGGAAGAATAAATCTTTTCTGAAACGACCTTCTGCGACTTCTTTTTTGAGATAAGTATTGGTTGCAGCAATAAGTCTGAAATTGACTGAAATTGGAGCGATTGCTCCGACTCGATGTATCTTTCTCTCTTGTAGTACACGAAGAAAAACTGGCTGAATCTCGAGTGGCATTTCACCTATCTCATCCAGAAATAATGTGCCACCGTTTGCGGCCTCAATTTTACCCATCATGCCGCCTTTTTTAGCACCAGTGAATGCACCTTCGACGTGTCCAAATAACTCACTACTTAAAATATCTTTGGTGAATGCGCCGCAGTTTAAGTCAATAAACGGTCCTTTCGAGTAGTTACTTGCTTCATGGATAGCACGTGCAAACATTTCTTTACCGACACCGGTATCACCGAGTATTAAAATTGGTAGTGGTGTTGTTGCTGCTTTACGTGCTTTGTCAGTACTAGCCTTAATTGAATCACATTGACCAGAAATTTTATGAAATGGATCATTATTTATCTTGGTGGCAACATTATTTGTGTGATTGGTAGCTGGTTGAGACAAACGTTTGTTTACAGGTAAGTGTATCTTAAAGCCTATAACCTCATTATTGTCCTTAACGGGATCAATCCATCCATCTTGTAGCCAAATGCCTTCATCATGCGGATAAGTGATGACATCTCCTCCAAACTGCTCAAGCGATAAGCGGCGTTTAGACGAAATATCATATTCAATATCAAGTGATGCTAGAATTGTAGGAACATTTTGAGAATGACGAATCAATCTTCCCTGTTTATCCAGCAACAGTATGCCAGAATTACGATGACTGTTATTGAACTCACATCGGCTGTTTTCTTGAATAATACTCCATAGTTCAGATGTATTTTTAGAAAGTGATAATTGGATTTGATTAGCCCATGATATAACCAGTGGGACGTGGAACTTGTCAAAGGTATTTGATAAGCCGGAAACATCGATTACACCGATCATTTGATCATCATAAGGAGCAGTGATGATACCGGCAGTGCAGGTCCATGATTTAAAACACTGTATGAAATGCTCTTTACCGTGAACTTGTGTTGGTAGTCTCGTCGCCATGGCTGTACCAATGGCATTTGAACCCGATACTGTTTCTTTAAAACCACAACCTGAGACAACACCAATATCGAGGGCATTTTCGATGCACTTTGGGTCACCGACAACATCAAGATTAACACCGTTATAATCTGTTAAAACCAGAATAGTTTCGAGATCGCGTAGAAAGACCCTGGCTTGTGCCAGAACGGGTCGTGCGCATTTCATGAGCTCGGCATTTTTTTGTCGGAGTACATGCAGGGAGCCTTCTGTCGCCAACAAAGGAGCTGCTTTTAGTTCTGGGTCTACTCCTAAAGACAAACAACGTCCCCATGAACTCGCAATTAGATCTCGAACAGGCAGGTTCTTAGATTTACCACCAGAGCAAAGGAAATTATCCCATGCTCGATCAATATCTTTTTGGGAATAAAAATGTGTATTAGTGTCGGTATGTTTTAGTTGCTGATTCATAAGTAATTAAAGAGGCTAAATTCTATTATTATATTATTCAGTTAGTTAGGTCGTTAACCAGTATGAGCCAATTACTTAGTTCTCAACACACATTTTCTCTCGATACTAGCATTAATCATTTACATGCATAAAATGTATTAGCAGTATGAAAAATAATCAAAAATCACAAGAAATATGTGTAAAAACAATGACCACTTCAATCGAGCACAAACAGAGTTTAACATATTTAGACCTACCGTTCCATGTTAGTACACAATCGTTCTTATATAGCTCGGCGCGATAATGTAGACAGTTGTTTAAAGAATATTATTCTTTTAAATATCAGTAATATACATGAGGCCCATATGCCCAACTTGATGTTGGCATAAAACTTGTCTCCCACCTTCAGTTATTGTTGCGTAAGTACTTTATTCAACGATTTTAGTTTTTTTAAACTCTTTAAGGGGGAGGAATGAAAAAATATAACAACAATATTTTGAAAGCCGCAGGCTTTCTATTGTGTTTTGGAGGAACGGTCGCGACCAGTTCTGTAATGGCCGCAGAATCGCCAGCTTGTGACACATGTGCAGGTGGCATTTTTGAAGATTGGGATGTCCGTTTGAGTGGTTATGCGCGTACCTATTTTGGCGTAAACCTTGAGGATCACGCGGAAACACCAGAAAACGACCAGTTTGATCTTAATATGGCAAGAGGAACTGTTTTGCTGGATTGGGGCCTTGATACAGGTTGGGCATTCTTCAAAATGATTAATCGTTTTGACAGAGAAATTGGAACCGATTACATGGATAGTCTCGAAAGAATTACTCGGGGCACCGGTACCGGTACGGCTCTACGTGGTCAATATCTGGATCAATATAATACTGATCATTTGCAAGAGTTTTTCCGTGAATACTATGTCGATTTTGGTCTGTTCGATAATAAATTAACTGTGCGTGCAGGTAAGCAGCAGCTAGTTTGGGGTGAAAGTGATTTCTTCCAGGCTATGGATTTGGTGCACGGCTTTGATTATCGCTGGCGTCTGTTCTTTGAAGACAACCAGGATTGGCGTAAACCATTATTCCTGGTTAACTTCAATCTAGACCTATATGAAGAACTCGGTGGTACGTTGAACTTTTTCGTACGACCCGGTCTTGATCGTGATGATGACGTAGGTAGTAACTACAATATTGAAGGTGGTCGTTGGATTCCGCATCCATATCGTGGTGTCGATTTTACCGCTTTTACGCAGTACAACGCTGATCATGATAGTGGTTCACAGGACGATCCTACTTTTGGTGTGCGCTGGAATAGCACCTTCGGTTCCATAGGTTATTCTGTTGCTTATTTGAGAACATTTAATCCTGCGCCGATCATGAATGCGGCTAATACCGCAACCACAGCACTTTTCGGTGTTGACGGCACTCAAGCACCTTATGGTGAAGTGCCGCTTAATGGTGTACTAGGTGACTGGATCTATCCACACATCAATGTCTTTGGCGTTACTGCTAACGGTTATTCTGCAACCATCGATTCAACTTTAAGTGCGGAAGTGGCGTTTATACCGAATAAACCATTCAACTTTGGTCAGTTAAGATCTGACCTTCCAGGTTGGGGTGGCGTTATCGAGAAAGATGTTCTGGTAACCATGTTTCGCATTGATAAAGAATTTAAGTTAACCAAATGGTTGGGTACTAACCGACCTTCTTTGTCCAGTGTGCAGTTATTTGATACCTGGATTTTAGATCATAAAGACAGTGATGAAATTGTTGAGTTTGCCTCTTTTGGAGCACAAAAAAGAGAGCATACCGCTTATTTGACAGTATTTTCATTATTGAACTTCAAACGTGACACCATTAACCCTGTGTTCGTTGTTGGTACTGACTTAAGCAACGGCGGCGGTTTCGGTATTGCTGGTGTTGAATTCGTCTTTGGTGATGATTGGCGTGTGAAGCTCGAAGCAGACCTTTGGTGGTCTGATGGTGATGAGAAGAAAACCAATGGTTGCGCAGGTAGTATCGGTGGTGCTGCTCAAGACGGTCTTCAGTGTGCTGGTGTAGGCGGTACTCTGGCTGCGGGTACAAGTGATCCATTGGGTTATCGTGAAAACGACGCTTCATTATTTGATTGGTTTGCTGATGACAACCAGATTGTGTTAAAGGTCACCAGACAGTTCTAGATTTATTTAAGTAATTATGAATCTATATAAGCAACTAAACATTACTAGGATGTCCTCTTAACTGAAGGACAATTGTTAAAACGTAGGAGTATATAAAATGTATAAGAAAGTATTAGTTTCATCACTGGTGTCTTTGGGGCTGCTCGTTGGCGGACCTCTGAGCGCAGTAGCTGAGGAGATGCCAGCAGGCACTATCATCAGCGCAGAAAATCTCGATAAGGTTATCGATATGACATTCGAAGGCAAACGTGTCGGTGATATGTTGCCTGGTAAGTATGAATGGATGATTCGTAACCATCACTTGAAGATTCCTGTTCGTAACTCAGAACCTGTTCCAATGGATCCGAAATACATGGAATGGACTCAAAAGAGTAAAGAAACAGTTAAGTTTAATCCTTCTGACCGTACAGTATCTGGCTGGGAAGCAGGCATGTTCTTCGACCCACAAGATATTAAGATGGATGATCCACATGCTGGTGATAAGTTGATCTGGAATCTGCGTGGACCAACCTATGGTGCAACCATGGATTTACGTCACATTTCTTGGGTATTCCTAGATGCAACCAAGGGTATGGAACGTATTCAACGTTGGTGGGCACAACGTTACTATATGGAAGGACGTCTTGACGGCGGCCCGATTTCAGAAGGTGACGGCACTATCCTGCAAAAAACGGTATTGGTTGCTACCTACCCACAAGATATTAAGGGTTTAGGTATCTTCTCAATTCGTTACAACGATCCAACAGCACAAACTCCTGATGATACATGGGCATATCTTAAGTCTGTAAGACGTGCGCGTCGTTTAACTGGTAATGCGTGGATGGACCCCATCGGTGGTACCGTGCAATTGTATGATGACTGGGATATTTGGGATGCAGTACCTACCAAGTATCAATCTACTAAATTGATTGGTCGTCAATGGATATTTGCAATTGCTCATGCACCATTAATGACCGTTGATTTAACCTACAAAAACACCATTCAGGAATTTCCTGCTGTAGGCATGGATATTCCTCCACATTTCTTCCCTGCACCACAAGTACAGTGGGAACCACGTGAAGTATGGGTTATTGAAGGTATTCCGCCGGCTGAACATCCTTACAGTAAGAAGACTGTTTGGATGGAAGTAGATTATCCACGGCCTTACTATGGTGAATCACTTGACCAAAACGGCAAGTTCTGGAAGTCATTTATATTCCAAAACCGTCGTGACGTTGGTGATGATGGCTATTTAGCGACCATGCCAGTCGTTGGTCACATCATTGATTGGAAAGCTGAGTTCTCAACAACTTGGTCATCTAACATGAAGGCTAATCCAGCGGGTGTAGAGGCTGATGACGTAACGCTTAAGAAGTTAATCAGTATCGCAAGATAATAATAAGTAAAATAACAATAACTAAGTTTTAATATTGTTCTCCCCTCAAAGATAGCTGCTAGATAATCCTCATCTAGCAGCTATCAATTTTCTTGGGGTGTACTTGATCATGAATGACAAATTAATCGTTCTCAGGATTTGACTAGCTTGCTGTATGTCCTGCGTGGTTAAAAAAATACTTTAGAGAAGGTTCTATGAACATGTCAGAAAATAATACGGCAACCAATCAAATACCAACTGACTCAACAGGTCAAAAATTCATAAAGTTAATAATATCGATATTACCTTGGGCTATTGTTGGCACATTGTTATGGGCAGGTATCTTTGTCAAACCTGTTGCAGTAATTGAAGAAGTTATCCCGCCAGAAATAAATGTACGCGATAATATCTTTGGATTAAGTCACGTCAAGGATGATACCTATCTAGCTGTAGGTAATTATGGAAAAATACTGATCAGTACCGATAAAGGCAGAACCTGGAAAGATCAAAAATCACCTACCGAAGCACATTTACAAGACGTTGCAACATGGGATGAAAATCATTCTGTTGCAGTAGGTAACGGTGGTGTGACCTTAATCACTGAAGATGGTGGTGAGACCTGGGTTGAAGTTGAATCCCCTAAATCTGAAGTAGCGAATAAGTTGCTTCGTGTCCATGATTATCCTAACGGTGAGGCTTGGGCGGTAGGTGAGATGGGCATGATATTGCAAACCAATGATTACGGTAAAACATGGACCTCAATGAGAGAAGAACAAGATGTTTTTATGAACGATATTTATCGTGCGGATGAGAACACACTATATATCGCCGGTGAATTCGGTCTTATCTTCAAAAGCCCGGATAACGGTGTAACCTGGGAAGAAACTCAAACAGATAGTCCTAATAGTTTTACTTCTATTAAATTCCGTGACCCTCAAAATGGCGTAGCTGTTGGTTTAGGTGGTGCAATTGTTGGTACACATGATGCCGGCGAAACCTGGAAGTATATTCCGCGTAAAACTTCAGAAATGACCGAGCATTTAATGGATGTAGACTGGTCCAAGGCTATAAATGAATGGGTAGCTGTTGGTAATAAAGGTAAATGGATCAGATTTTCAGATGACTTAACCGAGTTTCATTCAAAAAACGTCTCCGATAATGATTTAACGTCCCACACAGAATTAGTACTTGATGGATATACATTTCTTGCCGTCGGTCAAACTGTAGGTGAGATGGATCTGAAATCCGATAAGTGGACTTTATTGGCGGATTAGTTTTTAAATTCAAATAATAATAAATTAATTTAGGGGAAGTCGAAGCATTTAGTTGTCGACTCGTTGGAGAATAAAATGTTAGAGAATTTTGCATTATTTTGCATGAAAAACAGAAAAGTTGTGCTTGCGCTTGTGCTTGTAATTACAACAGTTTTGGCAAACTTTGCGTACCGTATAGATGTAAAAACCGTTTTTGAAGACTTGCAGCCAGGCTCTCATCCCTACATAAAAGTTCACGAACAGTTTAAAGACACTTTTGGTGGCACCAGTATCATCACCTTTATGATTCAATCAACGAAGGGTGATATTTTCCAGATGCCCGTGTTGACTAAAATTCGCGATCTAACTCAAGGTTTATACAAGATTGATGCGATTAACGAATTCCAGATTTATTCTATAGCAGGTAAGAAACTTAAAGAAACTCGTGCATCGACTGTGGGTATTGAAAGCTTTCCTTATATGTGGCCGGATTTGCCTGAGACACAAGCTGATATAGATTATATGAAAGAGGCGATATTACGTAGCCCATTAGTTTATGGTCCATTTGTTTCAAAAGATCTTACAGCAACACTAATCACCGTCGACTTTTTTGATAATTTACTGGATTTCAATCTTGCCTATGAACAGGCATATGAGCTGGTAGAGAGGCTGGATGATGATACTGTCGATATCAGTCTTGTAGGCAACCCCATTCTTTATGGTTGGGTAGACCATTTTCTACCAGAAACCATGAATCTTATTGGTATTGCAGCAGCAATCTTTCTTGTATTACTGTTTGTCATAAATAGAACATGGCGTGGGACTATATTGCCAATGTTGTCAGGTGCAATCAGTGCCATCTGGGCGTTAGGTGTGGCTCAATTGTGCGGTATTCATTTCGATCCTTTAGTTGTTGTTGTTGCTATGTTGATTACGGCGAGAGCAGTATCGCATTCTGTACAAATGATGACTCGATTTCACGAAGAAATTGATAAAGTAGCTGGACATGAAGAAGATCTCGATTCATTGACTGCTGCTACAGCAACCATGAAAGACTTGCTCAGACCCGGATTGTTAGGCATTGCCACCGATGCGGGATGTGTGACTGTGGTGGCGATTAGCCCGATCCCGTTACTACAAAAGTTGGTTGTGCTTGCCGTAGTTTGGGTTGGCACAGTCGCAATCAGTTCAATCATTGTAACGCCTGTATTACTCTCATGGGTTAAAGATCCTAAATCATATGCGCATCCATTAAATCTGGATAAATTATTAATACGACCATTTTTAGAGTTCTGCGTAAGAATTGTTGCAACTAAGGCCAGATATTTCGTCGTTGCTTTGGCGGTACTGCTATTTGTTGTTAGCGGTATTTATGCAGTCGATTTAAAAGTGGGGGATGCAAACCCGGGTTCACCGATTCTATGGCCTGATGGTCGTTATAATGTCGATTCAGCAAAAATTAATACACAATTTCCTGGCGCAGACAGAATGTTTGTTGTGGTCGGTGGTGTTGAAGAAGGCGCTAAAAATGAGTTTGGTGGCAAGGTTACCGGTAAGATAAAAGATGTAGAGATTCTTGACGGTATGCTGCGCTTTCAGCAATACATGGAACAACAACATGAGATTGGCGCTACGATATCAGTAGCGGATGTACTGCCTTCGGTTAATCAGACATTACGCGAGGGTAACTTTAGATATTCTGAATTAGGTAATAATACTGATCAGAATGGTGAATTGTTGTTTATGTTTGAACGTGCTGCAGAACCAGGCGATTTATTACGGTTCACTGATGTCGACATTAATTATGGTTCGGTACTTATGTACTTCTCTGATAGGAAAGGTGTGACGATTCAGACAGCCATTGCTCGAGTTAAGCAGTTCATTGAAGATAACCCTGATTTACAAAAACTGGCTAACTTCAGATTAGCGGGTGGCATTATCGGTGTAATTGCCGCTGTGAATGAGGTGATATTGTCTGGTCAGATTCAGTCGATCGCTTTGGCACTATTCATCCTGGTGATGATGTGTATCATCGTTTACCGTTCCAGTATCGCCGGCATGTTCTTTATGGTACCTGTGGTATTAGCAAATCTTGTTACCTTTGCGTTCATGTCATGGCAAAACATCGGTATGAATATTAACACTGTACCGGTTGCTGCACTTGGTATTGGGCTAGGCGTGGATTACACCTTATACATTTGTGATCGTATCAAAGGTGAATATGATTTAGGTAAATCACATATGGAAGCGATATCTATATCACTGCACTGCGCGGGACGTGGTGTCTTAGTAACCGCACTGGTGTTGATAGTTAGTGTAGGTGTTTGGTTGTTCTCTTCACTGAGATTCCAGGCAGAGATGGGTATGTTGATTGGTATGTGGCTAACGGTATCCGCATTATCAGCCTTGTTCTTGATGCCCGCAATGGCATATATGTTCAAACCAAAATTCATCTTTGATGAAAAAAGAGCTCTGACCAGTAATGCATCTGACTCAGCGCTATCAGATAGTGCGCCAGCATAATAAAGTTTGTTTTTCTTCCTCTCTCATGTTTTAACATGAGAGAGGGAGAGCTTTATAAGCATCAGTTTTATTCAATTAAATATTTCTGATGAACGTACGAAGTTCATCAGAAATCGTTTGAATATAGGACAATCGATATTTTCAATATATCAGTAATAAAATGAAAGTCACATAAAAACAACTGCTTAAATTCATAATTCCATAACATATTCATTGGCATAAATCTTGATTCGGTAAATTAGGATTGATAATAACAGTCAGTTTTCAGTAGGTAGATAATTTAGATTTCATTAACAAGAGATTAAAGAATTATAAAAGTATTGATGATTTCAAGTTAATAAATAAAATATTTAGCAACAGTTAGCAATAAAGAGATAAGGTAGGTTCGATGAAAAAATTAAAAAATAATGCATCTGAGGCTCTGGAAGGAGTTTTGTTTGATGGTATGACAATTATGGCCGGTGGTTTTGGGCTCTGTGGTATTCCGGAACATCTGATTATTGCGTTACGTGATTCAGGCGTTAAAGACATTACCGTTATTTCTAATAATTGTGGGATTGATGATTTTGGTTTAGGGATATTGTTACAGACCCGTCAAATTAAAAAAATGATTTCATCCTATGTTGGCGAAAATAAAACTTTCGAGAAACAGTACATGAGTGGTGAACTGGAACTCGAATTCAATCCACAAGGTACATTAGCCGAGCGTTGTCGCGCTGGCGGCGCAGGTATTGCCGCTTTTTATACAAAGACCGGTGTTGGTACGGTTATAGCCGAAGGTAAAGAGCATAAAGAGTTTAATGGTAAGACCTACGTTATGGAAACCGGGTTGGTGGCTGATTTATCGCTGGTTAAAGCCTGGAAAGCAGACGATGAGGGTAACCTCGTATATCGAAAAACAGCCAGAAATTTTAATCCTGTTATGGCGACGGCAGGAAAAGTAACTATTGCCGAGGTTGAGGAGCATGTGTCTTTAGGCGATCTGGATCCTGACTATATTCACACTCCGGGTATATATGTGAGTAATTTCATTGTCGGGACTGATTATAAGAAACCGGTAGAAATACTGACCACACGCGAATACGTAGCATAGTAGGGGATTAATAACATGTCATGGTCTAGAGAAGAAATAGCACAACGAGCTGCTCAGGAATTAAAAGATGGTTTTTATGTCAACTTGGGAATTGGGATACCTACATTAGTTGCAAACTATATCCCCGAAAACGTACAAGTAACATTAGAGAGCGAAAACGGAATGCTCGGAATGGGTCCGTTTCCTTACCCGGATCAGGTAGACCCAGATCTAATTAATGCAGGAAAACAAACTATCACTGAATTGCCTCAATCAAGTTATTTTTCCAGTGCTGATAGTTTCGCCATGATTCGTGGTGGTCATATAAATTTAGCGATCTTGGGAGCTATGCAAGTTGCACAAAATGGTGATCTGGCTAACTGGATGATACCGGGCAAAATGATTAAAGGCATGGGTGGTGCCATGGACCTGGTTGCAGGTGTAAACAGGGTCGTGGTTATTATGGATCATGTTGCCAAAGACGGGTCGCCAAAACTTCTTAAAGCTTGTGATTTGCCATTAACGGGTTCAGGCGTGACGGACTTGTTGATTACAAATCTTGCTGTATTTGAATTTGAGGGAGAAAAACCACTCTTGATTGAACTGGCACCGGGTGTTGATCTGGATGAAATCAAGGAGAAGACAGAAGCTGAGTTCGATGTATGTCCAAAACTTAAAAGGCATTTACATGTCCAGTGAGATTAAATTCAAAATAACGCGGGTATAAATATGAGTGACTTATATACAGGAGCATGTGCTTGCGGGAAGATTCAGTATGAATGCAACGCCGCTCCTGTATTTTCCTGGAAATGCCATTGTCGGGATTGTCAACGCGCTAGTGGTAGTATGTTGTGCCCGGTAATGTATGTACCGAAAACGGCACTAACAATTTCGGGACAAGCGAAATTCTATGAAGTTAAAGCAGAGAGTGGCAACGCTGTTCGGCGAGGTTTTTGTTCAGAATGTGGAAGTCCGGTTTTTATCGATGCAGAGCTTGTGCCTGAATTAATGGGGCTATGGGCTGCAAGCCTGGATGACCCGAGTCGTTTTACACCCCAGGTTGAAGTATGGACAAATAGTGCTCATGCATGGACTAGCTTACAGGATGGACTGGATAAGTTTGAACAGGCACCCACCAGCGAACAGATGCAAAAGATTATCTCAACTTAATGAGTGAATTAAAGTCTAACAAAATTTAAGGAAATAATAAGATGATTATGAATATAACAAAATTTATGTTTCTCTCACTGTTGCTAACTTTATCTTTCTCAAGAATAGGTTTCTGTGGGGGCAGTATGGAAAGTAGCTCACCTGAAGTTATCATGCTGAAATATTTTAAAGCGATGAAAGAGAATGACTTTAGTATTATGTACGATATGGTTTCAGATAAAATGAAGTATGAACGTACCCGTGAAGAATATGTTGCTGATTGGGAAAATGCTTTCAAACTTGGTCAGGTTGAAATTATTGATGGTGGTATTACATCTACTGAGATAAACGGCGATATAGCTAAAGTTAACGCATGGAGCAAAGCCAGCGATGTTTTTAATGTTTTTGGTATTATTGAAAAAGAAATTGACCATTTAATTCTTGTTGACGGTGTTTGGAAGCTTGATGTAACTGAAGTCCTGATGGAAGAAGTCACCGAAATTCCAACTGAATAGTTACAAAAGGGTAATAAAAAAAAGAATAATAATATTATAAATTTACAAGAATCGAATTAATCGCTAACTTTGTTAGATTAAATTATTTACATGCTATGTATTTTTGTTTGCATAGATAATGTATCTATTAAGAACTCATGCTTAATTTAAACCAGGTTTAGTTAGAAGATTGCTTGTAATAATAAAAACAGAAATATTATTGGAGGAATATAGATGAAATTATACGACTGTCATGTTGCCCCTAATCCACGTCGCGCCCGAATGTTTTTAGCAGAAAAAGGAATTGAATTAGAAAAAATTGAAATTGATATTTTGGGTGGAGAAAATCTTCAGGATGATTTTCTAGCAATTAATCCACGTGGCTTATTACCTGTGCTTGAACTGGATGATGGTACACGTATCGATGAGGCAATGGCGATTTGTCGTTATTTTGAAGAAGTCCAGCCAGAGCCTGCTTTACTTGGACGTGATCTACGTGAAAAGGCGATCATTACCAGTCGTCAACGTAAAATGGAATTCGACGGCATGATATCTTCATCTGAAGTCTTTCGGAATCAACATGAGCAGTTTCTAAAAAGAAGTATTCCCGGTTGTGGTAAGGATGTTGTCCCGGCTATACCGGGTTTAATTGATAGGGGTAGACAAACTCTGGACCGTTTTTTTTGGTGGCTTGAATCATATCTTGAGGATGCTCCTTATTTAGCCGGGGAGAATTTTAGTATGGTTGATATAACCGCAGTTTGTGCTATCGATTTTGCAGCCTGGTCTGAGATACATATTCCGGAATCAAACACTCGTACAAAAAACTGGTATGAAAAAGTCTCCGCGAGACCCAGTGCAGAAGCTTAAAATACATTATCGTAGTTCAAAATCGGGAATTAAATAAGACTCTCAGGACAAGAACTCGTAACTGTTTAAAGTTAGATAGGCTTGGTAAATATAATAATTTATACAGTTAATATTCTAATAATAGATTTCTAATACTGAGGGGGATGCATGATTCAAGCATTGGCTGGTTTATTTACCCGTATCATGCAGCGTTGGTTACCTGACGCATTTTTGTTCGCTATTATCCTGACTTTTGTAGTTTTACTCGGTGGTATTTTTGTAGAACATAAACCCATAAATCAGATGGTTGAATTTTGGGGTGACGGTGTCTGGAATTTATTAACCTTCTCCATGCAAGCTTTGCTGACTCTGGTAACAGGCCATGTTCTGGCACAAACAACTTTTGTTAATCGTGGTCTACGTTCAATAGGTGGTTTAGCAAACACACCGGGTCAAGCGATAGTCTTAATGACAATCATTGCTTTAATTTGTGGCTGGATTAATTGGGGCTTTGGTTTGATTGCAAGTGGTTTATTTGCAAGAGAGATTGCCCAACGAGTAAAAGGCGTACATTACCCACTACTTGTTGCGGCTGGATATTCTTGTATGTTGCTCTGGCATGCGGGACTTTCCGGAACAATCCCATTAAAGATCGCTGTTGCCGACGGAGATACCCTGGCCGAATTGATGGGCGGTCAAACAATTTCTGTTAGTGAGACTATTTTTCATACTCCTGTGCTTATAACCTGCGGATTATTATTAATGACGGTTCCAATTGTCTTCCGGTTAATGATGCCAACTGCGAATAATGTAAGTGAAATTCCTGCTGCGTTAAAAACAGTCATAAAAGAAAAGCCTTTAAAATTTAATGAAATGACGCCTGCAGAAAAGTTGGAAAACAGCATGTTGTTATCATTATTACTGGGTGGACTGGGGCTTTATTATTTGATTGGCTACTTTATCGCTGGTGGCAAACTTGGGCTTAATAGTCTTAATTTAATCTTTCTTGTGTTGGGACTTTTATTACAAAAAACCCCCGCTAATTATTTAAATGCACTAAATGATGCAATTAGAGGTACTAGCGGCATCGTACTGCAGTTCCCTCTATACGCCGGAATTATGGGGATGATGGTGGAGTCCGGTCTGGCAGTTTCTATCAGTGAGTGGTTTGTGCGTATTTCTACAGCAGATACATTTGCCCTGTTTACATTTCTAAGTGCAGGCATAGTGAATTTTTTTGTGCCTTCTGGAGGAGGACAGTGGGCTGTGCAAGCACCTATAGTCATGCCTGCTGCGCAATCATTGGGCGTTCCGCTAAACCATGCTGCTATGGCTATTGCTTTTGGAGATGCCTGGACTAATATGGTGCAACCCTTCTGGGCATTGCCTTTGTTGGGTATTGCCGGTTTGGGGATTAAAGATATTATGGGTTATTGTACAGTGGTTTTGCTTTGGTCTGGATTGGTCATAGGGTTGTGCATGCTGTTTTTATTCTGATAATTTCAACTTGATTAATACGACTATATTGTCGACAATTTCCTTATTAAATGTTAAATTACGTCATTAAAACAACATTAGACAGTTACATTGTCAACAATATGAGCAAAATAACCTGTGTCTGAAATACCTCAAAACGAGCCAAATGTTGTTTCAACAATTGCGGATAAAATTTGTAATAAACTTCAAAATGCAATCGTTGAAGGGATAATACCTGCTGGTTCTAAAATTAGCGAACCTGCTCTGGCGAGTGAGTACGGTATTAGCCGTGGGCCATTACGAGAAGCTCTGAGTCGTCTGGAAGCATGTTATTTGATAGAGCGTAAGCCAAATGTTGGCGCACGAGTAGTAACGTTAACGCGCGAACATCTGGTAGAAATCTACCTTATCCGTGAATCTCTGGAAGGATTAGCCGCAAGACTGGCAGCAGAGAACATGAGTGATAAAGATGTCAATGAGCTTGATGCATTGCTTGAAGAACATAAACATCAAATCGTACAAGATCAAAGCTACTATCAAAAAGAAGGTGATATGGATTTTCATTTTCGAATTGTTAAAGGTAGTAACAATTCGTATTTGATTGATATGTTTTCGAATGATCTCTATCACTTGATCCGTCTTTATCGATATCAATTTGGAATGGTAAGTAAACGTGTTCCACGTGCATTTGTTGAACATGGTCAGATTGTCGATGCTATACGGCAACATGATGGCGAATTGGCACAATTTTTAATGTCGCGGCATATTAGTAATTCACGTAAGAATGTCGAAAAAATGCTCGATGAACATCTGGCAATTTCTGACTAGTTAAACAGGAAAACAATATAATGAGTAATAAATTGGTATCAGCGGGAGCGCGTTTTCGGCTCGCAGTTGAAGAAGAAAAGCCGTTACAAGTCGTCGGCGCTATTAATGCTTATCATGCCCGGTTGGCCGATGCTACCGGTTTTCGAGCACTCTATATTTCAGGTGGTGGGGTAGCCGCTGGATCTTGTGGTATACCTGATCTGGGCATCACTAGCCTGGAAGATGTCTTGATTGATCTACGCCGTATTACTGATGTTACCGAACTACCTGTTCTGGTTGATATCGATACCGGATGGGGAGGTGCGTTTAACATTGCCAGAACTATTCGTTCGATGATAAAGGCTGGTGCCGGTGCTGTACATATAGAGGATCAAGTACAACAGAAACGTTGCGGTCACCGTCCAAATAAAGCCGTTGTTTCACAGGCCGAAATGGTTGATCGCATTAAGGCAGCTGTAGACGCCAAGACAGATCCGGATTTTGTCATTATGGCGAGAACGGATGCGCTTGCTGTGGAAGGTCTAAATGCGGCGATTGATCGAGCTTGTGCTTGTGTTGAAGCAGGTGCCGATATGATCTTCCCTGAAGCAATGACAGAATTATCAATGTATCAGAAATTTGTTGATGCAGTTGGTGTGCCGGTGCTTGCAAATATTACAGAGTTTGGCTCCACACCATTATTTACTACAGAAGAGTTAGGTTCTGTCGGTATCAGTATGGCGCTATATCCTTTATCTGCTTTTCGAGCAATGAATGCAGCAGCATTAAAAGTGTATTCATCTTTACGCGAAGAAGGGACTCAAAAAAATGTAGTAGACCTGATGCAAAGTCGTGCAGATCTCTACGATTATCTTGCTTACCATGATTATGAAAAAAAACTGGATGAATTATTTTCGGGAGAGAATCCATGACCAATAAAACAATACAAAAACCAAAGCCTAAAAAGTCTGTTGCGTTGAGCGGAACTGCTGCAGGTAATACAGCCTTATGCACAGTTGGTTTGACGGGTAACGATTTACATTATCGCGGCTATGATATTCTTGATATTGCCGATACTTGTGAGTTTGAAGAGATTGCTTATTTATTGGTGCATGGAAAATTACCAACGATATCTGAATTAAATGCGTATAAAAGTAAATTGCAATCATTACGTGGTTTACCCATTGCAGTAAAGAATTCACTTGAACAACTGTCGCCATCTGCTCATCCGATGGATGTACTTCGAACAGGTTGTTCAGTTTTGGGTGCGGTTATGCCTGAAAAAGATGATCATAACTCAGCAGGTGCACGTGATATCGCTGACAAATTGATGGCGAGTTTTGGTTCCATGTTGCTCTATTGGTATCACTATGCAGTTAATGCAAAACGTATAGAGGTTGAGACAGAAGATGATTCTATAGGCGGTCATTTTTTACATCTTTTACATGGTGAAAAACCTTCTGATTCATGGGTTCGTGCAATGCATACCTCATTAAACTTGTACGCTGAACATGAATATAATGCCTCTACCTTTACCGGTCGTGTGATTGCTGGTACCGGTTCTGATATGTTTTCCAGTATTACGGGTGCTATTGGTGCTTTACGTGGACCTAAACATGGTGGTGCAAATGAAGTTGCATTTGATATACAGCAACGCTATGCCACTCCGGATGAAGCTGAAAAGGACATAAAAGAGCGAATGGCTCGTAAGGAAATTGTCATTGGTTTCGGACACCCGGTTTATACAACCGGAGATCCACGGAATAAAATGATACGGGATGTAGCCAAGCGTTTGGGTACAGAAGCAAAGAATTTGAAAATGTACAAAATTGCTGAACGACTCGAAAAAGTGATGTGGGCAGAGAAAAAGATGTTTCCAAACCTTGATTGGTATTCAGCAGTTTCCTATTCACTGATGAATGTCCCTACAGCCATGTTTACTCCCTTATTTGTTATTGCACGTACATCGGGTTGGGCTGCGCATGTGATTGAACAACGTGAAGATGGGAAAATTATTCGGCCGAGTGCAAATTATGTTGGTCCGGAAAATCAAAAGTTTGTGCCCATTAGTAAACGTAAATAAAGAATCGGCTTTTTATTATTAAGTGTTTGAGATAATAAATATTACAGGCCATCAGTATTTCAATACTGGTGGCCTTTGTTTTTATACTCAATTTAGTCCTGTATTAATCTAATAGATAGAAAATGAACATTAAGCCTCAGCAACGTTCAGTTTTTTACGTGTCTGATAGAACAGGCAAAACTGCAGAATCTCTCGGACAATCTCTACTCTCACAGTTTGACGGGATTGAGTTCACACATAGAACATATGCTTTTGTTAGTACTGAAATTGAAGCACATTATGTTGCCAGTGAGATTAACAGAAATGCAGAGATAACAGGACAACAGCCTATTGTTTTCAGTACGTTAGTTAATGATGAAATACAAGAGTTTATCTCTGCTACTGATGCCTGTGTTATTAGTTTATTCAACGCATTTATTGAACCGTTGGAAATGAGTCTGCAGGCTAAATCATCGCATACGATCGGTAAAGCCCATGAACCATTTGGTAATGAAGATTACAAGAAACAAATGGATGCAATCGACTTTACACTTAAAAATGATGATGGCATCAGGACTAATTTATTTGATCAGGCAGATGTCATCCTTGTTGGCGTATCACGATCAGCGAAGACACCGACTTGTCTCTATCTAGCTATGCATTTTTCAATCAAGGCTGCAAATTATCCGTTAACAGATGATGACCTGGAGAATGATGAATTACCTGGATTTCTATTGCCGTATATAGACAAAATTGTTGGTCTTACTATACGTGCAGATCAACTTAGTGCGATTCGTCAGCAACGCCGACCAAATACAACATATGCAACATTGAAGAAATGCCAGTATGAAATTAAACGTGCAGAAACTATGATGGAAAAAGCAGGGCTTTTTGTGCTTGATTCAACTGCAATGTCTGTCGAAGAGATTGCCGTAAATCTAGTCAAGGAAAAACAATTATTAAAGAACGAATAAATAAAAAATTTATCTTTAAAAATATAGAGTGACTTATAGCTATGAATCAAAAAATTTCTAATCAATACATTATGCCGTTACGAGGATTGTCAATGGATGATGTCGGTCTGGTTGGTGGTAAGAATGCTTCTCTTGGAGAAATGATCAGCAATCTTTCCGGTGCAGGAGTAAGTGTGCCTGATGGTTATGCAACAACTGCGAAGGCTTTTTGGGATTTTCTCAAGCATAACAATCTACGGGAACGGATTGAAGATAGGCTTAAAGATCTTAATGTGAATGATGTAAAGCAGTTAACTACTGCCGGCAAGGAAATTCGTTCATGGCTTATTGAAGCCCCATTTCAGACTGAATTGGAACAATCGATTGTCGATGCCTATCATGCTATGTGTGTCGATAATGAAGATAATATGTCTATAGCTGTTCGTTCTTCCGCCACGGCGGAAGATTTGCCGGATGCTTCTTTTGCCGGACAACAGGAAACATTTCTGAATGTACGTGGCATAGATGACGTTCTACTAAAGGTAAAGGAGGTCTTTTCCTCCTTATACAATGATCGAGCTATTGCCTATCGTGTGCATAAAAACTTTGCACATGAGGAAGTCGCATTATCTGCCGGTTTACAGCAAATGGTGCGCAGTGATGTCGGTGTAAGTGGTGTGATGTTTACGCTGGATACGGAATCCGGATTTGATGGTGTAGTGTTTATAACGGGTAGTTATGGCTTAGGTGAGACTGTCGTTCAGGGTGCTGTTAATCCAGATGAATTTTATGTTTATAAAAAATCATTAGCGCTGGGAAAACCCGCCGTGTTGAGCCGTAGCATTGGCAGCAAAGCAATCAAAATGATTTATAACGATGATCCTGAGTCAAATGATTTAGTGAAAACGGTCAATGTACGGGCAGAAGAATCTTCTGTGTTTTGTCTCAACGATGCACAGTTAGAAGAGCTCGCACGACAAGCAGTGATTGTTGAACAACATTATGAACGACCAATGGATATTGAATGGGCATTAGATGGTATCACTGGCAAAATATATATAGTTCAGGCAAGACCCGAAACGGTACAGAGCCGGGAGAATACAAATGTCATTGAACGTTATCAACTGAATGCGAAAGGAAAGTTGATCATTAGTGGTGCTGCGATAGGACAAAAGATAGGTTCCGGTAAGGCAAGGGTGATAAAAAAACTGGAAGACATGGATGATTTGCAAGATGGCGATATCCTGGTGACTGAAATGACTGACCCTGACTGGGAACCCGTTATGAAACGCGCATCAGCGATAGTGACCAATCGTGGTGGACGAACCTGTCATGCAGCTATTATTGCACGTGAGTTAGGCGTACCCGCAGTTGTTGGCTGCGGTGATGCAACCGAAAATATTAACTATGGTGATCTTGTTACTGTCGTTTGTTCAGAAGGTGAGAATGGTCATGTGTATGAAGGTTTGCTGGATTTTCAGGTTAATCGTGCCGAGTTGGACAATATGCCGCCAGCACCTTTAAAGATTATGATGAATGTAGGCAACCCTGGTAAGGCAATGTCTTTTGCCTCGATTCCGAATGCGGGAGTCGGTCTGGCACGATTGGAATTTATCATTAATAACAAGATTGGTATCCATCCCCGAGCATTACTTGAATATGACGACCAGGAGAAGGAAATAAAATCGGCTATTGATGCACGTATTAGTGCCTATGCAAGTCCGGTTGATTTCTATGTCGATAATCTGGTGGAAGGGATTTCTACATTAGCAGCAGCATTTTCACCAAATCCGGTTATCGTACGTTTATCCGACTTCAAATCTAATGAATATGCAAATTTGCTCGGTGGTGATCGTTACGAACCAAAAGAAGAAAATCCCATGATTGGTTATCGTGGCACTTCAAGGTATTTATCAAATGACTTTGAAGCCTGTTTTGAACTGGAATGTCGCGCATTACGTTATGTTCGTGAAGCTATGGGACTGGATAATGTTTGGGTTATGGTGCCATTTGTACGCACCGTGGGGCAGGCGAGGGACGTTGTTGAATTACTATCAAAATATGGTTTGGCAAGAGGTAAAGATGGATTAAAGCTGATTATGATGTGCGAAGTTCCGAGCAATGCAATTTTGGCCGATCAGTTTCTCGAATACTTTGACGGTTTTTCGATCGGTTCCAACGATATGACACAGTTAACTCTGGCGTTAGATCGTGATTCAGGTCTGGTATCTGACTTGTTCGATGAACGTGATGAGGCGGTTAAGTTCATGTTGAGCCGTGCCATACAAGCGTGTAAAAAAGCGGGTAAATATATCGGCATATGTGGTCAGGGGCCTTCTGATCATCCTGATCTGGCAAAATGGTTGTTAGAAGAAGGAATCGAGAGTATATCGCTAAACCCTGACACCGTGATTGATACATGGTTATATATCGCTGGAGTAGAGACATAGATTTTTTACATAATGACAGGTAACTATATACAATGTTGCAAGGATGATAGCCATCAAGCTAAAGTTAGTTAGTTTTGTTTCATCCCGGAACATTGATTATTTTTTTGAAAATTTAAAAATAAATAGCGAACTAGCTGATGTCAAATTACCAGAAAGCCTATCAAAGCTCATTGGAAAACCCTGAAGTCTATTGGAAAGCAGTTGCACAGGGAATTGATTGGGATGAACCCTTTACGCAAGTCCTTGATGATGAAAAGGCACCATTTTATAAATGGTTTCCTGATGGAAAGTTAAACACCTGTTTCAATGCGATTGATCGACATGTTGAAAATGGTAGAGCTGATCAAAACGCCATAATCTATGACAGTCCTGTCACAAACACGATAAAAAACATCACCTATAGAGAGTTACGTGATTTAACAGCTAATTTTGCAGGTGTATTGAGCGAACAAGGCGTTGGTAAAGGTGATACCGTCATTATTTATATGCCGATGATTCCCGAAGCCGTGATTGCCATGTTGGCTTGTGCACGTATCGGGGCTGTTCATTCAGTCGTATTTGGTGGTTTCGCCGCTAATGAACTTGCAACACGTATTGATGATGCAATGCCGAAAGTGATACTTTCCGCATCCTGCGGTATCGAGGTAAATCGAGTTATTGAATATAAACCACTACTCGATGCAGCTATATTAACAGCAAGACACAAGCCCGAGGCTTGTATTATTTTTCAACGACCTCAATGCAAAGCAAATCTCGTTAAGGGACAAGATATCGATTGGCAAAAGGCTAGTGCAGCAGCTAAAGCAGTTGACTGTGTTTCTGTAAAAGCGACTGATCCCTTATATATACTCTATACGTCAGGTACGACTGGCACACCTAAAGGGGTAATGCGTGACAATGGCGGTCATGCTGTCGCATTAAAGTGGAGCATGAGTAATATTTATAATATCAACCCGGGTGATGTGTACTGGTGTGCATCTGATGTGGGTTGGGTTGTCGGTCATTCTTATATTGTGTATGGACCGCTACTGCATGGTTGCACAACCGTTCTTTATGAAGGCAAGCCAGTAGGGACACCGGATGCAGGCGCCTTTTGGCGAGTGATTGAACAGCATAAAGTAAATCTACTGTTTACGGCTCCTACTGCGTTTAGGGCAATTAAACGTGATGATCCTGATGGCAAACGAATTAATGACTATGACTTGTCTACACTGAAAACATTATTCCTTGCAGGCGAACGATGTGATCCTACAACTATAGAATGGGCTGAAACTAAATTGAATATTCCTGTCATTGACCATTGGTGGCAAACCGAGACAGGCTGGGCGATATCAGCTAATTGCATAGGACTTGAAAAATTTCCAGTCAAGCATGGCTCTGCTTCAAGACCAATGCCTGGCTATAATTTACAAGTGCTTGATGAACTAGGTAATGAAGTAGCTGCAGGTGTAATGGGGAAAATGGCACTGAAGTTACCTTTGCCTCCTGGTTGTTTACCGACACTTTGGAAAAATGATCAGGGTTATATCGATGCTTATCTTTCTGTTTATAATGGCTATTATATAACCTGGGATGCGGGTTATATTGATGAGGATGGTGATGTCTGGGTGATGAGTCGTCTGGGTGATGTGATCAATGTAGCTGGTCATCGTCTATCAACGGGTGCGATGGAACAAGTCTTGGCCGCGCATCCCGATGTCGCAGAATGCGCTGTTATAGGTGCCAATGATGAATTAAAAGGACAGATTCCGATCGGGCTAGTTATATTAAACAGTGGTGTATCTAATGACCATGAAACGATTATTAAAGAATTGATAGCGCGAGTACGTAATGAGATAGGTCCCGTCGCGGCTTTTAAAAAGGTGCTTATATTAAACAGATTGCCCAAGACTCGTTCGGGGAAAATATTACGCGGTACTATGAAAAAAATTGCTGATGGAGAAACATACAAAACCCCGGCAACGATTGATGATGTCTCAATTCTGGATGAAATTACTACTGCATTTCAAAAATGAGTTAATGTTTTTTGAATGATAGAAGTATGTCATTCATTCATTATCTTTTTTTTAAACACGTTTTGGTATTGGTCACGTAAAACATTTTTTTGAATTTTACCCATTACATTAGTTGGTAACTCATCAATCTGAAAAATCCGTTTAGGTACTTTATAGGCAGCCAACTGCTGCTTAAGAGTCATGATTAATTTTGATTCATCTATATCCTTATCGTTAGCTTCGTCCAGTACTACTACGGCAAGAACCGCTTCACCAAAGTCGGGATGTGGTACGCCAATTACCGCAGACTCATTTATATTCTCCAGTCCATTAATAATGATTTCGATTTCTTTCGGATAAACATTATAGCCCCCTGAGATAATCAGATCTTTTGAGCGACTGGCAATAGTTAAATATCGATGCTCATTTAAGAACCCCACATCACCAGTTTTAAAAAAACCATCATTGGTAAACTCTTCTTTGGTTTTGTCAGGCTTTCGCCAATATCCTTTAAATACATTTGGGCCTGAGACCTCAATATTCCCTGTTTCATTTTCTCCAAGTACTCTTCCATCATCAGTTGTAATTCTAACTGTAATGCCCGGTAATGCGGGTCCTACAGAACCGGGTAGCCGTTCACCGTTTAACGGGTTTGATGAAATCATTACTGTTTCTGACATACCATAACGCTCCAGTATGCGATGACCTGTTCGGGTATAAAACATATCGGAAACTTCTTTAAGTAATGGTGCTGAGCCGGAAATAAATAAACGCATATTTTCGACCGTTTTCTTGATGAAATTCGGGTGAGACAGTAAACGTGTATAAAAAGTAGGAACGCCCATTAACACAGTAGTTTTTGGCAGGCATTCTACAACGTCATTTACATCAAACTGCGATAAGAAAATCATTGATGTACCACTAAGTAATACACAGTTTAGTGCAACAAAGAGCCCGTGAACGTGGAATATAGGCAGGGAATGCAACAGGATATCTTCTTCATTAAATCCCCAGCTTTGATGCACAGTTAATGCATTTGATGCCAGATTACCATGCGTAATCATCGCGCCTTTAGGTTTTCCCGTTGTGCCACTGGTATACAAGATACAAGCGATTTCATCCTCTCCTAAAATAGCAATGACTTGAGCATTATTTTTAGCGATTGTGTTTTCGATTAATGTGCCTTTCCCTTGTTTATCTAATGTTAATAGCGTCATCTTAGTCCGCTTGGATAAGAGCTGTTCTGTCAGTATCGGAGACTCTGGATCACAAACAACGAGTGCAGGTTCTATATCATCTAAAAAATAGGATAGCTCTGCTGCCGTATAAGCGGTGTTTAAGGGAACTGATATTGCGCCAAGTTTTAAACAGGCTAGATATAGAAAAATTGCTTCGGGAGATTTATGTACTTGAAAAATTATCCTGTCACCCTTCTTTACACCAGCATTTTGCATAGTATTTGCAATCGCCGAAGTGGTCAGGGTTAAATCGTGATAACTATATCGTTTTCCTTCTTTTGTTTCGATGAAGTTTTGTGATAGGTCCTTTGGGAACCGTTCTTTAAAAAGCGTGTATAGATTACTCATGAATAGCTCTACTTATTGGCGAGAGTATTGTTATACAACACGCAGCCGTATTTATATCGATATTTCTTATTTATATGGATTGATGAAGCTTAGTGCTTCTGGGTTATTCTGAAGATTTAATATTACAATAAAAAAAGGCGAATCCAAAACAGGATTCGCCTTTCTTGTTATCAAATACTATGGTTATATATTTAAAAAGTAGCGGAAATACCTACGAAACCACTAATGGGCGCGCCAACACCGACAAAACGATTGTTAGTAAAGCCTCCAAAGCCAGGAACTTCATCCGGTTCACCGAGTAAACCAAAACTTTCATAGTCCTCGTCAAATAGATTATTAACACGAGCGAATATTGAGAACATTTTATTAATAGCATAATTTGCTCTTAAATTTACAGTTGTGTAACTGTCAAGACTACCTAGTTGGTTTGATTCATCGCCGCGTAGAAAGACTCCCGAGTTATGTTGTAAGTCACCGCCAATAGAAAACTTATCCGTTACGGCATAATCCCCGCCTAACTTCAAGGTATGTTCTGGAATACCGGGGATAAAATCACCATCTTCAACTTGTATAAGGCCATTGGCATCAGCAAACGGGTTGTTTGCACTACTGGATTCAAATGCATCTTGAAAAGTCGCTCGGACATAACTGTAGTTAAGGAACCAGTTAAGTTTTTGCAGATCACCATTTAGACCCAACTCCATACCAAGTCTTTCGGTATCCCCAATGTTATCGAAAAAGCCTTCATTACCTGATACACCGCCGGTGTTTTGGAAGATGATGTCATCTTCATTGGTTGTAATGAAACCACCAAGGTTCCAGGCTATATTATTTAATACACCTACGTCAGCTAAGTTACCGCGGAAGCCACCTTCGAAGCTTTTCGCAACAACTTGATCCAGAGGTGGATCAGCGAGGAAGCCGTTTGGCAAGCTACATGGAGCGGTCGGCTCGGCACAGGCCAATTCTACGGCTGTCGGTGCACGCGATGATTCACTATAGCTAAAATAGCTGATTAGCCCCGGCTGGTGTGCATAAGTAAATCCAAAAGCGGGGTTGAAACGATTATATTCATGTTCGCCTGTAAGAGCTGGCTGTGCATTAGTTAAGCCACGACCACCACCGTCGGTAAGCTCAATATCAGTATGATCTATCCTGCCAGAGAAGGTCAGGTCAAGTTTGTCAGTGGCCGAAATCGTGTCCGTAAAAAAGAACGAAACCGTGAATGATTCCGAATCGACAGCCGTACCTTCCTCTGGGACGAAAATATTGGTACCAACAGTACTTCTAGCTGTAGTCAAAGAAGCTAGTTCCTGACTGGAGTCAAAGACAACTTCGCCATAGGTGTAGCTTGCGCCTACAATAAACTGGTTGTTTCTACCAAAAAGATCACCCAAATAAACAGTCTGTAAGGTACCACCATAATTCTCCTGCTCACGTTCACTACGGTTGTTTAGTCCGTTTAATCCATCAATGTCTAGTCCACCCAGTTGCGTATTATTTTCGTCAACATTGTTGCCAAATTGATCTTCAACGATTTCAAAAACTACGCCGGAACCGTTTAATGCAGCAAGTGTCGTTCCTGCGTCACAGTCAATCCCCGCATCTTCCAGGTCATCTTCATCAACTTCTATCAGAACTTCAGTGCCACCGATGGTACATTCTTCAAACTCGGTACCGTCACCATTAAAGGTATCCGTTTCATTGCGTCGATAAAAAGCATTACCGGAAACCTTGGTTAAATCGTTAAACCAATGCCCACCCTGGGCCTGAACAAAAACCATTTCATTTTTGGTTTGATCTGGAGAAGTAAAGACAGCCTCCCTGTCTTGTTCGGCCAGTTCTATAGGAATAGCGCCATTACCGATTAAGTCAGTGTCGCCGTAATTGATATTCAAGTCCAAAGACGTTGTTGTACCGTCACGATAACTCAAGGCCGTAAAGATATTTAATGAATCTGATGGGGATGCATCGCGCCAGCCTTCTTCGTCAAAATATTGCACTGTACCGTAGTAACCGAAGGTACCATTGTTGCCTCCACTTTCAGCCGTCATAACAACGCGATCGAAAGAACCACCATAAACCTCGAAGTTGTGTCCAGTGTGAGTGAAACCATTTTTTGTCTCTAAACTGATGGCACCACCCAAGGTGTTTAGGCCAAACACTGGATTGCTACCCCCAACAAGGTTCAAGTTAGCAATGGAAGATTCAGGTATAAGATCCCAGTTGACCGTGTCACCAAAAACTTCATTTACTCGAACACCATTTTGATATACAGATAGACCTTGAGGTAAACCAAGTAGAGGTGAAGCTGAGAAACCACGGTACTGAACATCGGGTTGTAGAGGGTTGTTTTGCGCATCGTTAATGATCAAGCTACCAAAATTACGATTCATAAAGTCAGTAATGTCCAGACTGGTACTTGATGCAAGATCTTCCGCCGTGGCTGACTGGACATTGTATGGAATTTTTTCTTTCGGTAAACCAACGCCAAGAACAGGTGTAATACCAATAACTTCAACAGCGCCCTTTTCTTGAATATCTTCTTCAGCTGAAACAGATGTGTAAGTGGATGATAATAGTAATGTATAGACGGCTATACGTAATACAGACATTGCGTTTCCCCCAAATAATGAGCAGCTAGCTCGTTTTTGATTTTGTGGGAATACTAAAGTAATGTGGACTCTTTATATATAGGAAAAAATCCTGCTATTTTTATACATTTCAGTCTGATTCTATTTTTTATTAGTTAATAAAACACATTTTTTACCGTTAAGATAAAATCCCAGACAAAGGGTAAATCCATATCAATTTCAGGAATTTTTCCATATAAATATTGACGATTTGAAATTAATATAACTTTGATTTCATAAATAAGAGACTGTTCAGGATGCTTAGATCACTATTAATACTTTTAATACTATTTTTGAGTACGAATATACATGCGAATCATGAAGGTGGTCTTGAAGCCTGTATGCAGGCAACGATATCAGTACGCGCAGGTACCTATACAAAAGTTGAGTATTTGGGTTTTACAGATGAAGGTGTTTCTGCCTATGAGATAGAAATGACGGATCTTGATGGTAAAAAATGGGAATTCGAATGTGACGCACATAATGGTCAGATAATTGAAATAGAGCGGGAGGTTGAATCGGCAGATGATGATTTGTTTAAAAAGAAAATGAAATTTTCAGAAAAACAGGCAAGAAAAATCGCAACTGATTTATATCCTGGTGATATTAAAGAAGTTGAGTATGAGATAGAGTCAAATGGGCAAGCTTCTTATGAGTTCGATATCGTTGATAAATATGGCGTTGAATTCAAAATAGAAGTGGATGCAACTTCAGGTGATATCGTTGAATTTCAGATAGAAAAGTGGGAGATAGGGGAATAAGAAAGATTTCTTTGTTGGAACATTACTCACTTTAGCAATTACAAGTTCTATATATGCTCTTCCAGAATTTCTCTTTCTTCTTCACTTATTTTTGCATTTTGTAGACGGTTTTTGATCATATCTTTATTAATATGACCACCCTCAATTAAATTTCTTTTTTCTTCAGGAGAAAGGGAATCCATGAAAAATAGATTACTTGGGGGATGATAACCAGCTTCAATAATTACGTTAGCTTCGTTGGCCATTAATCTATATTTACCAATATCTTTTTTGAGGCGTTCATCGGCAAATGTTTTATCAGCGATACCAGCGGTGTAAATCGAATGGATTTCCATTTTGTAGCTTATTATATGACCGGGATCATCGGTTTTTTCAATCTGTGCTTCAATATGTTCAAGTCGCGGGCGTAATAGTTCTCTTAAGGTATTGAGAACCTCTTGATCTTCGAGTCTTTCGGAATAGATATTCAGAATATTATCGATTGGTAATTGTGTGTAGGTATCAGTCGTGAATAATTCGTTTTGTCTGTAGGTTAATAACTTGAAAGAACGAAATCCAAGCTGTTGCTGAATATCAGTTAATTCACGGATATATTTATTAAATCCCAGCGCACAAACCAGCTGCGTGTGATTGAGGCCGAGCTGAGTCGCAACAATATTAATACGCTTAATAAAATCTTTTTCTTCACCGGTATTGGTTTTATAGAATATGCGAACAAGTTCATCATCCGATGCGGTTAGGAGTTCTGTAAAACTAATCATATTTATTTAATTAACCCTCACGGTGTTGTTGAAGGTAATCATAAAGTATTTTTTTCTCGACATCTGAAATATTTGTGTCTTCAAGGCGAGTTTCTATCAAGCTGTTGGGAATCAGCCCCTTACTTAGTAGCTTCCGCTTTTCCTGAGGTAATATTGTATCGCGAAAAAAAAGCTCACCAACGGGGATTATCTTGTTTTCGACGATTAATGTTACTTCATTTAGTAAGGCGCGAAATCCACTATCAGATTTTTCCAGTCTGTTTTCGACGAAATCTATACCAACAACACCATCAGAATATATGGCGCGCATCTCTTCCTTATATTTGTCAATGATTAGGGAATTGACTGTTTCATCGATACGTTTTTCTATCGATTTGAGTCTGTTAAATAATAAATATTCTATAATTTGTTTATTACCAACATCATCTTTCACAACAGCATAAATCGACAGAATATTATCAAGACTTATTAGCTTATAAATATCTGTTGTGAATAATTCATTTCGAGCATTGAGTAAAGCATCATAGTTTTCAAAACCTAGAATGGTAGGTATTTCGGGACATTCTTTAACGACCACATTAAAACCGATTGCGCAGACTAATTGAGCCTCGCGAAGTTTTAATTTCATTGCTATGGTTTCGGCCTTGTGCTCATTATTTTCTACAGAAGAAATAAATTTAAATAGAAGTTGAAGTAACTCTTCTTCGTTTAAATTTAGAATTTCTTTAAACGAGGCCATTATTATCTATCCCCGCTATATTCTTACTGTTGTATGCCTTGGAGTATGCCGGTATTTCGTATCCATGGCTTTGCTCTTTGAATTGCTGGAGGTAATTCAGTGACGGCAATTTCTGCACTTTTATAGGTATCATACAATCCATATATAGCAGTGTACCGGGTTATATTATTTACGATAACAACGATGTAGCCTGCTTTAGAATCGAGTCCGGTCTGTTTTAAATACTTGATGACATCTTTTTCATTGATAACACTGGCTAATTGTAATGTGTATTTATCAGTGTCTTGTTGTTTGAGCCAATTACTTCGATTCAGACTATCAAGAACTGAGTCTGACGAAGTCATAGTCGATGTATCAGGCGCGGTGACTGTGGCCGTCGGTACATCTGACATATCCACACTACTGCCATCCTGATTTTTTTCGACGTCTGATTTTCTGTCGTTGAGAGATTTTAGTTTTTCTATGGCTTCTTGTAGTCCTTGAGCGGCGGCAAGTTGATACCACTCTTTTGCTTTTTCGTGATCTTTTTCCACGCCATATCCATTCTCATTAAATACGCCGAGATTAAATTGTGCTTGTGCAATATTTTGTTCTGCAGATTTCTTGAACCATTTTATTGCTGTTTCATAGTTCTTAACTTTACTTTGTCCAAAGGCATACATGACAGCCAGACTATATTGCGCATTACCATGACCCTGCTCGGCAGCATCCTCAAATAATTTGGCTGCTTTTTCATAATCTTTCGGAATACCAATTCCACGATAATGCATTAGACCAAGATTAAATTGCGAATCAGCAACACCGGCATTGGCTGATAATTCCCACCATTTAGCGGCTTCTCGATAATCTTGTTCTACACCCTGTCCCTGAAAATATTTCACCCCAAGATCATGTTGGACAATTGGTATGCCTTGCTCTGCGGCCATGCGGTACCATTTTATAGATTGAGATGGGTTTTTCTCTACACCATGCCCATAGTCATACATCAACGCCATAGTAATTTGAGCCTGAGAATCTCCAGACTCAGCCAAAGGCCTAAGGATTTCTAATGCGCGAGCATAATCCTTCCTAAGATAGGCTTGTTTCCCTTCCTCATAGGTAGCTGCATTCACCGATGTTGAGCAGAGCAGGAATGTGAAAAGAAAAATAAGAATCGACTTTATCCATGATTCTTTATGGTGAGATATATAGTTCAAATTTGTACTCATTTAGGTTTTATTCTTATGACGAATCAATTATTGCTTGAATATTAAGCTATGCCATTGTTTTAGCAATGTTAAATATTTCTTCAGCATCAAATACCTGCTCATTATTCTCAAACAGTTTTTCAATGCATTTTCGGTGTAATGCTAATTTTAACGTACCAAACCCAATAGCACCCCATATAATTTTTCCATGCCGATCCTCACCCTTATCCATCATGTCTGTGCCACCAATACCAATCGGTGGTGTTGCGTTTGCGTCGGCCATCAATTCAATATGAGTGTTATTTTCAAGGACATGAAGATGTAGAAGTTGAGTGCAAGGAAATGCTGGCCAAATCCGAAGTGTTAAGACTCAAATTAACAGAAGCAATTAAGGATGATGTTGATGTTTTCGATCGTGTCATGGCTTCTTATGCTATGCCTAAAGGAAGTGATGAAGAGAAATTAGCGCGTTCAACCGAAATACAAGCAGCTCTCAAAGTAGCAACAGATGTGCCCCTGGAATGCGCACGGCTCTGTAGAGAAGTTATCAACCTGAGTCAGCCAATCGCAGAAAAAGGAAATAATAATGTTATAAGTGATGCGGGAGTTGCGGTGCTGGCCGGGTATGCTGGTTTAAGAAGTGCTGCTTTGAATGTTTATATTAATATCGGCGGTATCAAGGATAGAGAATTTGCAGATGACAGACGTCAACAGCTCGAAACATTGCTCGATGGGATGGATAAGCTTAAAGAAGAGATTTATGAATTGGTAAAGAGCAAGCTATAGATACTGGAAAGTTATGGAGCAGGGGAAGCTGCAAGCGTAAATAACGTTTAGGGTCTTGCTTGGCCTGTTGATATTCTCATGGAGAAATCTATTGCCTGGATGTGTTTTGTTAATGCGCCAATAGAGATGTAATCAACACCGGTTTCGGCAATCGCATGTAAATTGTTTTTATCAATATTGCCCGATGCCTCAAGCTTGGCCCTGCCCGAATTAATATTCACGGCTTTTACCAGTTTTGCCAGATTGAAGTTGTCCAATAGAACCTGATCGGCTTTTGCATTTAGTGCTTCTTCGAGTTCATGCAACGTTTCAACCTCTATCTCGACGGGCAAATTATTGCGTTTTGCTTGCTTAACAGCCTCTGTGATACTGCCGGCTGCCAAAATATGGTTTTCCTTGATAAGAATGGCGTCATACAGACCAACACGGTGATTGTTGCCGCCGCCACAAGTAACAGCATATTTTTGAGCAAGGCGTAAGCCAGGGATAGTTTTTCGAGTATCCAGAATTTTTGCCTTGGTGCCTTTTATGAGTTTGACGAAACCAGCTACTGTGGTTGCAGTTGCCGATAATGTCTGCAGAAAATTTATTGCGGTACGTTCACCGGTTAATATGGAACGAGCCGGCCCTTTAATAACACATAATTTTTGATTTGGCGTAAGTGTGTCGCCATCAGATACATGCCAGTCTATTTTGACCGTGGCATCCAGTTGTTTAAATACTTCATCAAACCAGGGGCAACCTGCTAGAATGGCATGTTCACGTGTGATCAATGTTGCAGTGGCAACAGCATCAACAGGGATGAGTTCTGCGGTCACATCACCGGTACCCACATCTTCGGCTAATGCTGTAGTTACATTAGCAATAATTTCGTCTTGATCAATTACCATTTAGAGCTCTTATTATTAAAGTATTGTCTTGTTTTACTAAAGACCACCGGGCTGAGTAACAGTAATGCGACAAGATTAGGCAGTGCCATTAAGCCATTTAATACATCGGCCAGAGCCCAGACTATTTCCAGTTTTATTACCGCACCGATAAAGATAGCCAGTATCCAACAGATACGATAATAAATAATAATATTTGTACCAAATAGATAGCTGGCGCATCGTTCACCGTAATAACTCCAGCCAAGTATAGTAGTGAATGCAAACAACACCAGACCAAAGCTAACGACATATCCACCATAGCTATAAAGCCCGGTTGAAAACGCAAGTGATGACATTGGTGCACCCTGTAAGCCACTATCCCAGGCTCCGGTGATTATGATGACAAATGCAGTGAGGCTACAGATAACCAGAGTATCTATAAACGTTCCTAACATGGCGACCATGCCTTGTTTAACCGGGTCGTTAGTTTGTGCCGCAGCATGGGCTATTGGTGCGCTGCCAAGACCCGCCTCATTAGAAAAAATACCACGAGCAAAACCCCAACGAATCGCCATCCATATTGAAGCGCCGACAAATCCGCCACTGGCAGCTGAACCGGTAAAAGCACTATCAATAATGAGCAAAAATGCAGCGGGCAGTTTTTCAATATTCAAAATAATGATGGCTACTGCCGCGATAATATACATAGCGGCCATGAAAGGAACGAGCTTCGATGCTACTTGAGCGATACGTTTAACACCGCCAATAATAACCAGAGAAGCGAGTGCGGCCATGACTATACCTGTTATCCAGGTGGGAATATTAAAACTGGAACGGATCTCGTCTGCAACAGAGTTGGATTGGACCATGTTACCAATACCAAATGCAGCGATCATTGCGAAAAATGCAAATGCTACTGCCATCCAGCGCCAGTTCTTGCCTAAACCATTACGTATGTAATACATCGGTCCGCCAACATAATTACCCAAGGCATCGGTTTCCCTGTAACTAACAGCGAGAACGGCTTCTGCATATTTAGTGGCCATCCCAAAAATAGCGATAATCCACATCCAGAAAATTGCACCGGGCCCACCAAAATAAATCGCAGTTGCTACCCCGGCGATGTTACCCGTGCCGACTGTTGCAGACAGGGCTGTCATCAAGGCTTGAAATGGACTGATGTCACCTTTGTTTTGTAATGATGATTTTCTGCCTTGCCATAGTGTTTGAAATGCGAGTGGAATTTTTCGCCATGGCATAGCATGGAGGCCGATAGTGAGATAGATACCCACCATCGTCAACAGAGGTATCAGAAGATACTCTCCCCAAATAATGCTGCTTAAGAAGTTTAGTTTTTCCTGTAACCAGGACATATTGTTATTCTCGTTCGCGTGGTCAAGGTTTAATAAAGGACAACAGTTTAATCGTTATCGATCATTATTGTCGAATAAGGAGTTGGTCTCCTTGTTGAGAGAAATGAAGATGCTTTAGAAAACTCATGCCCAACAGAATTTCCTCTCCCTGCATATATGGATTTATGTTGGCACGGATATCATTGAGTTCGATTGAACCCAGACTGACGCTATTCAGAGTCGTCGCATAAACATTAATTTGTCCATTTGCGGTATTCACGGGTATTTTGATGCCCGCTTTTAATCGCAATTTCTGCGCGACTTTTTCCGGGATACTAATATCAGTGGCGCCGGTATCAAGAATAAATGTTACTTCCTGACTATTGATCAAACCACTGGCAACATAATGATCATAACGATTTCGTTGTAACTGGACTTCATTTGCCTGGCCGTTTTGAGTGGCGGTTAAATTCTGATTAGGATTATTTTGTTGTTCAAGATATCTGGAGAAATAGATTGTTAAAAGGCCAAGCAATACTATCCAGCACAGGATTATCATGCCTTTACCTATTCTTTTTTGGAAATTATCACCACTCATAATAAAAGATCAGTCATAGATTAAACGTAGTCCGGCAAAGATATGTCGTTTATCAGGCATATAATAATTACGAAAACCGGGGCGTTTAATTTGTGCTTTGGTATAACGCCCACCACCTTTTAGTACATAGTGTTGTTCGTCAAAGTAAGGTGTTGAATAACCTGCATAGGGATAAGCTGAAAAGCCTACGTAGGGGTGAAATGTGTTATTACACCACTCCCAGACTGATGACTTATTCAATGGAGAATTGTTTTTAATAGCTGCTTCCCACTCATATTCATGCGGCAATCTTGCCCCGACCCATTTTGCATAGGCTTCCGCTTCAAAGTAATTCAAACCATAGACGCCGCTTTGGGCATCTAATGAATGGGGACCGTAGTGGTCGATTCCATACCAGTCGCCGTTATTATTTTGTTGCCAATGGTGTGGGTGAGTTTGTTGTTGGGCTTCACGCCATTTCCATCCAGCATCAGACCAGTAAGACTTAGTTGAATAGATGCCCGCCTCCATGAAACCTAAAAACTCGCTATTAGATACCGCTGAGTTAGCTATATTAAAACCATCTAGCTGAACAAGATGTTCCGGCTGTTCATTATCATAAGGGAACAATTGTTTCGGTGTCCCAATGCTGAAGGAGCCCGTCTCGATAGAGAGGTATTCTTTTTTTTGTGAAGTAGCCTTTATCGTGTTGGCAGGTGAGTAACCAGGGTTGGTATTTTGAATCTGTATTTCAGTTAATACCATCATCATGGTTTCAATATGTTGCGAATAGTGCTGTATTAAAAAATGGAACAGGTAATTATTATTTAGCAGATGATGCGATAATTTCCGGTGTGACACTGATTCAAGTAAACCACGGTTTTCTGCCTGAGTACTTTTTGCCCATTCAAGTAATTCCTGTTTTCCAGGTAATGCAGAGCCACGTAATTGTTTTCGACTTAATTCAGGGACATAGATTGATTTCAGTGAATCAGAAATAGTTTGCATGTCGAGAAGCTGATCTTTTATCCAATATTCTTCTGTATAAACACAATGCCCGAGATGCCAGCCAATCGGACTTAAGTCCGGATGAAATTGTTGTTGATAATCACTTGTTTTAACAGTACTGACAATATCGAGCATCTCATCCTGTAATGATTGTAATTCCTCAATCAACTCATTCATAAATCGTATTCTTCTACTACTCCGGTGTGATTAAAAATAATAAACTTGTGATTCGGTATAGTTGTCCAGGCATCCTTCTGTGATAGTGGTTCAGAGGCAATCCAGATACCATCTTGTTTAAGCAAGTAATAGAGACTCGGGCAGTTACCATTCAGGGCATGGCGACAGGCATAGAGCATATCCCCATCACTGATAATAATATTTAATAGAGCAGCTACAGTTTCATTACAGATGATCTTTAAATCATCCAGCATGCCAATGATAGCGTTGGCCAAAGAATCTTGTTTTAGTAAATGTAGTTTTAATAAGGCAAATAGATGGAGTGAATCTGAATCACCATTTATATCGGCACTAATTGTAGCCGGTAAAATATCCAGAAAACGAGCCTTGATCTCACTATTAAACGGTTTCATGCTGCCGTTATGGGTAAATATCAAATTGTCTTTGCTGAAGGGTTGGGTATTGGCTTCACTTATGCCTTGTCCGATAGTAGCACTCCGTACATTAGCTAACCAAAGCTGGCTTGCAAGTGATCGGCCCAGACTATCCAGATTTGTATCTGACCAAATAGGCAGAACATTTTTGTAAGTACAAGGTTTGTTCTCATTAGACAACCATGAGACACCATAACCATCCGCATTCAATGTGCCTCCTTGCATTTCTTTCGGAGCCCACGATTGCTGTATGAGACTATGCTCATGTTCCTGTAAAAATACTGATAGTGTTATCTCTTTCCCAAGATAAGCGGCTAAACGACACATTAAAATTCTCTCTTTAGATTCGATGTGGTTATGTTATTTTAATAAACAAGCTTAACAGGCCAACAAGGGTATTGAAATTGGATAGACCAGATTACCAAATCGATGACGCAGGTGCATGGTTAAATGGCGCGCGAATTATCCCATCCCCCAATCATGATGAACGACCAGATAGTTCAGATATTAGTCTACTGGTGGTTCATGCCATCAGTTTACCGCCGAGAGAATATGGCGGAAGATTTATTGACCAGTTATTTACCAATACACTTGACCCTGATGCACACCCGTATTTTGCTGAGATACACAATTTACGTGTGTCATCACATTTGCTCATTGATCGTAAAGGGCAGGTCACGCAATACGTTCCATTTACCGAACGCGCATGGCACGCTGGAGAATCCTCTTTTAATGGACGACAACAATGTAATGACTTTGCGATTGGTATCGAACTGGAAGGGTGTGATGAAGAAGCTTATTGTGATATTCAATACTATACTCTTGCTATGGTGACAGATTTAATATGCCACCGCTGGAACATGATCACAAAAGATCGTATTGTGGGTCACAGTGATATCGCACCTGGCCGAAAAACCGATCCTGGACCGGCATTTGATAAAGACTATTATTTTTCATTACTGACACTATGACATTAATCATAATTCTAATTGCCCTGGGCCTGGATTTCTTTCTGGGCGGTCTGGAACGTTTCCGTAATTTTAACTGGTTTATCGCATTATTTTATTGGCTAGAGAAAAGACTCGGACATTATAAAATATGGGATGGAACATTTGGGTTGTTGATTGTGTTGTCTATTGCACTATCAGGTCTTTTCCTTGTGTTATTCCTTTTTGATTCGTCATGGATCGTCAAGACTGTGATCTCGCTGTTGGTTTTAATTTATTGTCTCGCCCCGGAAGACCTTGATAGTCGCCTTGATGATTATATCAATGCGCTTGATAGTGAAGATACCAGCACAGTTACTTCTTTAACTGAAGAATTCATTGATAACACCGTTATCAACGATAATGATTCTAATGAAGTCGCAATTATAAAATCCGCATTGGTCGAATCACATAAACGTACCTTCGCTGTTATCTTCTGGTTTTTGGTGCTTGGTGTTGTTGGTGCATTATTCTATAGACTGGTAAATGAGTTAGATGATGAATTGAATGACATTCGCAGTGGTTTTTCCGATAGTACAAATATTCTGATTAATATTCTGGAATGGCCATCATCAAGATTAATGATATTTGGTCTTGCTCTGGCCGGTCACCTTGTCGATGCTTTACCAAAATGGGGAAAGGCCGAGCATCTGTCGTTTGAAGTAAATAACACGGTATTAACGAACGCTGGCCTGGGTGCGTTGCAATATATGCCTGAGAGTCAGCTAGCTGGAAGAGAAAAATCCTATTGGATAGATGAATTTAAATCATTATTAAACCGAACTTTGATTATCTGGCTTGCAATACTGGGGCTTATGACGCTGTCTGGCAGTCTCAGCTAATTATTATCAATATAATCTGCAACGCGTTCAAACCTGAATCCGGTTTTATCGTGAACTAAAACACAGTCTTTCTCGAACCAATCTCCAAGCACAAACCGCGTTGCCTGTTTATTCTGTAAATTAAACTCGTGCTTTGCCTGGCGGTGTGTATGTCCGTGGATGAGTGTGCTTAGATTAAACTTATTCAATATATCTATAACGGCACTGTCAGTGACGTCAATGATTTCCGGTGCTTTTTTTTGTACGGCTTCAGCAGCATAACCACGTACGCCATGTGCAATTCTTTTTCGTAACTTTAAGGGCATCACAGAATAAATCCATTTGATGATTGGATTGGTGATGAAGTGACGCCACTTCTGATATTTCACATCATCAGTACAAAGTGTATCACCATGCATAATCAGGATTTTCTCACCATCGAGATTTATCTCGGCAGGGTCATTGATCAAAATACAGCCGGTGGCTTTAGCGAATTCTTCATTGAGATGGAAGTCTCTGTTGCCACGCATAATAAATAATTTAGTAGAACCCGCGTTTGAATAATCTCGTAATGTGGTGATGACTTCCTGATTGGGTGAATGTTGATCATCGCAACCAATCCAGAAGTCATCAAATAAATCACCCAGAATATAAAATGCCTCAGCATCTTTTGCAGGGCCTGTCATTAGTTTATTAAACAGTGCAAGTTTCTCTGGTCGCCGACTACTCAGATGTAGATCAGAGACGAAGAGTGTGGTCATCGTGTTATGAAATTAGAGTTGTCAGGTAATCCAGCCTGGTCTTACTAAAGTATTACTGCCTTTTCAATTTCGATGGTTTCTTCCGGCACATCCTGATGTCCATTGCGTGTAGTAGTTTGTTTTTCTTCAATGCTATTGACGACTTCAATGCCATCAATGACTTTGCCAAACACACAATAGCCCCAGCCATCTCGTGATTCAGAGCTGAAGTCCAGAAAAGCATTGTCATTAGTGTTGATAAAAAACTGAGCCGAAGCTGAATGCGGATCGGATGTTCTGGCCATTGCGACAGTGCCATATTCGTTCGCTAAGCCATTATTTGCTTCATTCTGGATAGAAGCCCCTGTTGATTTGGAATTCATATCTTTATCCATGCCACCACCCTGAATCATAAAATCCTTGATGACACGATGAAATATAGTGCCATCGTAATGTCCGCTCTTGACATAGGCCGCAAAATTTTCGACAGTTTTCGGGGCTTTTTCTGCGTTAAGTTCGATTGTTATTGGTCCGAGCGATGTCGTCAATTGCACTTTCATGGGGTTCTCCAGTATTGATATTGTATTTAAGTTAGATGTTGTATGTTTTGATTATGCCCGTGGTTTAATATGAATGACAAATTCCTTTTGTCGCTAAAGCACCTTTCGGATAAGATGCGCGGCTTATTTCACCACTCCAGAGATATTGGAGGATAGGGCAACGTCGGGAGCAGTTATCGTGATTTATTGTGTTACGCTCTTAGAGGAAGCTCGGAAATAACTATATATAAAATATTCTAAAAGATAAAAAAGTGTTAAAAATTTACAACAGTCTAAGCAGACAAAAAGAAAACTTCACGCCGATTCATCCGGGCAAAGTCAGTATGTATGTCTGCGGCATGACCGTGTATGACTTTTGTCATATTGGACATGCTCGCGTCATGGTGGTGTTTGATATGATTGCGCGGTATTTGCGACATAGTGGATTTGATGTGCGCTATGTTCGAAATATTACCGATATAGACGATAAGATAATTAATCGCGCAAAAGAAAATAATGAAACGATTACTGAATTAACAGAACGTTTCATAGTCGCAATGAACGAGGATTCTGATGCTCTGGGTGTGTTGCCGCCGGATAATGAACCTAAAGCAACGCTACACATGGCACAAATTACCGGCATGATCTCAACTTTGATCGATAAAAAACATGCTTATGTTGGTAACAATAATGATGTTTATTTTGATGTCAGCTCTTTTGAAAGCTACGGCAGATTATCAGGTAAAAATACTGAAGAATTGCGCGCGGGTGAACGCGTTGAAGTTCAACACGAAAAGAAAGACCCACTGGATTTTGTTCTTTGGAAGGCAGCTAAACCAGATGAACCCAGTTGGTCATCGCCCTGGGGTGAAGGTCGCCCGGGCTGGCATATAGAGTGTTCGGCTATGTCGACCCATTGTTTGGGCAATCATTTTGATATTCATGGAGGAGGGCAGGATTTACAGTTCCCCCATCATGAAAATGAAATAGCACAGTCAGTTTGTTCAACCGGTGAAGAGTTTGCCAATACCTGGATACATAACGGTTTTGTCCGGGTCGATGAAGAGAAAATGTCAAAATCATTGGGTAACTTCTTTACCGTCAGAGAAGTGCTGAAAAAGTTTCAACCAGAAGTTGTACGATTCTTCATTCTTTCCAGTCATTATCGTAGTCCGTTAAATTATTCGATCGATAATCTTGAAGAAGCTAAATCTGCGCTGAGCGGACTTTATACTGCATTAAGGGATTCTGTCGATTCGAATAGTGTTAAACCTGATACAGAAATGATGAATGCATTTAATGGACATATGGATGATGATTTTAATACACCCAAAGCCATTTCTTTATTACATGAGCTGGCACGTGATTTAAATCGTAACCCTGACAAATCTTCAAACGAAGCAATTGTTTTGGCCGCATCGTTAAAATATCTGGGCGGCATTCTGGGGCTGCTTCAGGATGAACCACAAACATTTCTGCAGGCTAAAATAAATGCTGACGAAGATGAATTGGATGAAATAGCTATTCAAAAATTCATTGAGGAACGCAGTGCTGCAAAGGCTGCGAAAAATTATGAAAAAGCCGATGAGATTCGAGAACACCTTGTCAGTTTGGGAATTAGTCTTGAAGACACACCAAAAGGGACGATCTGGCGACGTAACTAGTTGATTTTTTTATATTACTTAATTTAGTTTTGGTAATTGACGCGATACAGAGTACTGCGTATCATCGCACGTCCTGTTGAGGCAGGAGAGTTAATAAATCGGGGCATAGCGCAGCCTGGTAGCGCATCTGCTTTGGGAGCAGAGGGTCGGGGGTTCGAATCCCTCTGCCCCGACCATTTAATTCGTTTTTTTTGATTGCGCCTGTAGCTCAACCGGATAGAGCACCGGCCTTTAGGCACAAACATTTCGATGTTTGTTATTAGGAGCCTTTATGGGGAAACAAAACTCATAAAGTGCATCGCACTATATCGGGGAAACCTTAACAGTTGGCTAATTAAGCTGGGCTGATGGCAATCCCGAGGAAACCGATGGTTGACCCATCTATTGGTATGGCATAATGAATCTCATGCACCATACTAAACAGAAAGGTGACCTGGGTGTTTTGAAGGCTCAACTCGATTTATTCGAGCAAGGATTCGTAATATTGAATCCTCTGACTGAACATGCGCCGTTTGATTTAGTGGCGTATAAAGATAGAAAATTTTTAAGGATTCAAGTTAAGTATAAGTCTGTTGATAAGACGGGCAGCATAACTATTCATTTTCGCTCTTGTTGGGCTGATAAAAATGGTACTCATATGCAGCCAGTTGATAAGGATGAAGTCGACATATACTGTGTCTATTGTCCGACTACAGATGAATGTTATTATTTTAATCCGATGGAATTTAAGCGTTCGGTTACGTTGAGGGTAGAAATGCCTAAGAATAATCAGTCAAAAAATATCAAGTTAGCGACTGATTATAAGAGGGTTCCGTAGAGACTATACGTGTGACACCTGTGATGGTGAAGAGATAGTCCAGACCACAAACCTGTGAGTGCAGGGCGTCGAAAGGCGTAGTTGGTAAGCTAAGCCGGGGGTTAGAGGTTCGAGTCCTCTCAGGCGCGCCAATCAATGAAAACCAAATCATTGTCTGGCGACAGACTTTTATTGATAATAGTTTAACTATGGTGAGCGTAGCTCAGTTGGTAGAGCCCCGGATTGTGATTCCGGTCGTCGTGGGTTCGAGTCCCATCGTTCACCCCATTTAATTTTTTGATACACGGGCCGTTAGCTCAGTTGGTAGAGCAGTTGACTCTTAATCAATTTGTCGTAGGTTCGACCCCTACACGGCCCACCATTCAATTCTAGTTACTTCATCCAACTAAATACTGAAATATAGTATTGATTTCTATTGAATTATCATTCTGTACGTCGTCAAAACCTTTTGGACAAAGAGCGGCATAAACTAAGAGACAGATCGGTTCATCGGGTTAGTTAATGTGTTGTTTATCGTAATGCATCTGTTTACGTAGTGCCAAGGT
>JAURNW010000021.1 GCA_030829985.1 Gammaproteobacteria bacterium | reverse complement strand
CGTCGACGAATATCACGTACGGTTTGTTCTGCACTTCTTTTATTTGTCATCATCGTTTCCTCTTCGGTTAACGATGAACGAAAACTATCTCTTAGGCAATTAGGCTAATTGGTCCACATGGGGCTGACGGGGTACAGTAATTATAGCCAATCATTCACGTTTTAGTAGTAGATAAACTGCTCCGGTACCACCATCCGTGGGTCTTGCTGAGCAAAAAGCGATTATTTTTTCTTTCTGTAGCAGCCATTGGTTAACTTTATTCTTTAATACAGGTTGTTTATTAATTGAGTTTAAACCTTTCCCATGAATAATTTTTACACAACGCTTTGAACGTGCTGAACATTGATTAAGAAAATCATTTAATGCTGCTTTAGCCATATCAACAGTCATCCCATGCAAATCGAGTTCTGCTTCAATTTTGTAATGACCACGACGTAACTTTTTTAAAGTCTGTTTTTGAATACCTGATTGTGAGTAAAGGAGTTCATCTCCTCGCTCCAGAAGATCTGAATTAAATTCACCATCGATCATTTCTTTAATAACAGCAATTTGATCAGCGACAGTTTTTGCAGGATATGCTTTTGGTTTTGGTTTTTCAGTAATAAAGCTATCCTGTTTCAATGGCTTCGCATCACCAATTGCTTTACGAAATAGAGCGCTATCTTCGTCTGAAATATTTGGGAATTTCTTCATGAAATCAAGTTGTAACTATTCATTTGTTACAAGTTTAGCGCATGACTGCATGTATGTCAGTCAACTGCCCGATCTGCTATGTAGCTAACTATTTTATCGGATCTGATATGCAGGTTTATTCTAACCACTGTCTCGCATTGAGAAATATCTTCATCCAGGGGCTGTATTCATTATTCCAGCTTGATGGCAAATAAGAGAATTGTTTGCGCAAGAAAATTCGCTCTGGATGCGGCATCATGATCGTGATACGACCATCATCATTAGTGAAACCGGTTAATCCATCAGGTGAACCATTAGGATTCAAAGGATATGTCTCTGTTGTATTGCCTGAGTTATCGATATAGCGCATTACTTTATTTTCATAAGTGTTTTTGCCTGAGACACGTCCTTCGCCATGCGCAACAACAACAGGAATTTTTGAACCAGCCATATCTCTTAATAAGAGTGAAGGTGATTCAATTATCTCTACCATGACCAGACGCGCTTCAAACTGTTCTGATTGATTACGTGAAAAATCTGGCCAACTTGCGGCACCGGGAATTAAATCACGTAGTTGTGACATCATCTGACAACCATTACAAACGCCAAGTGAAAAAGTATTTGTTCGATTAAAAAAAGATTCAAACATTTTAGTCAGATTGTGATTGTATAAAATGGTTTTGGCCCAACCACCACCAGCGCCGAGAACGTCACCATAAGAAAATCCACCGCAGGCTACCAGTCCGTTGAACGAATCAAGATTTATTCGCTTATCGATCAAATCCTGCATGTGTATATCGATACATTCAAAGCCGGCGCGATCAAATGCAGCAGCCATCTCCAGTTGGCCGTTGACACCTTGTTCGCGCAGAATTGCCATTTTTGGTTTTACATTCTTGTTAATGAATGTAAGAGGATTATTTTCAAGTTTGAATGAGGTTTCTACAAACAAACCGGAATCATCTTTATTGCCAATCTGTTCGAATTCCTGTTTTGCGCATTCAGGATTATCACGTAATGATTGAATCTGAAAGCTGGTGGAAGACCATTTTTTATGTAAATCACTTATAGATAAATTTAAGACTTCATTATCATTATGTTTCAGTCTAAACGTGTATTCATTATTTACTGTGCCAATAGTTTGAACAGATTTTTCATTCAGGCCTGCATTAATAAATGTTTGTTTTACGCTTTGTTCATGTTGTTTTTTAATTTGTATAACTGCACCGAGTTCTTCGTTGAATAGTGAGGCAATTATGTTTTTTGTTTTATCAAGATCAATATCAATTCCTGTATGTCCAGCAAAAGCCATCTCTGCCAGGGTAACAAAAAGACCACCGTCTGATCGATCATGATAAGCAAGTAACAAATCAGACTCATTTAGTATTTGTAAACTTTTAAAGAAGCTTATTAATAACGTAGCATCATCGAGATCCGGTGTTTCATTTCCGAACTGTTCATATACCTGACATAAGGCCGAACCACCAAGACGTTGCTTGCCATTCGCAAGGTCAATATACAAAAGAACAGTTTTGTTATCTTTAACTAATTGTGGTGTAAGCGACTGCCGGACATCTGCGACACGCGCAAAGGCAGTAATATTTAATGACAATGGTGAAACAACTTTTTTCTGTTGTTGATTATCATCCGTCCAAACTGTATTCATAGATAAGGAGTCTTTACCTACAGGTATGGCAATACCGAGTTCTTTACAGAGTGTACTTACAGCAGCAACCGTAGCATATAGTTTTGCATCTTGTTCTGGCACACCGCAGGCGGCCATCCAGTTTGCTGACAAGGCAATATCATCGAGTTTAAGAATACGCGCTGCAGATATATTCATAATTGCTTCTGCAATGGCTATTCTTCCAGAAGCAGGAGCGTTCGTGATGGCGATTGGGGCACGTTCACCAATAGCCATGGCTTCACCGATATAATCAAAATAGGAAGAGCTGGTTACGGCACAATCAGCAACCGGGACTTGCCAGGGTCCGACCATTTGATCGCGAACAACCAGCCCGGAAATAGAACGATCACCAATCGTGATTAAAAAGTTTTTACTGGCAACAGTAGGTAGCTGCAGAACGCGATTAATTGACTCTTGTAAATCAAACACAGAAGTATCTAACTCTGACCGGGGTGTGGTTTCACTCTGCGCTTCACGTTGAATAGCTGGCATCTTGCCAAGTAATACTGACATCGGGATGTCAATGGCCTGATTTTTAAAGTGTGAATCATTTAAAATGAGTTGTTCTTTTTCAGTTGCATCACCGAGGATAGCGTACGGTGCACGTTCACGTTGGCAAAACATAATAAAGCGTTCAAGTTGATCAGAACTGATAGCAAGTACGTATCGTTCTTGCGACTCATTACACCACACGCCCATGGGTGACATACCGGGTTCATCATTGGGTATCTTACGTAATTCAAGTTGTGCACCACGATGACTTGCACTGACCAGTTCCGGCATAGCATTGGAAAGACCACCCGCGCCAACATCATGGATACTGATAATGGGATTCTTTTCTCCCAATGACCAACATCGATCAATCACTTCCTGACAGCGTCGCTCCATCTCCGCGTTATCGCGTTGTACAGAAGCAAAGTCGAGTGACGCATCACTCGTGCCTGATGCCATAGATGATGCTGCACCTCCACCGAGTCCAATCAACATCGCCGGCCCACCTAATACAATTAATTTAGCACCGACGGTTATATCCTGTTTATCAACATGTGGTTCGCGAATCATGCCGTAACCACCGGCAAGCATGATCGGTTTGTGATAACCATAGATTAAAGATTCATCTTTTCGTTGTTCATAGCTGCGAAAATAACCACATAAGGCAGGTCGACCAAATTCATTATTATAGGCAGCGGCTCCAATAGGCCCTTCAAGCATGATATCCAGAGCTGAAACAATACGGTCAGGTTTGCCATTATCTATTTCCCAGTTTTGTGTAAATCCGGGAATCTTTAAGTTAGAAACGGCAAATCCAGATAAACCTGCTTTTGGTTTCGCACCTCGGCCGGTGGCTGCTTCATCGCGTATTTCACCACCCGATCCAGTAGCAGCACCCGGGTAAGGCGATATTGCCGTTGGATGATTATGGGTTTCGACCTTCATTAATATATGTATAGCTTCGTCGTGATAACCATACTGATTCGTATCGGGATCTGTAAAAAAGCGCGCACCACTAAAACCAGACATGACTGCAGCATTATCATGGTATGCCGATAACACATTCCCGGGATTGGCTTCGTGCGTCTGTCTTATCAGCTTGAATAAGGAGTGTTCTTGCTTCACATTATCGATAGTCCATTCCGCATTAAATATCTTATGTCGACAATGTTCCGAGTTTGCCTGCGCGAACATCATCAGTTCGACATCGGTTGGATTACGTCCCAGTGTTTCAAATGAAGTGAATAAGTAATTGATTTCCTCGATAGATAAGGCGAGACCCATTTTGACATTAGCCGTTTCCAATGCACTTATACCACCTTTAAGGATATCAACCTGATTCAACTCAGCCGGTTCGGTAGTGGCAAATAAAACAACAGCTTCATGATCCTCATCAATAAGAATTTCCGTCATGCGGTCATGTAATAACGGTTTGATGAGTGTTATTTGTTCCTCATTAAGCGTATTACCGTTACCTAGTTTAAATGAATAGAATTTACCTCGTTCAATACGATTTATTTTGTGTAGGCCAGAGTTATGAACAATATCGCTTGCCTTGCTGGACCAGGGTGAAATTGTGCCTGGCCTTGGTATAACGATTAATTTAGCAGTTTCAGAGTCAGTGTTACTCACTGCCGAACCGTAGTTTAATAGTGCATTAAGTTGTTGAATCTCATTATGGTCAAGATCCGTATTCGTCTGGGCAAAATGAATATAGTGTGACTGTACGGAAACAATTTCCGGAATGCATGATTGCAAGGCGGAAAGAAGTTTATTTACACGAAAGTCGGAAAGAGCCTTGCCGCCTGGTAGTATTAACATCAAGTCTTAGATAACTATTTATTGAAGGATAGTGAGGCTGCTATTTTATCAGCCTATGGTAAAACACGCGAAACTATTTTAATTCTTCCACCTTAACCAATATATTCCGATGCTCTTGCCCACGTTCTTTTGTGCCTATCAGGTTTCTTTTACGCTCATTATTATACTCTTGGGAGATGCCGCCGATGTGTATCCATTCGCCTAAACGACCACTGGCGGTGGTTTCGACGTTTTGAATATCAAAAATACCTGTTTGGTTTGGACTAATACGTGTCAGATGTGGCGCAATTAGCAGTGTAACATTGTCACCCTGCAATCTGGGCAGCACATAAAATCCGGATGACACATCTTGATATTCAACGCCATCCTGAACAACGACACCGCTGCCTGTCACATAAGCAGTTTGATTTGGTATGGGCACAGATTGGCCAGTATTAATAAAAGCCGGGTTACCTTCCAGTGCCTGTACACGAAATACGTTTCTATCTTGTCCTGGTGATTGTGTTTCCAGTTGACGATAGCGAATCACATTGCCATCACTATCTTGCCCTTGAATAATGGTGCCGCCTCGGCCTGAGTCATGTGATTCTATTTTGACGCCACCTGTACCATAGCGTCCGGATAATTCACTTTCACGGGTACTGACATTACCGCCGACATCTTGTTTGACGCTGATTATCAATCGCCGTGGAGCATGGTCAATTTGAGCCAGGACTTCTTTTATTTGTTTGAGATTGGAAGGTGTGGTTTTGATGATTAATTTATTATTTATTCCGGTGACGGTGCCGCCTTCTACGACTAATGATCTAAGTACCGGGATGACATCTTCCACTGGCCTGCTATTCATGGGAATGGTTTCAATTTTCATTGCTTCTGCCATAGTTGCAGGGCTAGCAATAATAAGAGTAGTCAGAACAAGTAGAATCAGTTTTATCAAATGTGCATTCTTCTAAAATTTGGATCGGATATAGCTGTTTCCCACATCGCATTAAATACATCCAGCATATGCTTCGACTCACGGCGGCTGTTGAAGTTTAATCTTCCTTTGTAACGCTCAATGCTTTCACGGAACAGGTAACCCACTTCATCAGCGATCAATACTGCTTCATTGAATGATTTATATTGTGAGGAAGGTTTGCGTATTTCGATATAGCTACTTATTTTTCCAGCCAAATCGACAAGCTTATGGCCTCTTCTAACGATTATTTGAGGTTCAAACGCCAGAATACGAATATCGACATTTCGTCCTTTTAGAGCCAATTGTCTTACGGCTTCGACAAATTCCGGCTGGTCAAAAACAAAAGGATCCAGTTCATGGGAGATGATGGCGAGCTTCTGTTTGCATTGTTTAACCAGAGCGAGTGCAGCGGCTGCATTATCCTGTCGTGTCTCAACCCTAACGACTTGATCTGTTGACTCTCCCAAGATGTAATCATCCAGATTTTTCATGTCTGTTTACTTCTCTCCGCTCGGTTCTATTATTTTTTAGAGATCAGTCCCGCTTGAATTTCAGCATTACCAATATAGTTTTGCGGGGTAAGTTGTTGCAATTGCGATTTAACATTATCAGGGAGGTCGAGTTGCCCTATAAATTTATGCAATGTTCCCTGATTAATATTCTGACCACGGGTTAACTCTTTTAATTGTTCGTATGCATTGTCAATTCCATATCGACGCATGACAGTCTGTATAGGTTCGGCCAGAACTTCCCATGATTGTTCCAGATCATCGTTTATCGCGGTTGGGTTTACATCCAGTTTTGTTAATCCTTTTGCACAAGAATCAAATGCAATAAGCGTATGTGCGATACCTACACCCATATTTCTTAATACAGTTGAATCTGTCAAATCTCGTTGCCAACGTGAGATAGGTAGTTTTTGTGCAAGGTGTTCGAATATACCATTAGCCAAACCGAGGTTGCCCTCAGCATTTTCAAAGTCGATGGGATTAACCTTATGTGGCATGGTGGATGATCCGATTTCACCTTCCTTTAGTTTCAATTTGAAATAGCCTAATGAAATATAGCTCCATATGTCACGACTAAGATCGATGAGGATAGTATTGATACGCGATAAGACATGGAAATATTCTGCCATATAATCATGCGATTCGATCTGGGTAGTATGTGGGTTCCAGTCCAGACCAAGACCTTCAACAAATTCTTTTGAAAGTGCCATCCAGTCTAATTCAGGATAAGCAGACAGGTGTGCATTAAAATTACCAACGGCGCCATTCATCTTTCCGAGTATTTCTATTTGTTCCAGTTGTGATTGTTGGCGTAATAAGCGATGTACATAAATCGCAATTTCTTTGCCCAACGTTGTCGGCGATGCCGTTTGACCGTGTGTCCTGCATAACATCGGTAATGCAGCGTGTTCACTTGCCAGTGTTTGTAAATGTGTTATCAGTGTTTGCAGTCCCGGACCTAATACTGATGCACGTGTTTCCTTTAACATTAAAGCATGACTTAGATTATTAATGTCTTCTGAAGTGCAGGCAAAGTGTATGAACTGGCTTGCCTGTTGTAGAGAATCATTACCTTTAATCCTGTCGCGAATAAAGTATTCAACCGCTTTTACATCGTGGTTAGTGGTTTTTTCAATGTCCTTTATCGCCGTCGCATTATCTACAGAAAAGTTGTTTTTAATATCATCGAGTAGAACCAGCGCGTCTGCCGAAAAGGTATCTACTTCAATTATCTCCGGGTGATTCGCCAACGCTTTCAGCCATTCTATTTCGACCTGTATGCGAAAACGAAACAAACCGTATTCACTGAATATGGGTCTTAATGAATCTGTTTTATTATGATAACGGCCATCAATCGGTGATATGGCAGTCAATGCTGATAATTCCATAGTGCCTCAAACAATATTATTTAATGTGTATTGATTATACATAGTTTAATAGGTAGAAAATCACCGAAAAATAAATTATGGGGATGGATTTGGAATTTTTTCATGGATAGATTCAATTGCCCGTATGATATTTTTTGGAAGTTTTATGTCAATGCTCCCAATATTACTCTTCAACTGTTCTATCGACGTGGCGCCAATAATATTACTGGTCAAAAACGGGCGACTGTTAACATAAGCGAGGGCCATTTGAGCTGGATCCAGCTCATTTTCCTGCGCCAATTTGACGTAGGCCTCGGTTGCTTTAATAGCTTCCGTGTTTGAATAACGGGAAAATCGATCCCACAAAACCAGACGCGTACCTTCCGGTCTGGCGCCATTTAAAAATTTACCACTTAAGACACCAAAGGCGAGCGGGGAATAGGCTAGCAGGCCAGTTTGTTCACGATGAGCAAATTCGGAGAGGCCAATCTCAAAGGTACGATTCAATAAGTTATAGGGATTCTGGATACTGACTATTCTTGCCAAGTTCTGTTCATTAGCAATACGCAAGTATTCGGCACAACCCCATGGCGTCTCGTTGGAAATACCCACCATGCGAATCTTGCCTGTTTTTACCAGGTCATTCATTACATCCAGAGTCTCGGCGATAGATGTCCCGTCTTTTGCCGGGGCATGGTAATAACCCAACTTGCCGAAATAATTGGTATCACGATCCGGCCAATGCGTTTGATAAAGGTCGATATAATCTGTTTTTAGTCGTTTTAGTGATGCGTTCAATGCCTCGTGGATATTTTTTTTATCCAGTTTAGCCTGACCGTTTCGCAGATAAGGTACGAATAAATCTTGACCACAAACTTTACTGGCAATGATTAATTTGTCGCGATCCTGTCTTTTCGCCAGCCAGGAACCAATGTAAGTTTCAGTTAGTCCTTGCGTCTCTGCCCTGGGCGGTACCGGATACATTTCTGCTGTATCAATAAAATTAATCCCGGCATCTACAGCATAATTCAGTTGTTCATGTGCCTCGACTTCAGTGTTTTGTTCGCCCCAGGTCATGGTGCCGAGACAGATTCGACTCACATCAATATCAGTTCTGCCCAGTTTTGTGTATTCCATAATGAGTTCTCTATTAAAGTGTCTAGATACCTTTCAGCGTTAATATGTAATAATTTGTTATCGATATGCAAACATTAACCATAACAAAACCCGACGATTTCCATCTTCATCTACGAGATGGTGTTGTATTGGCCAACATAGTAAATCATACCGCTGCGCAATTCGCGCGTGCGATAGTCATGCCTAATCTTAAACCACCGGTAGTTAATACAGAAATGGCCCTGGCTTATCGAGATCGTATTTTACAGTGCGTAGACAAAAAATATAATTTTGAACCCTTGATGACTTTATATCTTACGGACAATACCTCTACAGAAGTTATCATGGAGGCCGCGGAGTCTAATATGATCAAGGCACTAAAATACTATCCTGCCGGAGCAACAACCAACTCTGACCAGGGTGTCACAGATATCAGCAAAACCTACTCCACGCTTGAAGCAATGATGGAAAAGGGGCTCCCACTTCTGGTGCATGGCGAAGTAACTGATAATGATGTCGATGTATTTGATCGTGAATCAGTCTTTATTGATCGTGTTTTAGCGCCGCTGGTGAGGAACTTCCCTGATTTAAAAATCGTTTTTGAACATATTACGACACGTGCTGCAGTCGATTTTGTTACACAATCAAGCAACAATATCGCCGCAACGATTACACCACAACATATGCTATTAAATCGAAATGATTTATTTAAAGGTGGCTTGCAGCCACATCATTACTGTTTGCCTGTGTTAAAGGCCGAAGCTGACCGATTGGCAGTACTAGAAGCCGCAACAAGTGGTAATTCAAAATTTTTTCTCGGCACGGATAGTGCGCCGCATGCACGAAACACGAAAGAAACCAGTTGTGGTTGTGCTGGTATCTATTCAGCTTATGCTGCAATTGAAATGTATGTGGAAGCATTCGATGCTGCAGACAAGCTAGACAAACTGGAAGCATTTAGTAGCCACTATGGTGCCGATTATTACGGCTTACCACGTAACCAGGAAATGATTACATTAATAAAACAGGATCAAACTATACCAGCGATATTACCTCTTGGTGATAATGAACTGGTTCCCTTTCTTGCAGGTGGAACGTGTTCATGGCAATTGAAGAATTAAACGAAACAGACACGAAGAAAACATCGTTAGTCGCAAAACGCTTTCGCGGCTTTTTGCCGGTTATCGTTGATGTGGAGACAGCAGGTTTCAACGCTGCCACAGATGCATTATTAGAAATAGCTGCTGTAACAGTGACAGTCAATGATGAACAGCAATGGTGTATTGATGAGATTGTATCCAAACATGTCAATCCATTCGAAGGGGCAAATCTTGATCAGGCATCACTGGATTTTATCGGCGTTGACCCTAATCATCCTTTTCGTAAACAGATCGCAGTCAGTGAAACCGAGGCATTGCATGAAGTATTCAAACCAATTCGGAAAAAGATAAAAGAACATAAATGTAGTCGAGCAATACTTGTCGGGCACAATGCCTCATTTGATCTGGGATTTTTAAATGCTGCTGTTGAACGCGCACAGATCAAACGCAATCCATTTCATCCCTTCAGCACCTTCGATACTGCAACCATGGCAGGCCTTGCCTATGGCCAAACGGTACTATCACGTGCCGCCGTTGAAGCAGGGCTGGAATGGGATAGCAAGGAAGCACATTCCGCACGTTATGATGCGGAACAGACGGCATTAATTTTTTGTGAGATTGTTAATCGATGGAATGAGTATTCGGGTAAGTTCCATAGTTAAAGAGTAAGTGCATTTCCTTTTATTAAAAATATCACCCTTTAACTTTTTTTTCCCAGGCCTTTGCTTTATTCATCACCCTGGAATATTCCAAAGTGGTTAATTTTCTATCCTTTAATAGTTGCTTGCCGGCAATCCAGACGTCACTGACCTGTTCCCGATTACCCGCATAAACGATTTGTGAAACCGGATCGTACATTGGTACGGTTTCGAGTTGACTAAGGTTGATTGCTACGATATCGGCTTGTTTGCCTTTCTTTAAGGAACCAATTGATTCGTTCAGGCCAAGAGCCCTGGCGCCATTGAGAGTTGCCATTTTTAATGTTGTGTGTGCATCAAGACAGGTTGGGTCATTGGCAACACCTTTCGCAAGTAAAGCAGCAGTTCGCATTTCACCGATCATATCCAGATCATTGTTGCTGGCTGTACCATCGGTACCGATACAAACATTAACGCCAGCTTTCACAAGTGCGCCGACCGGGCAGAAGCCACTGGCAAGTTTCAAATTTGATTCGGGACAATGTGCAACACTGACGCCGAGTTTGGCGAGTTCGCCTATTTCAGCTTGTTCCAGTTGTGTCATGTGTACTGCCACCATACGTGAACTGACAACACCGAGTTCGGTTAAACGTTGTAATGGTCGTTTGCCGTGTTGCTCAATACCTTGCGAAACTTCAAATGCAGTTTCATGGATATGCATATGGATTGGTATGTCGAGTTCTTCTGCGAGTATATTGATTCGTTGTAACGGTTCATCGGAAACCGTATATGGAGCATGCGGTGCAAAGGCAGTATTAACCAACGGATTATGGCGGTAGGTATCATGTACCTGTTCGCCCTTAAGTATATATTCATCCGCATCATCGGCCCAGGCAGTAGGAAAGTCGATCAGGATCAAGCCGACAACGACACGCATGCCCACATCCGCACAGACTTTTGCTGTTTGATCAGGAAAGAAGTACATATCATTAAAGCAGGTGGTGCCGCCACGGATCATTTCAGCTATTGCAAGCTCGGTTCCGTCCTTGACGAATTCAGAATTCACCCATTTTTGTTCTGCTGGCCAGATATGATTATTAAGCCATTCCATTAAAGGCAGATCATCAGCCAGTCCACGTAATAAGCTCATCGCTGCATGGGTATGCGCATTGATTAAACCGGGAATGAGCGCATGTTGGTCCATGTTGAGTTCTGTTGTCGCGGTAAATTTTTTACGCGCGGCATCAGACGGGAGTATCGCTTCTATTTTGTCACCATTAATGGCGATAGAATAATTTTCATAGACGGTATTTTCCGGCTCAACCGGTATAATCCATTTTGCATGAATCAGGGTATCTATTTTCATCTTGAAAACGGCATCCTTATTTTAATTTACACTATGATAATTCATTGACAGGATAAAACGAATTGAACAGTAATAAATCAGATTATCCAAACGAAAAGTTCACTGCGGTTAAATGGAATGCAGGAAGGTTAACTTTATTGGATCAAAGGAAATTACCCGGTGAAATAATTTATCTCAATTACGATTCAGCTACAGCTGTGGCCGCTGCTATCAGGGACATGGTAGTCCGTGGCGCACCTGCGATTGGAATTGCGGCGGCCTATGCAGTAGTTCTGGCAGCGCGTTTGGCCTGGCGTGAAGCGTCTGATTCCTGGTGTGAAAGTATAGAAACTGACCTCTCAACACTGTCAGCGGCAAGACCAACCGCAGTAAATCTACATTGGGCTATTACAGAAATGCGTAAAGTCTTCAATGGTATTGAAGGCGAGCCGGAAGCGATATTACTGGAACGTGCAAAGCAAATACATGATGAAGATATTGCCGCAAATCATGAGATGGGCCGCTTAGGCGCTGAATTGATTATGCCTGATAGTCTGGTGATCACCCATTGTAATGCGGGTGCGCTGGCAACTGGTGGTTATGGCACCGCATTAGGTGTCATCAGGTCAGCATTCAATAAAGGAAGCATTCAGAAAGTGTTTGCTTCTGAAACTCGACCCTGGTTTCAAGGTGCTCGTTTGACCAGTTGGGAACTTCAACAGGAGCATATCCCGGTGAATCTGGTTATTGATTCAGCTATCGCAAGCTTGATGGCGAGTCAAAAAATAGCCTGGCTTATCGTCGGTTCAGATCGTATTGCAGCAAATGGTGATGTTGCCAATAAGATTGGTACCTATTCACATGCTGTTTCGGCCAGGTATCACGGTGTTAAAGTGATGGTTGTCGCTCCTTCCTCTACGATTGATATGCAGATTGAAAGTGGTGCAAATATTCCGATTGAATACCGAAACACTGAAGAAGTGACGGATTTTAACAGGACGCGAATTGCCCCGGATAATATAGAAGCGGTTAATCCAACATTCGATATTACCCCGGCAAAACTGGTCGATGCCATAGTCACGGAAAAGGGAATTGTACAAGCACCGGACACGAAAAAAATGCTTGCAATGTTCGGATAAATCAAGCCCGAAAATAAGTGCCTAGATGTAAAATTTAAGTAGGGTAAATGGCTGAATTATGTTAGAATTTCGGCTTGAAAAATTACAAGAAATTAAGGCTTTTTTTACTCCCTTTTCCATCAATAATTTATGTCCGATTCTGATTTCGCTCGTGCAATTTCGCACGTAAATATAGAAGACGAGATGCGGCAGTCCTATATGGACTATGCCATGAGTGTTATCGTCGGCCGCGCCTTGCCTGATGTCCGTGATGGGCTCAAGCCAGTACATCGTCGTGTGTTGTTTGCGATGAAAGTAATGGGCAATGACTATAATAAACCTTATAAGAAATCAGCCCGCGTCGTCGGTGATGTTATTGGTAAGTATCATCCTCATGGTGATACTGCTGTTTACGACACAATGGTGCGTATGGCGCAGCCTTTTTCTTTACGCTATTTGCTGGTGGACGGTCAGGGTAACTTCGGCTCGGTAGACGGCGATTCTCCCGCGGCAATGCGTTACACAGAAGTTCGCATGACACGAATTGCGCATGAAATTCTGGAAGATCTTGATAAAGAAACAGTTGATTTTTCACCTAACTATGATGGTTCAGAACATGAACCTGTGGTTATGCCAACCCGAATTCCTAACCTGCTTGTTAATGGTTCCAGCGGTATTGCGGTGGGAATGGCAACCAATATTCCACCACACAACCTGACAGAAGTTGTGTCGGCTTGTTTAGCCTTGATTGAAAACCCGGAGTTAACAATTCTGGATTTGATGCAATATATCCCCGGGCCGGATTTTCCTACAGCAGCCATTATTAATGGCTCATCTGGCATCAAGGAAGCCTATGAAACGGGACGTGGTCGTATTTATGTTCGTGCCCGAACTGAAATTGAGGAGCATGAATCAGGCAGCAAAATCATTATCCATGAGCTCCCTTATCAGGTTAATAAAGCGCGTCTGGTTGAAAAGATAGCGGAACTGGTAAAAGACAAAAAATTAACCGGTATAAAAGAACTGCGTGATGAGTCGGATAAAGATGGCATGCGTGTTGTTATCGAGATTCGTCGCGGCGAAGTCGCGGAAGTGATTTTAAACAACCTGTATAAGTTTACTCAGATGCAAAGTGTGTTTGGTATTAATATTGTTGCCTTGGCCGATAACCGACCACGATTGATGAATCTGAAAGATTTACTCGAAGCCTTTATTAGTCACCGTCGTGAAGTCGTTACCCGTCGGACTATTTTTGATTTACGTAAGGCACGTGTTCGAGCGCACCTGTTAGAAGGCCTTGCAGTTGCATTAGCCAATATCGATCCTGTTATCGCACTCATTAAACAATCTCCAAGTCCGGCGGATGCCAAGGCTGGTTTATTGGCAGAAACCTGGGAGTCTGGTGCTGTCGTAGAAATGCTAAGCCGTGCTGGCGCGGAGGCATCACGGCCCGATTATTTGCCGAAAGAATATGGTTTGACTGATGCGGGTTACCGTTTATCTCCAGAGCAAGCACAGGCCATACTCGAATTACGCTTGCAAAAATTAACTGGTCTGGAAAAAGACAAGATACTGAATGAGTATGGGGATTTATTAGACGCGATAGCGGATTTATTAGATATATTGTCACGTCCAGAACGGTTGATGGAAGTAATTCGCGATGAATTAAAAGATATTCTGGAACGCTATGGTGATGAGCGTAAAACCGAGATCGTCCATACACAGGAAGATCTTAGTATGGAGGATTTGATCACGGAAGAAGACGTTGTCGTAACCTTATCACATGCGGGATATGCCAAATCGCAACCGATGGATACCTATCGTTCACAAAAACGAGGCGGTCGTGGTAAATCCGCTACCTCGGTAAAAGATGAAGATTTTATTGATAAATTATTTATCGCAAGTACCCATGACACAATCTTATGTTTTTCCAATCGCGGTAAAGTGTATTGGCTCAAGGTCTATGATTTACCTCAGGCCAGTCGTACAGCGCGCGGTAAACCAATAATTAATCTCTTACCTCTTGAAGATGGTGAACAGATTAACGCTATCTTGCCCATCCGCGAATATGCAGAAGATAAATTTATCTTTATGGCAACGGCAGATGGCACCGTCAAGAAAACATCACTAAAAGAATTTTCAAGACCTCGTCCAAGCGGCAAGCGTGCTATTGAATTAGCCGAAGGAAATAAACTTATCGGTGTTGAGATAACCGATGGCAAGCACGACATTATGTTATTTAGCAATACTGGCAAGGTGGTTCGTTTTCCAGAGTCTCATGTCAGAGAAACAGGCAGAACGGCTAAAGGTGTACGTGGTATTCGTTTGAAAAAAGAGCAACATGTTATTTCTTTAATCATTGTTGAGAATAAAGATGTGACTATCCTTACGGCTACTGAAAATGGTTATGGTAAACGTACGGCAGTTGAAGATTACCCGCAAAAATCGCGTGGTGGCGTAGGTGTTATTTCTATTCAGGTCTCTGAACGAAATGGACCAGTTGTCGGAGCTGTATCGGTTGAAAATGATGATGAGATTATGTTGATCAGCGATCAGGGTACTTTGATTAGAACACCGGTAAAAGATATCTCGATTTTTGGTCGTAATACTCAGGGCGTGAGATTGGTAAATCTGAATGAATCAGAACATTTAGCTGGACTCGAATGTATTGTTGAGTATACGGAAGACGAACAAGAACCAGAGGATTGATATCCGCTAAGGCTAGCATTCATCCATTTCAGGGTCTTTATAACAAACAGGATCCTTAGTCATTGCAAGAAGATTTCCAGATTCTCGAATAGTCCATCGATAGACATGTGTTTATAATGGTTTTTTAAGCGATTAAATAGAGTGATTGCCCGGTCTTACAGAAGAATTTGACGAATTATATTAGAGGCTCCTTAACAAGTGTCGATCTCTACCGTATGCTGTCAGACTTTGAAAAATAACTAAAACCAGCTTGGTACCCAACCATGGCCGATGAAAAAAAATTAACGCAATTGCGTATCGATATAGATGCAGTAGATAAACAGCTAATAGATCTAATCAGTGATCGCGCGCGTCTTGCGCAAGCAGTTGCAGAAGTAAAAAATGAATCTACAGAAGCGGCCAGCTTTTATCGCCCGGAGCGTGAAGCACAAATATTAAGAAAGGTTATTGAACAAAATAAGGGGCCTTTATCTGAAGAAGAGATGGCGCGCCTGTTTCGGGAAATTATGTCTGCCTGTCTGGCATTGGAGCAGCAGCTCGATATAGCCTATTTAGGTCCGGAAGGTACATTTACCCAATCTGCCGCATTGAAGCATTTTGGTCATTCGGTTAACACAACGGCCTTTGGTACTATCGATCAGGTCTTCCGTGAAGTTGAATCGGGAGCATCACATTATGGTGTCGTTCCGGTGGAAAACTCCATTGAAGGCGTAGTCAATCACACGCTGGATATGTTACATCACTCTAGCTTAAGTATCTGTGGTGAGGTGGAATTACGTATCCACCATCATTTATTGAGTAAAGATAATTCTTATGATGAATTAACAACTGTCTATTCACATCAACAATCGTTGGCACAATGTCGTGCATGGCTGGATACACATTTGAACAAGGCAGAACGTATCGCGGTTAGCAGTAATGCAGAAGCTGCCCTGATTGCCAGTAATAAAGAACATGTTGCGGCCATCGCGAGTAGTGCCGCAGGCGAATTATATATGTTGAATAATCTTGCCAATAACATTGAGGATGAACCGGATAATACCACTCGTTTTCTGGTAATCGGTAAAGAGATGTGTCGAGCTTGTGGCAATGATAAAACCTCTTTGATTTTCTCAACACCGAATAAACCAGGCGCTTTACATAAGATGTTGAGTTGCTTTGCAGATAATGGCGTTAGTATGACGCGGATAGAATCCAGACCATCACGCCGTGAGATGTGGGATTATGTTTTCTTCGTGGATATTGAAGGCCATGCCGATGATGAATCAGTTAAAAAAGCATTGGCAGAGCTTGACGAACATGCTGCGATGGTCAAGTTACTTGGCTCTTATCCTAAGGCCGTACTTTAAAATTAGTTTATTAATCCTCTTTACGTGCTGTCTTGAAACAAAATATCAAATGTTTAGGAATGAATTTATATGTCCTGTGATCTCTTAACGCTCGCAACACCAGGTGTCTCGGGTCTGCAGCCTTATCAACCAGGCAAGCCTATTGACGAATTACAGCGCGAACTTGGTGTTGATGAGATTATAAAACTCGCTTCCAATGAAAATCCATTCGGACCTGGTCAACATGTATTAGACGTTATTGCGGCGACAACAGATTTATCGCGTTATCCGGATGGTAATGGTTTTAAGCTAAAGCAGGCTCTGGCAAATAAACATAGTATTGCGGCAGACTGTATTACATTAGGTAACGGTTCAAATGATATTCTGGAAATGGTTGCGCGTGCCTTTGTTACCAATGTACATCAGGTTATTTACTCACAGCATTCTTTTGCGGTTTACCCTATCGTCACTCAGGCAGTTGGTGCAGAACATGTTGTGGTTCCGGCGAAAGACTGGGGGCATGATTTGGCCGCTATGTTGGATGCAGTGACTGATAAAACACGATTAATGTTTATCGCCAATCCGAATAATCCAACCGGCACCTGGGTTAACAGTCTTGAACTAAAATCACTGCTTGAAAATGTACCTGAGCATGTCATTGTTTTGGTAGATGAAGCTTATTTTGAATATGCACGTATCGAAGCGAATTATCCTGATAGCAGTTTGTGGTTAAATGAATTTAATAATTTGATTGTAACTCGAACTTTTTCCAAAGCCTATGGTTTAGCGGGTCTACGTGTAGGTTATGGCTTGTCTCATCCGGATATTGCAAATTTATTAAACCGAGTGCGCCAACCTTTCAACAACAATAGTTTGGCATTAGTTGCTGCTGAAGCCGCTTTACAAGATAAAGAATATATTGATCGTAGTGTGACTAACAATCAATCTGGCATGACTATGCTGATAAAAGCATTTGATAGTTTGGGGCTGGATTTTATCCCGTCCAAAGGCAATTTTATATGTATTGATTTTGAGCAGCCGGCAGATCAGATCTATCATGCTTTACTCAAGGCCGGAGTCATTGTCCGTCCTGTAGCAAACTATGGTATGCCGAATCATTTACGTATCAGTATTGGTCTTGAATCAGAAAATGCTCGTTTTATAAATGAGCTTACTAAAATTATGGCAGCATAAACGATGTTAATTGATCATCTTAGTATCATTGGTGTTGGACTTATTGGTGGTTCGCTTGCGCGTGCTTTACGTAAGGCCAAACTGGTCAATCGGGTAACTGGTTGTAACCGAAATGAAGACAGTTTGAAAAAAGCCATCGAGTTGGATGTAATTGATGATTATTCATTAAATATACATGAAGCAGTAAGTGGTGCTGATGTAGTTGTTATTGGCACGCCATTATCGACCACAGAAAAATTGCTGCCTAAAATTGTTGACTCTTTGAAAGCAGGTGCAGTACTCACGGACGTAGGCAGTGCCAAAGGCAGTGTGGTGGATGCTGCGAAAAGAAGCATGGGTGATAAATTTCCTTATTTTGTGCCAGGACATCCGATTGCCGGAACAGAGCAAAGTGGTGTTGAAGCTTCATTTGCCGAGTTGTTCATTAACCATCGCGTAATACTAACGCCATTACCTGAAACGGATTCCAAAGCGCATCAGTTAATTATCGATATGTGGCAGGCAGTCGGCGCCGATGTGATTAATCTTGATGTTAAACATCATGATGATGTCCTTGCAGCGACCAGTCATTTACCACACATGCTGGCCTATGCTCTGGTTGATTGTCTGGCAGGGATGCAGGAACGCGAAGAGATATTCAAGTATGCAGCAGGTGGTTTCGCTGACTTTACACGTATTGCTTCTAGTAGTCCTGAGATGTGGCATGACATCTGTTTTTCTAATAGAGATGCCTTATTAAATTCATTAGATAGCTTTTCCCAGCATATTAATCAAATCAAAAACGCTATCGAAAAATCGGATAGCCAACAATTGCTAACTATTTTTAAACGTGCCAAAAATGCCCGAGACAAGTTTTCTGAATCAAGAAATAAGTCGGCTATTTCTAACGAGTAGTTGTTAGTCTTTATCGGATAACAAATCAACATGAGCTCAAAAAGAGGTTCAAGGTTTCGAATTAAACCCGGTGGTGTTCTTAGTGGTCGAGTCACTGTGCCCGGAGATAAATCCATTTCGCATCGGGCCATGATGTTAGGCGCAATTGCTGAAGGAGAAACTAAGATTCATGGTTTCTTGCAAGGTGAAGATACATTAGCGACTGCAAAAGCATTTCAACAGATGGGCGTTGAAATAGTAAACGACGGAAAACTGGTTCGAGTTAAAGGTGTCGGTTTACATGGACTGAATGGACACACGGGCGCACTGGATCTGGGTAATTCAGGCACCTCCGTACGACTAATGACAGGCTTATTGTCAGCTCAATCATTTAATTCAGAATTGATAGGCGATAAATCATTAATGACAAGACCGATGCTGCGGGTAATTAAACCATTACGGAGCATGAATGCAGAGATTGACTGTACCGACAAAGGTACATTACCGATAAAAATTACTGGCGGTCGTCAGTTACACGGCATTGAATATGAATTACCAATAGCCAGTGCTCAATTAAAATCTTGTTTATTGTTAGCAGGATTGTATGCCGAAGGCACAACTACCATTATCGAAAACGAACCTACCCGGGATCATACCGAACGTATGTTGAACACTTTTACTCATCAACTGCGTAGAGAAGGAAGCAGAATAGCTTGTGACAAAGCAGATAAGCTGATCGGTACAGAAATAATCATCCCAGCAGATTTTTCTTCAGCAGCATTTTTTATTGTAGCAGCGACATTAGTGCCTGGTTCTGATCTGATACTGGAAAACGTTGGAGTGAACCCGACTCGCAATGCCATGCTCAAGGTAATGAAGATGATGGGTGCTGATATTACACTCGAAAATGAACGAGTTCAGTCAGGAGAACCCGTTGCTGATATCCATATAAAGAGTAGTGAATTAAGCGGTATTGCTATTCCTGAAGACTGTGTCTCAATTGCAATCGATGAGTTTCCAGCAATTTTGGTGGCAGCAGCTTGTGCTAAAGGGGAAACACGTCTGACGGGTGCTGCTGAATTACGGGTTAAAGAGAGTGACCGCATACAATCGATGCTGGACGGTTTCATGGCGACCGGGATCGAGGCTGAGGCAACCGAAGATGGCATGGTCATTCAGGGTGGTCAATTTGATGGTGGCGAAATAAATAGTCATGGTGATCATCGCATTGCCATGGCTTTTGCTGTTGCCGGAATGATTTCTGCGGAAAGTATGTTGATTAATGATTGTGACAATGTTTCGACATCATTCCCCGGGTTTGTCGATTTAGCCAGACAAGCCGGTATGGATATCGACTATGTCTAATATCCCCATCATTACAGTTGATGGCCCCAGCGGTACTGGAAAAGGCACCATCTGTAGTTATCTGGCTGAGTGGTTGCATTGGCATTTTCTGGATAGTGGTGCCTTGTACCGCGTCCTGGCATTAGCAGCAGAGAAACAGGGTATAGATAAGGATGACGATGTGGCGTTAGAGCAGTTGGCGGAGAATTTAAATGTCGAATTCAAAGTCGCTGAAGCTGGATCCCTGGTCAATGTATTACTAGACGGGGAGTATGTTACCGAAGAAATCCGTACAGAAACATGCGGCAATGCAGCTTCTATAATTGCGCCGATAGCTACTGTCCGTAAGGCTTTGTTGGCCAGACAACGAGCTTTTCATCAAACCCCTGGCTTGATTGCCGATGGCCGTGATATGGGTACTGTCGTTTTCCCTGATGCAACTCTAAAGATATATTTAACAGCGAGTGCTGAGGAGAGGGCTAAAAGGCGGTATAAACAGTTGAAGGAAAAGGGTATTAGTGCTAATCTCCGCGGCCTTTCCGCTGATATTGCCGAGCGAGATGAACGTGATAGTACCCGTTCTATATCGCCTCTAAAACCTGCGGAAGATGCGATTGTAATAGATACAAGTAAATTGGATATTAATACAGTCGTGGCAAATATTTCAGAATTAGTGTGTAAAAGAATTCCGGGTTTGCCAAAAACAGGTGGCTAATCACTCGCGATGAGTGCTTGGCTAAACATTAACTTAACATATAGTCCTGCCGTTATATTAGCAGGTTTCAGGAATCACCTTTCATGAGCGAGAGTTTTGCAGAATTATTTGAACAAAGCCAAATAGAAAATAAAATGCGCCCCGGCGCAATCATCAGTGCCATAGTCGTTGAAGTCACCTCTGACAATATCATAGTCAATGCAGGCCTAAAATCCGAAGGAATTATCCCCATAGATCAATTTTATGACGAACATGGCGAACTTGAAGTCGCCGTTGGTGATGCCGTTGATGTTGCACTTGATTCTATCGAAGATGGTTATGGTGTCACTCGTCTTTCTCGTGAAAAAGCAAAACGTAAAATTGCCTGGACGGTACTTGAAAAAGCACATGAAGAAAATGCAACCATCATCGGTGTAATTACTGAACGTGTAAAAGGTGGTTTCACAGTTGATGTTGATAAAGTTCGCGCCTTCTTGCCTGGTTCACTGGTTGATGTAAGACCAGTTCGTGACACCTCTTATCTTGAAGGGAAGCCGCTTGAATTTAAAGTTATTAAAATCGATCAGAAGCGAAACAATGTTGTCGTCTCACGCCGTGCTGTTGTCGAGAATGAAAGCAGTGTAGAACGCGATGCTTTACTCGAGTCCCTGAAAGAAGGTGCTTTGGTCAAGGGCGTTGTTAAGAATCTTACCGATTACGGTGCTTTCCTTGATCTAGGTGGCATTGATGGTTTACTGCATATCACTGATATGGCCTGGAAGCGTGTTAAAAATCCTAGTGAGATCGTGAATATTGGTGATGAAATAGAAGTTAAGGTATTGAAATATGATCGCGACAAGAACCGCGTATCCCTTGGCTTGAAACAAATGGGTGAAGATCCATGGCTAGACTTAACCCGTCGTTATCCAGAAGGTGCTCGTCTGCATGGCAAGGTCACCAATTTAGCTGATTATGGTTGCTTCGTTGAGTTAGAAGAAGGTGTTGAAGGTTTAGTGCATGTTTCAGAAATGGACTGGACAAACAAAAATGTACACCCATCAAAATTAGTCCATATTGGTCAGGAATGCGATGTGATTATCCTCGACATCGATCAGGAACGACGACGTATATCTCTTGGCATGAAACAATGCCAGGCAAATCCATGGGAACAATTTGCTGCAACTCATAATAAAGGTGATCGCGTAGTTGGTGTCATTAAGTCGATTACAGACTTTGGTATCTTTATTGGGCTTGATGGTGGTATCGATGGTCTGGTGCATTTGTCGGATGTTACCTGGGCTGAAAATGCTGATGATTCAATCCGTAATTTTAGCAAGGGTGAAGAGGTCGAGACCGTTGTTCTGGCTGTTGATGCAGAAAGAGAGCGAATTTCACTTGGTGTTAAACAACTGGAAAGAGATCCTTTCTCAAGTTTTGTAGCCGAAAATCCAAAAGGAACGATTGTTAAAGGTATCGCACAGGATGTAGATGTGAAATATGTGACGATTGCTTTGGGTGATGGAGTTGAAGGTACTTTAAAGGCGAGTGAAATTTCCCTTGAAAAGCCTATCGATGATGCTCGTTCGGTTATAAAAGAAGGCGAAGAAATTGAAGTTAAGATAACTGCGATAGACCGCAAGAAACGGTCTATTAACTTGTCAATCAAGGCAAAAGAGTCTGATGATGAACAAGCGACTGTTAAGGATTATGCGCCGGAATCAGGTGGCGGAGCCAAGTTGGGCGACCTTTTGAAGGAGCATTTAGACAATAATTAAGTGGTTTTGAAATATAATTAAAGATATTTCAAACCATTAAACCGGTACAAGGATGTTCCGGTTTTGATATTTAGATGCGCTTTAAGGACGTAATAATCACAGTTATTTGCCGTTAAGCAGAAAAAAAGCATCAGATATGCTTTATTTAGTGAAGAATATGAAAAATTGCTGTTACAAATTGTTCATCTTCTGATAGGATTTAGGAATAATAACAATGGCTTGGACGTGTTTGGGCGGGGAGTCTGAAACACACTGACCGAGATAAACAAGCATGACAAAATCTGAACTTATCGAAATACTGGCTAGACGGCAATCTCAACTGGCTTATAAGGATGTTGAGTTAGCGGTTAAAACAATCCTTGAGCATATGTCTTCGACGCTCTCAAATGGCGAACGCATTGAGATCCGTGGATTTGGTAGCTTTTCACTACATTATCGTCCACCAAGAGTCGGGCGAAACCCAAAATCCGGCGAACCAGTATCCTTACCAGCTAAACATGTCCCGCATTTTAAACCTGGTAAACAAATGCGCGAACGGGTCAATAATTGTCATAGCCCGATTACTGACTGAATAGTCACTCAAATACTAAATAGTTTATCTGCATTAAATCTTCTGTTGTTGATCTTGTCATGTTTGGACAGACTGTCTATTGTGTATAAGTAGTGGTCTTTTCTGGAATGATGGACTAAAAAGTTAAATACTTTTCTTTGTGACTAATCGATAATCTGATTGAATACTAAAATTATATTCATAGATTTTTATCTATGAGTTAGGTTTAATCTTGATGGATATACTGATGGAGATACCATGTCCCGTATTGCGAAATTGATTCTTGTATTTGTAATTTTGCTGATTGGTTTAGCTTTTCATTTGAAAAATAATCAATTAATAGAATTAAATTATTATGTCGGTGCCATTAATCTACCGATGTCCTGGTTGGTAGTCATTGTCTTGTTTATTGGTTCGATGCTAGGTGTTGTTGCCAGTTTACCGATGTTAATCAAATTGAAGCGAGAAAAGTCGAAACTGGAAAGACAAATCAAGAATAGCGAAAAAGAAATCAACAACCTTCGTGTCATGCCGGTCAGGGACTAGTATTGATGCAATCACAGATGTACTTGCTATGGTTATTATTACCGATCGCTGCTTTTAGCGGTTGGTGGATTGCCAGACGCACTATTGATTCAAAAAATAAACAATCTTCAAGTTCAATTTATCCCGAGTATTTTAAGGGACTGAATTTTGTATTAAATGAGCAACCAGACAAGGCTATTGAAGTTTTTATTCGTATGCTTGAGGTTGATAGTGAAACTGTCGAGACACACCTGGCACTTGGAAATCTATTTCGTCGTCGCGGTGAAGTTGATCGTGCGATCAGGATTCATCAAAATTTGATTGCTCGGCCTACACTTAATCGTGAACAACGAGCACATGCCTTGCTTGAGTTAGGTATGGACTACATGCGTTTAGGTTTACTGGATCGTGCAGAAGGTTTATTTCTTGAATTAGTCAATTCTGACTTACACCTGAATCAGGCGTACTCTGAGTTGTTGGAAATATATCAACAGGAAAAAGATTGGGAAAATGCAATTAACATTGCCAGAAAACTTGAACTTATTTCAGGTGATTCTTTAAATCCGGTTATTGCCCAGTTTTATTGTGAACGTGCTGAGTCAGCATTACGTGAAGGAAATATGCGTGTTGTAAAAGATAACATACGACGTGCAATCAGTTTTAATACAGGTTGCGTACGTGCAAGTTTAATTGAAGCGCAAATGTTTCAACGCATTGGAAAGGAAAAGCTGGCGATAAAATCATATAAACGGATTGAAGCACAGGACAGTGATTACATTACAGAAATTATTGGACCATTATTTGATTGTTATCGAAAACTGGATCGTGTGGATGAGTTTGTTGAATATCTGAGAATGTTGGTAAACATCTATGGTGGCATCAGTTCCTTATTAATGTTGACAGAATTAATTGCTGAACGGGAAGGTGAAAATGCCGCAATTCGTTTCATCTCGGATGAACTAAAAAGTCGGCCTACTGTTAAAGGCGTCGATCGTCTTATCGAGTACGCATTATCGAGATCTGAGGGTGAAACATATGATCACCTAAAGACAATTAAAGAACTAACCGGTCAATTAATCGATAGCCGATCCATGTATAAATGCAATAGTTGTGGTTTTGATGCCAAGCAAATGCACTGGATGTGCCCTGGCTGTAAAAATTGGGATACAGTCAAACCTGTCTTTGGTGTGGCCGGTGAATAATAATAATCGCGTTATCGTTTCACTGGATTTCCCAGCGGCTAAACAAGCACTGGAACTTTGCCAAAAACTGGATCCAACCAGCTGTAAACTCAAGGTTGGCAAAGAACTCTTTACACGCGAAGGACCTGCGTTGATTGAAAAATTCATTAAAATGGATTTTGATATCTTTCTTGATCTTAAATATCACGATATACCCAATACCGTTGCCAGTGCATGTCGGGTAGCAGCAGATTTAGGCGTATGGATGCTTAATGTTCATGCATCTGGAGGCAGAAGCATGATGGAAGCTGCGCGTGACGCATTGGAGAAATCAACGCATAAACCGTTACTTATTGCTGTTACTGTTTTAACCAGCATTAATGATAATGACATACATGAACTTGCTATTACGAATACTGTAAAGGAACAGGTGATACTTTTAGCTAAATTGGCGAAATCTTCCGGTCTGGACGGTGTTGTTTGTTCAGCCATGGAAGCAACTGATTTGAGTCTTCAATTAGGAAAAGAGTTTTGTCTTGTTACACCTGGAATACGCCCGGCAGATTCCAGTAAAGATGATCAACAACGTGTAATGACGCCAACAGAAGCAATCAATGCTGGCAGTCATTACCTTGTTATTGGTCGACCTATTACACGCGCTGAAGATCCGCTTGCTGCATTGAATGCAATTAATGCTGATATAAATTCAGCAGAATAAGTTTTTTATCTAGATGACAGTGCCTACGCGACAAAATGTATTGTCTCCAAAGTTGCCCGGAGCAGGCCAGTCAAAAATAAACTGGAGTCGTTTATACGGTAGTGCCAGATCACTGGTCATTGCCAATATGGCAACTCAGGAACAAAAACCAATTGTTGTTATAACTGCTAACACAATTAGCGCAGTGAACCTGATCAATGAATTAAAAGTGTATCTGGGCACGAGCAGCTCAATTCCAGTAATTACCCTCCCAGACTGGGAAACCTTGCCATACGATCTCTTTTCTCCATATCAGGATATTATTTCAGAGCGTTTACAAACACTGTTTGATTTACCTGATATGAAGCAAGGTATTCTGATTGTTCCAATAACGACTGTTATGCATCGTTTGTTACCAAAAGATTATTTAACGGCTAATAGTCTGGTACTGGATTCAGGACAAACTATTCGTCTTGATGAATTTAGAAAACAGCTGACTCAACAAGGTTATCGCTTTGTCGATCAGGTGAGTGAACATGGCGAAGTTTCAACAAGAGGCTCCCTGTTGGATATCTTCCCTATGGGTGCAATGCACCCATTTCGAATCGATTTATTTGATGATGAAATCGATAGTATCCGTACCTTTGATATAGATTCACAACGCTCGATAAATAAAATTGAATCTATACGTGTATTGCCGGCACGGGAAGTAGCACTGGTAGATGAAGGGATTGCGCGTTTTCGGGAAAATTGGCGTATGCGTTTTGAAGGCAATCCAGCTCAATGTCCTATCTATCGTGATGTTAGTCAATCACTTGCACCGGCAGGTATTGAATATTATTTGCCTCTATTTTATCAAGAGACCAGCCTCATATTTGATTATTTACATGACGATGCGATCCTGGTCCTGGATGAAGGGGTACAGGATGCAGCTGAATTATTCTGGCATGATATCGAATCACGTTACGAACAAGAACGTTATGATGTTGAAAGACCTATTTTGCCGCCACGTGATGTATTTCTTAATATCAATGACCTTTATACGGCATTAAAGCCTTATACCCAGATCTATATTGCTAATCTTACAACTGAATCAGGGTTAAAGCTGATTGAGTATGACTCCGAGTTACCGACAAACCTTTCAATTGATGCCCGTGCTAAAGATCCACTCTCATTAGTAAAACGTTTTATTGCTGATTTTGAAGGTCGCGTTTTAATCGCTGCTGAAACTCAGGGTCGACGAGAAACGATAATGGAGTTATTTAAACAATATGGTGTGCCGACCAAAGTTGAAAACTGGGATAGTTTTCTAAACGGTGATGTTAGTTTTGGCATTGCAATTATGCCGATTGAAAATGGTTTGATTATGCATGATCCGAATATTGCCATTATTACCGAGGCGCAGTTATTTGGTGAACGCGTAATGCAACGGCGTCTGCGTAAACGCAAACAGCAAGATGCAGAAGCCGTTGTTCGTAACCTGACTGAACTGAGGGTTGGTGCGCCCGTTGTACATGAAGATCATGGTGTCGGCCGTTATTGCGGATTGATTACCATTGATGCAGGAGGGATACCCGGTGAATTCATTCATCTGGAATACGCTGATGGCGATAAACTTTATGTGCCTGTCGGAGCATTAGAATTAATTTCACGTTATACCGGTGTCGATCCGGAACATGCACCTTTACATAAATTGGGTAGCGGACAATGGCAGAAGGCCAGACGTAAGGCAGCAGAGAAAGTTTATGATGTGGCTGCAGAGTTATTGGAATTACACGCTCGTCGTGCTGCAAGACAGGGTCAGTCTTATGAATTTGATCAAGATGCTTACTATGCCTTCACCCAAAAGTTTCCATTTGAAGAAACACCCGGGCAATCTGATGCTATAGAGGCCATGATAGCGGATATGCGTAACGATAAACCTATGGATAGACTTGTCTGTGGTGATGCGGGCTTTGGTAAGACAGAGGTGGCAATGCGTGCGGCATTTATTGCCGTTCAAAATGGAAAGCAGGTTGCCTTATTGGTACCTACCACCTTGTTAGCACAGCAACATTATCAAAATTTTATTGATCGTTTTTCCGATTGGCCAGTGAGGATAGAATTATTATCCCGGTTTCGTTCTAAGAAAGAGCAGGGCATTGCCTTAACAGCAATGTCTGATGGTAAGGCAGACATAGTTATAGGTACACATAAATTATTACAGAACGATATTGATTTTAAAAATCTTGGACTCATCATTATTGATGAAGAACATCGTTTTGGTGTACGTCAAAAAGAAAAATTTAAATCCCTGCGCGCAGAAATCGATGTCTTGACCCTGACCGCAACACCGATACCGAGAACTTTAAACATGGCCTTGTCGGATCTACGTGAACTCTCAATTATAGCGACTCCACCATCACGGCGATTGGCAGTAAAAACATTTGTGCGAGAGCGTAGTGATATTTTACTCAAAGAAGCAATGTTGCGAGAGATAAAGCGAGGAGGACAAGTATTCTATTTGCATAATGAAGTAAAATCGATAGAAAAGACCGCTGCAGAAATTGAAAAATTATTACCCGAAGCACGCGTTGAGTTTGCACATGGACAAATGCCTGAAAAGCAACTTGAATCGATTATGCTTGATTTTTATCACCGACGTTTTAATGTTCTGGTCTGCACTACCATTATAGAGACCGGCATTGATGTACCCAGTGCAAATACTATTATTATCGATCGTGCGGATAAATTTGGTTTGGCTCAGCTCTATCAATTACGTGGGCGGGTAGGGCGTTCACATCATCGTGCTTATGCTTATTTAATTGTCCCACCACGTAAAGCAATAACTGCTGATGCTATAAAACGTCTTGAAGCCATTGAAGCGCTGGAAGAATTAGGTATTGGATTTACACTGGCAACACATGATCTTGAGATAAGAGGCGCTGGTGAAATACTCGGTGAAGGTCAAAGTGGGCATATTCAAGAAATAGGGTTTGGTTTGTATATGGAACTATTGGACAGGGCGGTTCAAGCAATGAAAGAAGGAAAACAACCGGAACTGGATCGTCCCCTTGACCATGGTGCAGAAATTGATCTGCACATTCCTGCCTTGATCCCGGAAGATTTTCTGCCGGATGTACATATGCGACTGATCATGTACAAACGAATTGCCAGTGCGAAATCAGATTCAGAATTAAATGAAATGAAAGAAGAAATGATTGACCGATTTGGTTTGTTGCCTGATGCGCTTAAGAATTTGTTTGAAATTAGTAACCTAAAACAATTAGCAAAACCATTGGGCATTCGTAAAATCGATCTTGGACAAAATGGGGGCCGTATTTTCTTTCAGCCCAAGGCTAATATTGATCCGGGTCGTATTATTCAGTTAATACAATCAGATCCGCGTAGTTATAAACTTGACGGGCAGGATAAGTTAAGAATTAGCAAAGAATTACCAGATAGTGAATCACGTTTCGAGATACTAGAATATCTTTTTAATGAAATTGCATTAAAGATCGCGGCATAATACACATATGAAATCTATTAAACTCTGGATTGCACTATCGTTTCTGATTTTTTCACACATTGCTCAGGCAGAATCCTGGTATCAGGTTGAAGTTATTGTATTTGACAGGCTTTATCCAAATCTGGATGGGGAGCAATGGGAAAATGAAGTATTTACGCTGAGAAATAATCTGATTGAATTACAGACAGATGATGGTGTTTCACCTTCTGGACAGGGCTTGATACCTTATAAGGTCTTGAATAACAGTCGCAATAGACTAGGTGGTGTATATCGCTTTTTAAAACTATCCAGTGAATATCGACCATTAATTCATCTCTCCTGGCAACAACCCGCAACCGAGCGTAGAGAATCACGCTTTGTCCACTTGGTTAAACTGGATGGTGAGAATACTATTCCCGTAGCCGAATTGAACATGACTGATACAGAACCGGATTTTCTGGATGAAATAATGATGTCGAATAAAATTATTGACGGTGCAATCAGGATCAGAAGTGGTTTTTATTTGCATGCCGATATCGATCTGTCTTATTTCAAAGATCTGCCCTCGGAGAATAAAATTCTTCGCACCAGTGAAGAATCATTTACAGGGACTACGGATAAAACCATTATCAAAATGAAAGAAACTCGCAAGATAAAGCTTAATGAACGCCATTATTTTGATCATCCAATGTTAGGCGTGATACTTCAGGTTAGTCGCCTTTAGTAGCAGACAATCCAGTTCAGGAAATATAAATCTGTTTTTCAATTCTACACCCAAAAGTGGAGCTACCTAATATATGTGGTTACGTGCAAGTTGTGATCTAACGTTTGATATTGCTGTGCCGACACCCTTCATTTTAATGCTACGACCACGTAGCGGTGCGCAACAATGGCTAGCAAAAGAAGAATACAGACTTGTGCCAAGCGTCCCTGCGTTCGAGTTCGCCGATAATTACGGTAATCTCTGCCAGCGATTGGTCGCTCCTCCGGGGATTTTTGAGGTCTATACCGCTGCAGAAGTAATGACCGATGATTATCTTGATCAAGCACCTGGAGCACCATTTATAGAGGTCCAGAATCTGCCTGATGCAGTACTCAATTACTTATTGCCCAGCCGCTACTGTGAATCGGAATTGTTTGGACAGATGGCAACTTCAATTACGGCAGGTCACCTGTGTGGTTATGATCAAATTGCAGCCATCGAAACATGGTTGCGTAAGACAATTCGTTATGAGCCAGGAACTAGCGATAGCTCAATATCTGCGGTTGAAGTAAATTTAAGACAATCAGGTGTTTGTCGGGATTTATCACACTTAGGAATTGCCTTGTGTCGTAGCCTCAGTATTCCTGCTCGATTAGTGGTCGGTTACCTTTACGGTCTTGAACCTATGGATCTGCATGCATGGTTTGAAGCTTACGTTGGGGGACGCTGGTATACCTTTGATGCGACTCAGGAGGTACTCAAAGGTGGTTATGTCACTATTGGTTATGGGCGTGATGCTGCTGATGTTGCTGTATTTAATCAGTTCGGTCCCCAGGTGTTTCCGATCACACAGAATGTTCAAGTCCAACTTCTTGAACAAGAAGCAGGCTAAGTCGTTTAGTGTGACTCAGTCTAATAACTGACCCCAATGCTCATCATAAGGATGGACTTTGCGGGTGTTGCCATATTGATCGACAAGTGGTAGACCTGCATTGGCCCAGACAAAGATGGAACCTTCCAGATTAGCTACATTTGTTATTCCAAGTTTATTTAACTCTTTCGCCATTATTGCTGATCGATAACCGACGGAACAATAGACAACGACATCTTTTCTGGATTGAGCAGCAAGTTTGGCAATCATTTTCGGGTTCTTAAGATTTAGCGCACCGGGAATATGGCTTACTGCAAATTCTTCCTCTTCCCTTACATCAATTAGCAGTATGGTTTTATTATCCTTAGCGTTTAGTTCATCTATAGAGATATGTTTTACATCGGGAAATTTTTGCTGTATCTCAGCGTTGACTTTATCCCAATTAAGCGTATCACCCTGGCAAGCGGGTAACATAAAAACAAGTAATATAAGATAGTTGTATTTCATGGAAACTGTAATTTCATTATACTTATGACTATTCGTTTTCATGTCCAGGATGTACAGCAAGTCTGCCGTTTTGGTCCAGAGAAACATTTAAATTAATTGGTCTACAGCAGACTTCACAATCTTCTATGTAATCCTGTTCTGCAACACTGCAATCAATTAGAACCTCTATAGCTTCGCCACAATATGGACACGAAATAGTTTCACTCGCTAGTTGATTCATTACTTATTATTAATTACAGCGCTTATTAAATTTTGTATTTTACCCATGCCATCTTTGAGATTATTTTCTATAATCTCCATAGTAATGATTTCATCAGTTTTACCAGCTGCCCAGTTAACCACTAGAGAACAACAGGCGTACTCGATGTCTAATTCTCTGGCCAGACTTGCCTCGGGCATACTGGTCATGCCAACGATATCGCAACCGTCTTTTTCCAGTCGACTAACCTCTGCCGCTGTCTCCAGTCTTGGCCCTTGTGTTACTGCGTACGTGCCTTTGGAAACAATTTCAATATTAGTTTCTACCGCAGCCTGTATCAATAGTTGTCGTAATGCTTCAGAGTAAGGATAAGTAAAGTCGATATGCTTAACTACTTCAAGGTCATCTTCATAGAAACTATCAGCACGACCATGAGTGTAATCTATTAACTGATCTGCAATAACAATACGACAAGGCCCCATTGATGAGGTGATACCACCAACGGCATTGACGGCTATAATTTCATTTATACCTGATTTATGTAATGCCCAAAGATTGGCCCGATAATTTATTTTGTGTGGTGGAATCGTATGTGGATTACCATGACGAGGTAGAAACAGTATTTCAGTATCATCGATCTTACCAACGGTGATCGGTGCAGAGGTTTTACCCCATGGCGTATTTACTTCGATCTCATCAATGATTGTTAATCCTGGCAACTGTGTCAGTCCACTGCCGCCTATTATTGCGAGTTTAGTCATAATGCATATATGCCATTCAAGTTGCGATGATATTCATGGTAATCCATGCCATAACCAAAGACATAACGGTCTGGGACATTTAATCCGGTAAAATCTGCATGTTTGATTGGTTTATCCTGATTGAGTTTTTTTTCAGCTAAAACAGCGGTCAAAACATTATGCGCACCAGCGTCATAACAATTCTCAATAATTGCCGCAAGTGTAATGCCTTCATCAAGAATATCATCAATCAATAAAACAGTTTTATCTTGTAAGGATTGCCCTGGTTTCTTTAACCAGTTTAATTCACTGCCCGATGTATTTCCTCGATAACGAGTCGCATGAATGTAATCGACGTGTAATGGAAAGTTGAGTTGTGGTATCAGTTTTCCTGCCAATACTATGCCACCGATCATAATCGGTAGTAGCAATGGTTCGGTGTATTGTAATTTATTCGTTATTGATTCAGCCATAGTAGCAATGGCTTGCTCCACTTCGTTTTCACTGTAGAGTAACTCGGCGGTAGTTAGTGCATCCTGGGCTTGCTCAGCAGAAATCTGTTGTTTTGACATAAGTTTGGCTAATTATCAGGTGTTTCTGTTCTTTAATTGTTGACGCCCGGTCCAGTCTTTGGCGAACTGTGCTGCGGAACGACCACTACGAGACCCATGCTCAAGCGCCCATTTCAGGGATGCCTTGCGTACCATATCCATATCTTGACCGACGAAACCAAGTTTGTTTAACCAGTAATCAACTATTTCCAGATATTGAACCTGATTGAAAGGGTGAAATGAAAGCCAGACTCCGAAGCGCTCGGAAAGGGATAGCTTTTCTTCTATTGATTCGTTCAGATGTAATTCGCCGTGTATGTTTTTGCTGGCAACATTATCACTCATCATTTCCGGTACTAGATGACGGCGATTAGACGTGGCATAAATCAAAATGTTATCGGGCGTATTACTGAGTGAACCATCCAACACAACTTTTATAGCTTTGTAGCTGGGGTCATCAGCTTCGAAAGAGAGATCATCACAATACAAAATGAAATGTCCTTGTTTACTACTAAGCTGTTCAATGATTAATCTCAGATCGCCAAGGTCCTTTCTTTCAACTTCAATCAGATTCAACCCCTGGTTTTGATATTCACTTAGTAAGGCTTTAATCAAAGAAGATTTACCTGTTCCTTTTGGCCCCCATAACAAAACATTATTTGCGGGTAAATTGCCGAGAAACTGTCGAGTATTGCAATCAATTTTTTCTTTTTGTCGATTAATACATTGCAGATCGGACAACTTGATTTTAGTTGGGTGACTGATTTTATGGAAAAGACCTGTATGACCATAACGTTGCCACCGAAACGCACCACCATTAAATGTATTGATTCCATCTGGTATGTCTGGAATCAAGGGCTCAATCTTGTTTAATAGTGAGTCCAGGCGTTTTAGTAATTTATCTGTTTCTGACACGGTTCCACCGAAGCAATGTTAATGAACGTTGGATTATAATTCAGATGATGTTTGGTTTGTAATTTATATGGTCGAGACCGTTTATGCGTTCAAGGCAAGTTATTATGGTAAGGTAAACTTTATGCTCACTCTGATCAGGGATAAATAATATAACTGGATAAAAACTTAATACGGATGATGAATAGTTTTAGAAGGGTTATAAAGCCTTGCGCTAATTAATTCCGATATGTGCTGGATAGCTTTCTTTGTTTAATGAAGTAACGTCTCTAATCAGTTATTTCAGGGGTACCCTTTCGTTCTTCCAATCAACTAGTCGCTTGATTATTACTTAATCTTGGTCAAATTAGCTCATTATTATCATTAATACTTCTATTTTTTTATATAGCAATTATTTCCTATCATATTGTTTTATATGAATATATTTATTTTTTATGGTGTCTTATCTCAAAAATTGCAAAAATCAAAAGTCCTTGGCAAATAGTGCTGAATTAAGAATATTGTTCATAAAAATAACATTATTCAGATAAAATAAAACCCTATAATTTTCATTATCTTAGGTAGTCAATAGGCGGGGGTATTTGCTAGAATTGAGCCTCTTGAAAGCGATACTAATTTGAGAGTATTTACTCAATGACTTGGCAGATGTTTTTTGCCTGTATTCGCCACCACTTGTAATACTTGTAAGGGGAATGATGTTTCTATCGAGCAATTTGGTGACGCAACAAACTATAATAAAAAGACGTCAACCAGAAACAAGAACAGTTGTTTTATGAACACAATCTTATCGATATAGAAATCTCAGGTAGTTCATCTGGCTCGCACCTGGAATATTTCGTGCCAGCAAGATATGAAAAATTATAAGTAACAATAGATCGAATTCATTATTTCAACATTTTTTAATTTATAAATTGAGGGTTATTTATGTTTACTAAAGATACTAAAGTGCAAGGGTTTGACGATGAACTTTTTGCTGCTATGGAAGGTGAGCGTCGTCGACAGGAAGATCACATTGAACTGATTGCCTCTGAGAATATGGCTAGTCCAAGGGTATTGGAATGTCAGGGTTCAGTATTGACTAATAAATACGCGGAAGGTTATCCAGGCAAACGCTATTACGGTGGTTGTGAATACGTCGATGTTGTAGAGCAACTTGCTATCGATCGCGCCCTGGAATTATTTGGCGCGGATTGGGCCAACGTTCAATCACATTCGGGTTCACAGGCCAATGGAGCAGTTTATCATGCTTTATTGCAACCCGGTGATCATATTATGGGTATGAGTCTGGCGCACGGTGGACATCTGACTCATGGTGCCAATGTAAATGTTTCCGGCCGCATCTATAACGCTGTTCAGTATGGTTTAACCCCAGAGGGTGTAATTGATTATGATGAAGCAGAACGTTTAGCAGTAGAACATAAGCCAAAATTAATTATTACCGGTTTTTCTGCTTATTCGAGAGTTGTTGACTGGCAGCGGTTTCGTGAAATCGCTGATAAGGTCGGCGCATTAATGTTGGCAGATATAGCGCATATTGCCGGCTTAGTCGCGGTCGGCGAGTATCCGAGTCCGGTGCAGATTGCTGATGTAACCACCACTACCACACATAAAACATTACGTGGCCCACGTTCAGGCCTGATAATGGGTAAAGCTAATGAAGATATTCAGAAAAAAGTCAACTTTATGGTATTTCCTGCCTATCAAGGTGGTCCATTGATGCATACCATTGCTGCTAAGGCGGTTGCTTTTAAAGAAGCTATGCAGCCTGAATTCAAGACTTATATACAACAGGTTAAAAAGAATGCCAATGTGATGGCAGAAACCTTTGTTGAGCGCGGGCTGAAGATTGTTTCCGGCGGCACGGACAATCACCTGTTTCTGGTAGATATGGTTGAGAAAGGTTTGACAGGTAAAGAAGTGGATGCAGCTTTAGGTCGTGCCAATATAACCGTAAATAAAAATGCTGTCCCAAATGATCCGCAATCTCCATTCGTAACCAGTGGTATCCGTATTGGTACGCCATCTATTACAACGCGCGGATTTGATGAAGCAGATTCGAAGCAGGTTGCTAACTGGTGTTGCGACATTATGGATAATATGGGTGATGAATCTGTTGTTGAACGAGTTAAAGCGGAAGTCATTGAGCTTTGCAAGAGTCGTCCCTTGTATGAATTTAATGATGATTTGAAATAATAGTACTGTAAATATTTGTTGATGTGAGGGATTGATTATGCCTGATGGGCTATACCAATCCCTCATATATTTAGAAATTGAAATAATAGAGACAAAGTATGCGTTGCCCATTCTGTGCTGATCCTGATACACGAGTAATAGATTCTCGCCTTGTAGGTGAGGGTGATCAAATTCGTCGCCGTCGTGAATGTACGAATTGTAAAGAACGTTACACAACCTATGAATCAGCTGAGCTTAATTTCCCGCGGATTATCAAATCAGATGGTCGACGCGAACCTTTCAAGGAAGAGAAATTGCGAGGTGGTATTTTAAGGGCGATTGAAAAACGTCCGGTTGAAATGGAACGGGTAGAACTCGCAGTTTCGAATATTATGCATAAATTACGCGCGACCGGTGATCGTGAAGTTAAATCACTCCAGGTCGGTGACTGGGTAATGGAACAATTACGAGGCATAGATCAAGTTGCCTATGTACGTTTTGCTTCTGTTTACAGAAGTTTTGAGGATGTACGAGCCTTTCTCGAAGAAATAGAAAGACTTGAGCATGAATTACCGCCAGAGCTAAAAGAGAGTCAACTGGATCTACTCAATACTGATGGTGATGAGAGTTGACGTGGACCGCACAAGATTTTCAATTCATGTCCCATGCTATTCAATTGGCAAAGCGTGGTCGCTATACCTGTGATCCGAACCCACGGGTCGGTTGTTTACTTACTAAAGATAATCAAATTATGGCAGAAGGTTGGCATGCAGTTGCCGGTGAAGGGCATGCTGAAATAAATGCACTTAAAAACTGTAGTGACGCTAGCGGTTGTACTGTTTACCTGACACTTGAGCCGTGTTCTCATCATGGTCAGACTCCACCTTGCGCAGATGCGTTAATTAATGCCGGGGTGAGTAATGTCGTTGTTGCTATGGTCGATCCAAACCCATCTGTTTCAGGTTCAGGTATAACGAAATTGGAAAATGCAGGCATAAGTATCAGACAAGGTTTGCTGGAAGAAGAGGCTCATCGACTTAATCCCGGTTTCATCAAACGCATGACATTCGGCTTGCCCTATACTCGTAGTAAGATGGCAATGAGTCTGGATGGGCGTACAGCTCTGGCTAATGGAGAAAGCCAATGGATTAGTTCGGAACAGTCTCGTCGAGATGTGCATCGTTTGCGTGCTTCGAGTAGTGCAATATTAACCAGCGCTGAATCTGTAATACATGATGATCCATCGCTAAATGCACGAGAACTGGACTTTTATTTTAAACAAGAAGTACGAGTGATAGTTGATAGACAACTTAAGACACCCACAAAAGCGAAAATTTTTACTATTCCCGGCAAAATAATTATCTATACACAGAATGATAATAAAGATCGTATTAAAGAATTTGAAAATATGGATGCTGAGGTTGTTGTCTTGCGAAGTTCTCCGATATGGTTAAAGAATGTTTTTTCGCATCTGGCAAAAGAAAAAGAGATTAATGAACTAATGGTTGAAGCAGGTTCCAACTTGAATGGCGCCTTAATTGAACAGGGTTTAATTGACGAAATGATTGTCTATATGGCACCTTTACTACTTGGACATGATGCTAATCCATTATTAAAATTAAAAAAAATTGAAAGTCTCAGTCTAGCAAAAGATATTGAAATAAAAGATGTTCGGCAAGTGGGAAAAGACCTGCGTTTCACGTTGGCTCTATAAGGTAATTTATCGTTATGTTCACAGGAATTATTCAGACAACCGGTAGTATTAGTGCTATTGAAGAAAAAGATGGAGATTGTCGGTTTGTATTTAATACGGGCAATATGGATCTGTCTGATTTGACAGTAGGGGATAGCATTGCTGTAAATGGTGCATGTCTAACGATAATAGAGAAAGATAATGCTTCTTTTGTAGCTGATTTATCAAAGGAAACATTAGAATTGACTACTTTCTCAACTTTGAAAATTGGTTCTCGGATCAATCTGGAAAAAGCTATGATGTTGTCTGACCGTATTAATGGTCATATGGTCAGTGGTCATGTGGATGGCATAGGCAGGATTTTAAATAAAGATGAAGATGCACGCTCAATACGATTTATGATTGAGATCCCATCTCCACTGCGCAAGTATTTATCGAAAAAAGGCTCCGTCACAGTTGATGGCGTCAGCTTGACTATCAATACCGTTGATGAAAATAAATTCACTGTGAATATCATTCCTCATACCTTATCTGAAACAATATTCTCGGAATATGATACAAACACCAGAGTAAATATAGAAGTTGATCTGATTGCACGTTATTTGGATCAGTTAATAAATAATAATGTATAGTTAGCAGTTGCTTAATTGTTGAAGAAATATAATGTCATTAAATACCACGTCAGAAATAATAGATGAAATCAGTAATGGCCGTATGGTCATATTGATGGATGATGAAGATCGCGAAAATGAAGGTGACTTGATTATCGCTGCGTCATGTGTCCGTTCGGATGATATCAACTTCATGGCGCGCTTTGGACGTGGATTGATCTGTCTGACCTTGACCGGTGAGCATTGCCAGAAATTAAATTTGCCACTAATGACCAGTCATTCAAATTCCAACTTTTCAACCAACTTTACTGTTTCTATTGAAGCTGCTGAAGGTGTGACTACCGGTATTTCAGCTGCGGATCGTGCATTAACAATTCAAAAGGCTGTAGCCCCAGAAGCTAAACCAGCAGATCTCGTACAGCCAGGTCATGTTTTCCCATTAATGGCACAACCGGGCGGTGTCTTATCACGGGCTGGACATACCGAGGCCGGGTGCGATCTGGCAAGATTAGCCGGTTTACAATCATCAGCCGTTATAGTCGAAATATTAAATGATGATGGTTCAATGGCAAGGCGCCCTGATCTGGAAATATTTGCCAAGGAGCACGGACTTAAAATTGGAACGATCGCAGACCTGATTCGTTATCGCATAGAAAATGAAAAAACTGTCGAACACATGACCGAATCAGTTCTACCAACCGAGTATGGCGAATTTGTACTACATGCTTATCAGGATAAGTTGGAAAAAAAGTTACACCTTGCTTTAGTGAAAGGTAAAATTGATCCTGAGACACCAACATTGGTTCGAGTTCATTTGGAAAATCCAATATCGGATCTAACGGGTAGTCTTGCCAAAGATCGAGGTTGGCCTGTAGATGATGTGCTACGGCGTCTTGCTGATGAAGACTCTGGCATTTTGGTTATTTTATGTAATCAATTTGAGCCTATTGAATTGATCAATCAAATCGAGTCATACCAGACTAACAAGCAACAAAAAGAAACAAGCAATAATGAAAGCAGTAAAGATCTACGTACTATTGGTTTAGGCGCACAGATTCTTTCTGATTTGGGTGTCAGGAAAATGCGTGTGCTTAGTGCACCTAAACGCATACACGCCTTATCCGGCTTCGGTCTTGAAGTTATTGAATACGTAAATTAAAAAATAATATATAACACTATGTCTGCTATTAGAATAGTTGAACAAAAAGGGATTTACGAAGGATCCACCAGGATTGCTATCGTCGCCAGTCGTTTTAACAGCTTCATCGTTGATAAATTATATGCGGGTGCTATAAAAACTCTTAAACAAAACGGTGTTGAAGGAGATGCAATCACTGTTGTTAAAGTGCCTGGCGCGTTTGAAATTCCGGTGGCTGTACAAGCATTGCTTGATAAGAATGAATTTAATGCAGTAATCACCTTGGGTGCAATAATCCGGGGTGAGACACCGCATTTTGATTTCATCTCAAATGAATGTACGCATGGTATTTCCCAGTTGGCGATAAATTCCGGTATCCCTGTTATTTTTGGTGTATTAACCGTGGACAATGTTGAACAGGCTTTGGATCGGGCTGGTGATGAAGAGAGTAACAAAGGTTCTGAAGCGGCAGCAGCGGCATTAGAGATGATTAGTGTACTGGAAAAAATAAAATCATGAGTGCTAATGCACCAGCAATTAGTAAACGAGCACGTATCAAGGCCAGACGCAATACAGTTCAGGCATTATATGGGTGGTTTATGACAGGCAAAGATGTTGCCGATGTTATTGCTGAATTTGAGAGCGATGAACAGACACTGGCAAAGACCGATGTAGAATATTTTAAATTGCTGTTAAGAGGAACAATAAAAAATAGCAGTCAACTTGATTCGAGATTGGTTAATTTAATCGACAGGCCAGTAAAAGAACTTGATGCAATTGAGCGAGCAATTTTACATATTGGTTGTTATGAATTGGAACATCATCTTGAAATACCCTGGCGTGTAGTAGTGAATGAATCAATTGAATTAGCCAAGATGTTTGGTGCAGATCAATCACACAAATATATCAATGGCATTCTTGATAAGATTGCAAAAGAATTACGCGCCACAGAAATCAACAATGTTAGATAGTGACAGCTCTTGAATGAATTTGAGATAATAGAAAAATTCTTCAAGCAATCTTACCCCTCCAGCAAGGGGGATTTGGCTTTAGGGATTGGTGATGATGCGGCTATCATTAATGTCCCACATGATTCTGAACTGGTCATGTCAATGGACACCCTGGTCTCTGGCGTACACTTTTTTGATGATGCTACACCGGAAGATATTGCCTTTAAATCACTTGCTGTTAATTTAAGTGATATAGCAGCAATGGGTGCTTCACCACGTTGGATTACGCTTTCCTTAACCATGCCTGAAAAAGATATCGTATGGATAGAAAAATTCTCCTCAAGTTTTAATAAATTAGCTGAAGAATATTCCTTAATTCTAATTGGTGGCGATCTAAGTAAAGGTCCATTGTCTATTACTATACAAGCACACGGAACTAATCCTAAAGGCAAGTCTCTGAGACGAAGTGGCGCTAATGCAGGTGACTTGATTTATGTTACTGGTAATCTCGGCGCAGCCGCTTATGCATTAAGACATATACAAGATAGCGTATTATTTCCAGCACCTACCGAGATAGAAATTCAACGATTAAATTGCCCCGTGCCCAGAATAAGAACAGGTACTGTATTACGCGATATAGCAACTAGTTGTATAGATATATCCGATGGTTTGTTAGCTGATCTTGGTCATATTCTTAATGCGAGTAAGGTTGGTGCTGAAGTCAAACTATCCGATATTCCCTGTTCTGATAGCCTTAAAAAAATAGATCGAGAATTGGCATTGGAACTGGCTTTAACCGGAGGGGATGATTATGAATTATGTTTTACGCTTCCGAGTGGAATACCGGAATCTGCAATAAAGGATTTGAAATCTATTTGTCCAATTTATTGTATTGGCGCTATTACCAATAAAACATCAGAACTCTATTTTATGAATGAAGATGATGAACGTTGTGAGATTAATACAAAAGCATATACACATTTTAACTAACATCCAAATCTGAATTATAATCAGGGATACCGTCAGTAATTTCTTTATTACGTCTTACAGCTTCTTCACGTAATTCTTTACGCATTACAGCCGCTTCGTAAAGTTTTTTCTCAAATTCATTTTCCAGTTCCAGGGGCGGTGCTGATATACGTTTGCCGTCTTCACCCATAGCGATCATATTTACATAGCAAGAGTTGGTATGGCGAACTTTTTTGGTATGCAGGTCTTCAGTAAAAACCTTAACACCCACTTCCAGTGATGAATTACCTACATAATTTACATGTGCACGGAAGCTGACAAGTTCACCGACTTTAATAGGTTCTTTAAATGTTACTTGATCCAGAGAGATCGTCACAACGTAAGATTTACAGTAACGTGCAGCACAAGCATATGCGACCTGGTCCAGTAATTTTAATATCGATCCACCATGAACATTACCTGAAAAATTAGCCAGATCAGGTGTCATCAGTACAGTCATGTGTAAACTTTTTTCTTGCTTTACCATGACGGATGCCTTAAGTGATAAATCAAAAGATTAAAGATTGATATAATCATTTTGTAAGCGGTACTTGATTTCAGTCGGAGCATAGGGAACTGATTCGATAAAACCTGGTAGATCTTCTTGTATCACACCTCTTTTTTGCATAGTGGCTTCACAGACCTTCATATCAATTACATCATAGGCATCGAGCCTTGCTGCCAGATCGATCAGTTTTTGATTGTGTTCATAATTCTGTTGAGTAAACCAGTCTATATCCGGTCCATGAAGAATCATCACTATTTCAAGATCATCAAAATCGGCAGGATGAGTTTGAGAAACTTCTTCAGCTCTGATTAATAAGGCTTCAAGTTCTTCAATTGAATGATTTGAGACATCGAATAAATAACTCTTGTTTTCTATCACAGGCCAGGCTTGTTCCTTTGTCTTTTCCTGGACTGACACGGCAGCACTTATTGGCAAGGTATTTGTCGAGTCATTAACGTCACTATCGCAAGCAGTTATTGAGATTAAGCTCAATAATAATGAAGCCAGATATTTCAGGTGTTTTTGTTTATCCATTATTAGTCATGACATCAGTATTAAAAGGTGTCCCTTATTTTTTGAGACCCAATGGATCATCAGGGTTTATTGACTCATTAAACGGTAGATGCCTATCAGTGTTAGTGATTTGGTAAACCTTGCCAATCCAGTTATTGATCACAGCCTCAGCTGTATCATGCCAGGTATTATCAAGGAAAGGGATAATCAAATCTTCCGGAAATTCGGGTGGTTCGGCTTCTGATTTTAAAGCCCAATCCAGATGGTCCTGATACTCCTCAAGAATGGCCTGACATTTTAATGAAAAATAATTCTCGGGAAAGTTCGGATACTGGTCTATTTTACCGTCAATATATCGACCAATCTCACGCTTATATTCCTTCATTAAACTGATTAAATCATATTCTGGATGACCCTGAAAAAAAACAAGACGAAAACCGTCTTCACTCACAGCAAGGTGAACATCATTATCTTCACTGACAACAAGCACTTTCAGTTCAGCCTGTTCAAACTGTTCGGGGTAGATTTCATTAAACCTTGAGTGTGGCACATCAAAACGGGTATTTACGCCGGCAACCAGTGGGTGTTTTCTGTCAACAACACGATGCGGGTAAACGCCCCAACGTTTGCCACCGGGCAGCCGCTTGCGTTTTTGATTATAGCGAAATTGCAGGACAGCATGTGTCGTCAAACATGAGCATAATGTTGACGTTACATTATCATATGCCCAGGCAAGTACTTCGCTTAACGGCTCCCAGAAGGGTTGATCCGCCAGTTCACTACCAACCATGTTGGCACCTGTAATGATTAATGCATCAAGGCCTTGCTGCTTGATTTGATCAAACGTCTGATAATAGTTTTCAATATGCGTTTTTGCTTCTTTACATCTCTCCAGCTTATCCAATGTGAATGGGTGTAAGTAAAATTGCGCGATCTGGTTACTTTCGCCAACCAGTCTAAAAAATTGACGCTCAGTTGCTTCCAGTGCAGCATCTGGCATCATATTTAGCAAACCAATATGTAACTCGCGGATATCCTGATGCAAGGCCTGTTCAGCAGTGATAATTGTTTCACCGTCCTGTTTCAATCTTTCAAAACTTGGTAAAGCGCTATTGGAAACTAATGGCATAATTCTTTCTCTTAATTATTCTGTTCAAGAGTACTTTCAATCAGATTAAGAAAATCTTTTTCAGAGTTAACCCTGGAAATTTCATTCGTACTAATGGTATAGCCATATTTATCAGCAATAGTCTGATAACGTGGTATACGATTGTAGAACAGTTTTGAAAACACCCAACGCACAAAGTCATCCGGCTCGATCAATGCAGCATAACCTAATTTTTTTTCTTCAAGATATTCAGCAATCTGTTGATCAAGAAAATCTTCACGATAATAAAGCGGTTTTGGCTCAAGTTCAGCGCGTTTGATTAATTCTAGTTCATCATGCTTAGTTGCCTTGATGTAAATAATCAGAGTGTGCTCGGCTAACGTATCATAGACAGAATCTTTATCGAGTTCGCATAGGCTACCACCAGCATCATTGATAAAGTGTTCGTATCCATAGACATCATGAGAACGTTTTATAAACTTGGGCACATCCAGCATTGCCTCTACTTCTGCTTTGTAATGCAATGCCTGTCTACGTTTAAATTCTCTCAGGCCTAAACCACCTTTTTCAGGATCACCCAATTGCCCGAGAAAGCTAGATACAGCCTTCAGGTTATCGATTGAGATATTATTATCAATATTGATCGAATCTGACAATAACAAATGTTTTAGCAATGGGATCTGCATCGCTTTTTGCTTGATGTTATCGAGGATTGATTCATTTAGATAACGTGTCCCAATCCGGTAATCTCCGGAATAATGAAACCAGTGTGATTTACGCAAAAGGCAGGCGAGACGAGTTTTCCCCACTCCCGACATACCGAGCAGGGTAATCGCCTTGCGATCCCATTCTCTGAATTGACTTGCGCTAAATTTCACTAAATCAGTTCCTCAGCTAAAATGCGCGATATTATAGGCGAATCAATTAGCTTTTTATTAAATTTATACCGGTTAGGGTAGATTATTTACCTTAATTAGACCTGAATTTGATCAAATTATGGAAAAAAGATATTTAACAGCAAAAAATATTATTGTTAAAAGCCTGTTAATTCAAGGATTAATAGAAATTGTTTTGAATATTGAACCTGCTAACAGACTATTTAGTGCATACTTGTTGAGCAATAAATAATTCTTTTATCTTTTATTAAGCTGATTTATGAAGATAGTCTACCCGCTTTTATCGTTACCAGTTTAACTAATAAATCTTTGGGGTAATACTTTTTGATTAGTTATCCTGGAATCATAAAACAAGTCACCTGAAAATGAGATAAACTAACTGTTGTTTACGCAACTTCATTGCCTGTTCTATAATTTAAATACTATGAAATTATTAATCCGAAATCTCTCTCGTACAACGACAGAGCAAGAAATAAAAAATATGTTCGATACTTTTGGAAGGATTCAGTCTTGCTCTTTGGTTATTGATGAAAAGACAGGTGACTCAAAAGGTTTTGGATTTATCGAGATGCCGAGGATAGGCGAAGCTAAAGCAGCGATGAAAGCCCTTAATGGTAAAGAGGTTAATGGTAATATAATTCGGGTCAAAAAAGCAGTATTGAAAGCAGAACTGATCGAAAAAGAGGAGGCAGACAAGAACTCCGGGATTAAACCAGATAAAAAGATAATTGATCAGGTTTCGGCTGAATCTATTTGGAAAAAAACGACTAAAAAATAATACAGGTTTAATAGATGTTAATAGTTAATTTTGTCTTAATTAAAACATCTTATTAAGTAATAACCTTTTCAAGGTCATTGTTTCAGAGTCTAACTAATTGGTACGCCTCGATACATCCTGGTTGTACTATCTTGCATAGGTAATTCATAAGAGATGGAATGTGTAACTGGTTGCGTAAAGATCATTAAATCCTGTTCTACTTCATTTAATATACGTTTTTCCAATTCAATAGCACTGGGTTCATCAACTATAATACTTATTTGCGCGAATTCCTGATGTTGTGTGCTATCAGCTTGAGTATAAAACTGGAAATAATTTATGTTAGCACCTGGCGCGCCCATATTTATTATTTGTCGTGAAATTTCATGTGAATTATCGCGGTAGACCAAAATTGAAATTAACGTTCGAGGCTTGCATACTGATTCAGAAGACAGTTTAGACATAAATCCTAACCCAGCTGTTGCACCTCCATGCATGGCGATTGAATCTTGATCTCGCCAATCTTTATTGCCTTTAATATCATCAATCGCACGAATGATTTGTTGAATACTGGCGGCATGACGAGTTTTAGAGTAGACACTGTCAATATTGATTAGTCCCTTTTGTACGGACATTCGATAGATAAGACCACGCCCAACGTGTTCCACTTGCCCGACTTCAGCCATAGCAGCAAATACCAGATCGGCGTCAACATTTTCAACCAAAACTGAAACTATTTCTTTTGTGGGTTTATTTGTAATACGTAACCAGCCTAGACGATCACGTAGACCATGACCTTCTGAGAACAGGATGATTGGTCCGTGGGAACCTGCATTCATTGCTGCGCGACAAACTGCCTCGGTTCGTTCACCCTGGCTGATTAAGTAGATTGCAGTTAGGTTTTCACAAAGATAATTGGATGCATCATCTTCAGGCAATTCCTCTTGATCTATAGGCCAGAGAGGAAATGTGCCTTTAACATGTAAATCCACACAAGGTTTACTGAATATAGAGCCAGCGCCTGAACGATGTAGTTGTGCAAGCCTGGCGGCACGTTCCATAATACGGTCAACAAACGGATCTGGCACTATCATTTGTATTACTGCTAACTCGGGTCTAATCATCGACAATATGCTTTGGTACCATTTATCTTGCATTAGTGTGCCACGCGCACTTGTCAATAATGCACTGTGAATACCGTCCGCAAACAAATCTTGCAATACTTTTTTAGCGCGATGTCGTCCGATAATAATAGTGACAACAGACATATTGTGACGAGTAATGATCATGACTCGTCTTCGTTATCTATTTTGGACTGAGCGCGTGCAACCAAAAGCCCAACAGTTAATACAGTTATGATTGGGCCAACCGAAGCCAATGCTAAAACACCAAAGCCATCACTTACACCTGGCACGTTTGCGCCGATGCCGAGTCCCATTGCGAGTACAAGTGGTACGGTAATTGGTCCTGTTGTGACACCGGCACTGTCCCAGCCAAAGTTAACGAATTCCTCTGATGATATCCAGGTAAGAACACATAACAACATATATGGCGGTAGTAATAAATATACGAGTGGGATATTGAATGCAATCTTACATACACCAGTGCCTATGCCTATAGCAACGCCCAAAGCAACTGATTGCATAAGTAACGATTCACGGAATGCCCCCACCGTGATTTTCTCAACAGTTTCGCCAAGCGCATTTAGGGCTGGTTCAGCAAGTGTGGCACCATAGCCAAGAAAAAACCAAACAAAATGGCAATTAACCTGCCGCCAATACCATCACTTATTAGAGGTCCTTGTTGTCCGAGCATTCCCCATGGAGTAACTGAGGCAAACACCGATGGAATATTACTACCGAGTTGAGTTCCTAGTGGTGTTAGACCAAGGTTAATACCCAAGCCAAACATCGCCATACCAAGGACAGCGAATATGATACCTATTAATACAATTTGTAAGTCTGCCAATCTTTCTCGTAATATAAATTTCAGCGTTAGAAACAAAAACAGGCAAAGAGGAAGTATCGCTTTTAGAGCAGCAGTTGCGGTTTCTTGCAAGTCCGATATCAAGTTACTATGAGGATCCCAGTTGTTCTCATCATAGGGTCTCACCTGACTGATTTTTTTAACGATGATAATGGATGCATTATCATGAACGATTTGTCCATCCACCAAATTAACGGAACCGCCTTTATATTGGATCTCTGTTTCTTCGGGTATTTCATTCGTTGTAAGGTAATGAGCAAATTCAGCTTCGGAAAAGATCTCAGACTTTAAAATAGGCTTACTCGTTTCTTGCAGTGTAGTATCCACCACTTTAGAGGATTCTAGTTGGCCTATATAGTTAGGTGCGCCATAGTAGTCACCCTGCAAATAGTGTATGTTCCCGAGTATTAATACAGCCAATATTGGAAATAAAGACGCCAATGTAACAATGCCAAAGCCATCCGTCGTCATATCTCCATTTCCCACGATGCGACATACACCTATCCCGAGAGCCAGCACCAAGGGCACGGTGACAGGACCAGTAGTTACCGCACCAGAGTCCCAGGCCAGACCAATGATCGGACTCAGTATCTCATTATTAAATGACCATAGGGTCAATCCTGTCAAAGTGACAACAAGTGGAATGATGAGTATCTTCAGTGACCAGTTATAGAAAAACCGCAATACTCCTAGCGCTACGGCAATGCCAACACCAATACCTATGGCTGCGACAAGTTGTAGTGCGAAGTCGTTGAGCAAACTATATAACAGTGGTGCCTGATTTGGTTTTACGCCACTTCCCGCTGCTTTAAGTACAGCAATTGCTGGTTCTGCCAATGTGGCGCCAATACCCATAAGAAAAGCAAAGAATAGAATAATAGGTAGCTTAGTTTTTCGTGGTAGGTGTGTTCCGATTGTTTCTCCAAGAGGCATTAAACCGAGACGCAAACCTTCCATAAAAAACATCAGACCAATTGCAACAATGGCGATACCTGCAGTGACCATCGTCGCATAAATAACGGGTAAGCCTAGAATAACGATTTGGAAAAAATAAAGGTAAGCGACGATAAACCAGATACTTTTAAGTTGTTCTAGTAGTTTTTCAACCAAGTAAGGTAACAGAATATTTAGTGTCGTTTGCAACCCAATCTTTACAGGTCTCTGTTTTATCAGGTTCGTATTACTCATCGCTATAATATTCTTTTAGAAAAGTTGATTGATATAATTTTCGAAAATGCGATAAAAACGCTGGTATTTCATACTTTCTGCTAATTAATTCGTTTGTGTCTCTAATTTATAATTAGGCTGACTTTCTATCGAATATGATTTTTTGCCACTGTTGCGGACCAGTTTGATGGACTGAATTGCCATTGACATCTACCGCTACAGTAACAGGCATGTCTTTAACTTCAAATTCATGGATTGCTTCCATTCCGAGTTCCGGGAAGGCAATCACTTCTGAATGTGTAATGGCTTTTGAAACGAGATAAGCAGCACCCCCCACGGCCATAAGGTATACAGCCTTATGCTTTTTAATCGCATCAATGCCCATAGGCCCACGCTCTGCTTTACCCACCATACCAATCAAGCCGGTCTTATCCAGCATCATTTCAGTAAACTTATCCATGCGTGTTGCTGTGGTGGGGCCTGCCGGGCCTACCACTTCTTCTCGTACGGCATCAACTGGACCTACGTAATAGATGAAACGGTTTTTGAAGTCTACGCCATCCGGCAAAGGTTCTCCTTTATCGAATAAATCCTGTATTTTTTTATGTGCCGCATCACGGCCGGTTAGCATCTTTCCTGACAGTAAGATGGTTTCTCCCGGTTGCCATTGTTTGATATCTTCCGCAGTCACTGTATCAAGATCGACACGTCTTGCAGAAGGACCAACATCCCAGGTGACTTTGGGCCAATCATCAAGATTTGGTGGTGTTTGTAATGACGGACCTGACCCATCTAAAACAAAATGTGCATGACGTGTTGCTGCACAATTAGGGATCATTCCCACTGGTTTATTTGCGGCATGGGTTGGATAATCTTTTATCTTTACATCGAGTACCGTAGTCAGTCCGCCTAAACCTTGCGCACCAATACCTAAATCATTTACCCGGTCATAAATTTCAAGTCGTAGTTCTTCTACTTTATTTTTTGCTCCACGTGCCTTTAATTCCTGAATATCTACTGGCTCCATCAGGGCTTCTTTTGCCATGACCATTGCTTTTTCAGCAGTACCGCCAATGCCAATACCTAACATGCCTGGTGGACACCAACCAGCACCCATGGTGGGTACAGTTTTGACAACCCAATCGACAATATTATCTGACGGATTAAGCATGACAAATTTTGATTTTGCTTCCGAACCACCACCTTTGGCTGCAACTTGAATATCAACCTTATCGCCTTTAACTATTTCCATGTGAATGACAGCGGGTGTGTTGTCGCCGGTGTTTTTTCTTGCGCCTGCCGGGTCTGACATGATGGAGGCACGTAATTTATTATCCGGATGATTGTAGGCACGACGCACACCTTCATTGATCATGTCTTCAACAGATAACTTAGCATCCCACTTAACATCCATGCCTACTTTTATAAATACCGTAACAATCCCGGTATCCTGACAAATAGGTCGATGACCTTCAGCACAGAGCCGTGAATTAATTAATATTTGTGCCATCGCATCCTTAGCAGCTTTGGATTCTTCTTTCTTATAAGCAGCATTAACGGCTTGAATGAAATCAACCGGGTGGTAATAGGAAATATATTGCAGGGCGTCAGCAACGCTCTCAATCAAATCATCTTGTTTTATTGTAGTCATGTAATCTTGTCTCTGGTTATTAATGTTAAAAACATAACATTATTATAATGTGTTTTGGTCTACTCAGCTTGAATTGAATCCTTTAAATTACAAGCACAAAAAAGGCGACTATAAGTCGCCCGTTTTGTTAAAACGATAAAACCATTTAATTCACTACTGCAACCGGAATTGACTCAAGTTTGGAATGCGCTTGTGAGGCACTCTTTTGGAAAGACTCGATCTCATCAAAATTCAGATAGCGATAAACATCTGCAGCCATCGGGTTCAGATCAGCAGCAAACGCCATATATTCTTCCATGGTCGGTATATGACCGAGTATTGAAGATACCGCTGCGATTTCCGCTGATGCCAAATAGACATTGGCTCCATCACCCAAACGATTAGGGAAGTTACGGGTCGAGGTAGATACTGCTGTTGATTTGGCAGCGATACGTGCCTGATTGCCCATACACAAAGAACATCCTGGCATTTCTGTTCTGGCTCCCGCCTTGCCAAAAATACTGTAATAGCCTTCCTCGGTCAGTTGATGTTGATCCATCTTGGTCGGTGGAGATATCCATAAGCGTGTTGGTATGGTCGTTGCTGATTTTTCCAACATCTTACCTGCGGCACGGAAGTGACCAATATTGGTCATACATGAGCCGATAAAAACCTCGTCAATCTTGGTGCCAGCTACTTCGGATAATGGCTTGATATCATCAGGATCATTCGGGCATGCAAGTAACGGTTCCTTGATTTCATTCAGGTCAATTTCAAATATCTTGGCATATTCGGCATCGGCATCAGGTTCCATTAAGACTGGATTTGCAATCCATTCTTCCATGGCTTTAGCTCGACGGTCTAATGTACGCGCGTCACCATAACCTTCGGTAATCATCCAACGCAACAGGGTAATATTGGATGATAGATATTCAATGATGGGTTCTTTGCCTAAACGAATAGTACAACCACCTGCTGAACGTTCAGCACTGGCATCGGATAGCTCGAATGCCTGTTCGCATTTGAGATTAGGTAAGCCTTCAATCTCAAGAATACGGCCAGAGAAGATATTTTTCTTACCTTCTTTCGCCACGGTGAGATCACCACTTTTAATTGCGGCATAAGGAATAGCGTTGACTAAATCTCGTAGAGTAATGCCTGGTTGCATTTCACCTTTAAAACGTACCAATACCGATTCAGGCATATCCAGCGGCATAACGCCTGTTGCTGCGGCGAATGCGACCAAACCGGAACCTGCTGGAAAAGAGATGCCGATTGGGAAACGTGTGTGCGAGTCACCACCTGTACCAACGGTATCCGGTAATAACATACGATTTAACCATGAATGGATAATGCCATCACCAGGTCTAAGTGCAACACCGCCACGTGTCTGGATAAAATCAGGCAAAGTATGGTGTGTATTCACATCAATCGGTTTTGGGTAAGCCGCTGTATGACAAAATGACTGCATAACCAAATCAGCAGAAAAACCAAGACAGGCTAAATCTTTCAATTCATCTCGTGTCATTGGACCAGTTGTGTCCTGCGATCCAACGGTGGTCATTCTTGGTTCACAATAGGTTTCTGGACGAATACCTTCAACGCCGCAGGCTTTACCGACCATCTTTTGTGCCAGAGTATAACCTTTGCCCGTATCATTAACGGGTACAGGTACACGAAATAGGGTACTCGTTTCCAGACCCAAGGCTTCACGTGCACGTGTAGTTAAACCACGTCCAATGATTAAAGGAATACGACCCCCAGCCTGAACTTCATCAAGGATGATGTCAGTCTTTAATGTAAAGTTACATAATTCTTCGCCTGTCTCTGCATTTTTGACCTTACCTTCATAAGGATAAATATCGATAATATCGCCCATTTTCAGTTTACTGACATCACATTCAATCGGTAGAGCACCTGCATCTTCCATCGTGTTAAAAAAGATTGGTGCTATCTTGCCGCCGAGACAATAACCGCCATCACGTTTATTCGGGATGAAGGGAATATCATCTCCCATGTGCCAGAGCACGGAGTTAGTTGCTGATTTACGTGAAGATCCGGTTCCAACTACATCACCGACATATGCAAGCGGATAACCTTTTGCCGTTAATGTTTCAATTTGTTTAATAGGACCAATTTCACCTGACTTGTCTGGAGTAATACCTTCACGTTCCATTTTTAGCATGGCTTGTGCATGTAGGGGAATATCGGGGCGTGACCAGGCATCTGGTGCAGGCGACAGGTCATCGGTGTTGGTTTCACCTGAAACCTTGAAAACTGTGACAGTAATCTTGTCAGCCAGTGGTGGCTTGGAGGTAAACCATTCTGCATCGGCCCATGACTGGATGATTTTTATCGCGTGTTTGTTTCCAGCATCCGCCTTTTCTTTTACATCATGGAATGCATCGAACATTAACAGAGTGTGTGACAGTGCTTTTACGGCTGTCGGGGCAAGAGCGTCATCATCAAGACAATCAATTAACGGTACAATATTATAACCGCCGAGCATAGTACCAAGGAGTTCAACCGCCTTAATCTTATCAATTAACGGAGATTCTGCTTCTCCCTTGGTTATCGCTGCCAGAAAACCGGCTTTGACATAAGCGGCCTGATCAACACCTGCAGGAATGCGATTTGTAATCAGATCGAGTATAAATTCTTCTTCGCCTGCGGGTGGATTTTTTAATAATTCAACGAGGGCCGCTGTTTGTTCTGGCGATAATGGTTGTGGTACGACACCCTGGTCGGCACGTTCTTTTACATGTTGGCGATAAGCTTCGAGCAAAACAATTCTCCTTTATTTATTCGTGGATGGGATGCTTATTCAGCAACCAGATCGAAGGCCGGCTAGTATAATTGAAGATCGAGTCAATGTTTAATCGAATTTACAATTTATTTTGGTGCAAAATCAGTGTACGGAATCAATTATCCCTCCACCCAGACACGTATCTTCCTTATAGAATACAATGAATTGGCCGGGTGTAATGGCTCGTTGAGATGATTCAAAACTGACGCTAAAACTACTATTTTCATTTTTTTCAATAATGCAATTCTGATCTGCCTGACGATATCGATTTTTTGCCTGACATTTATAAGGAATATCGGGAATCTTACCTGAAATCCAGTTTATATTAGAGGCCGTAAGACCATGGCTGTGTAACAAGGGATGGTCATGATCTTGTGCGACAATCAACTCATTGTCTTCAATATTTTTTTGTACAACATACCATGGCGCATCACTAGCACCTTTTACGCCGCCAATACCGAGCCCCTGTCGTTGTCCCAGGGTGTAATAGAAGACACCTTCATGTTTTCCGATTATTTTCTTGTCTGTAGTTTTGATGAAACCTGGATCTGGCGGAATATAACGACTCAGGAATTGGCGAAAGGGTTGTTCCCCGATAAAGCAAATTCCAGTACTGTCTTTTTTATCATGCGTGATTAATCCGGCACGTTCGGCTCGTTGCCTCACATCAGCTTTATCAAGTTCTCCAATGGGAAATATTGATTTTTGAAGTTGTGACTGATTCAAGCGGCATAAGAAATAACTTTGATCTTTATTCTGATCCATACCTTTCAATAGCTGAAAAGTATTATCCTGTTCAACAATTCGTGCATAGTGACCGGTAGCAATTTTTTTTGCACCGAGCTCTTCCGCATGTTCCAGAAAGGCTTTGAATTTGATTTCCTGATTACACAAAACATCAGGGTTTGGTGTACGTCCATTTTTGTATTCACTGAGAAAGTTTTTGAAAACTTTTTCCCAATAATCAGATGAAAGGTCTACCGTATTTAACGGGATATCGAGTTTATCGCAAACCAACATGGCATCTTCAACATCGTTTTCCCAGAGGCAGGCACCATCTTCAGACTGGTCATTCCAGTTTTTCATGAATAAGGCTTCGACTTCATAGCCTTGTTCTTTCAGCAACATCGCCGTTACCGATGAATCCACTCCACCGGAGATGCCAACGATAATTTTATTATTGGAAATTTCAGTCATTGTCTAAATAGTGATGTATTAGTTCAAGTGGATAGCTGTTTCCTTTGAGATGGTCTTCTATACAACGCGGTACCAATGGACTACGCATACGATTATATTCCTTTTCAATATCTTCCAGTGTTAACCAGACAGCGCGAACTATCCCTTCATCAAGAGCCTGACCTTTATTTTCTGTAATGCAGTGCCCATAAAAGCAAAATCTTAAATAGGTGATATCAGCTTGATGCGGGTTTGGATAAAGGTAAACACCAACCAGTGATGTTGGTTCAAATTCCCAGGCTGTTTCTTCCATCACTTCACGTTTTACGGCTTCTATCAATGTTTCGCCTTTTTCCAGGTGTCCTGCCGGTTGATTAAAGACAGGGTTTCCATTGATTGTTTCTTCTACAAGTAGAAAGCGGCCATCTTGTTCAGCGATTGCCGCGACAGTCGTATTAGGTTTCCACTGCATTGTTAAGTCCCTGGTAATTTAGTTTTTTGGATTAAACGTATTATCCCGAAATGTGGATATTATGATTGGTGAAGATATCAAGGTTTTCAACCGCTCTTGCTATCTTTTTTAATTTTTACGATATCAGGATCGTCCCAACTTCCCTTGATGCTGTATTGATATCTTAATATGTCATCAATTCTGTCTGGAATAGATTTAAATAATTCACCGGTGAGATAAATGACAGCACCAACACCGACACCTATTGGTCCAAACAATGCGCTGGCAACAGGTAAACTATTTGAAAATTTTGGTGTTATGGTTGCGATCTGATCATAATCTTCGTTAACCAGTCCTGTACGCCCAGTAACGGTGATATTTGCGGCTGGCCCAATCAATTCAAGGTTGTTGGTATAGGCGTGACCTTGTTCCAGATTGAAATTTCCACTAATACTATCGAATGCGAATCCTTTATTGAAAAGATCAGTGAAATCCAGTGAAAGTCTTCTTGGTAAAGTTTGAATACTGAGCAGTCCAAACAGGCGACCAGCTGATGGATCGATATCAAGAAATCTTCCTTTCTCAATTTGCATATCAAGTTCCCCATTTATTTTTTCAATGGAAAAATTCATCGGTGTATCCATCCAGCTTGCATTCATTTCAATTAATGTTTTTCCATCTTCAATATTTGCAGAGGTGTAATTAAAGGTATTTAGCATTGTACTTATTGAGTCTGATTCCAGTTGGGCATTGAATTCAGAACGGTCAATATTATCAATACGACGCCAGGTTCCTTCCGCTTTTATATTAATACCTGGTTTTTTAATGCCAAGGCTACTTATGTTGATGCCATCTTTAATATTGTTAGTTACCAGTTGTAATTCCCCAAGTTGATTATTGTTATAAGTAAACTGCCCGACTTTAATATCAAGCTCAGGTATTTTATCTATATCCGATTTTTTTGAGCTATCCACATTTTCATTTTTTTCTAATGATAGCGTCTCGAGATCGACTAACAATTTATCATTTTGATTATTATGTCCCTTCAAAAACCGGGCATAACCTTTTATATCATCACCATCAAAATAAATTTTCCAGCCTTCAATTGAGTTGCTTAATTTCAAATTAATATCATTAAAACTATTCTCGAGTATTTGGAATTCACCGATATTAATATTGCCGACTATTTTACGTACAGGGGCAGGTTTATTATTTTGCGAAGTCACTATGTTATCTATATTAATAATATTGGCCCATTCAAACAGGTCTAGTTTTTCTAAAGTTCCTTGTATTGAAATGTCACTGTTTTCTGTAGTTTGGTGATGTTGTTGCCCAAGACCAATGAGGATGTTGTTGATCATCAGGTTGTTGCTGTTATCGACCATTACATCGGTAAAAAAATTATCATTGTAGTTAAAGTTAATATTGTTAATTGATACGTCGGCTAAACGTGTAGTAATTATTAAAGGTTTGGTTTCCAGCTTATTTTTTCCAAAAGGATAAGGCAGGTTTATTTCTATGCCGTTTAGATCAGACCTTAATTCAACGTCTCTTGCGCTAATATTATTCTCAGGGGCAGTCTTTTTGATAGTAAAAACCCAATTGCTTTCACCATCAAAATAATTGCTTAAGATTTTGCCCGTAGCTGTAAAGGATGGAAAGAAATTACCAAGTTGGTTAAGGATAAATGCTTTATCAGCAAGGCCCGATATTTCGAAAATTTCAGAATAGGGCCCATCCTTATCTATTTTGGGAATACTTAGTTTAACTGGCTTACCATAATACAGTGCATCTATGTCTTTGGCCCATACTTGATGATTAGTAAAGTGTACCTCACCGTTCACTTTTTCCAGACTAAGGCCGGGGAGATTGGATTCGATCGTAGTGTCGCTAAAGTTAACAAGTCCATCAACACTGGTATTGTGATGACCCAGAGGAATATCCAGTTTCAGGTTCAGAGCAAATTCTCCGGCAATGTTATTCATTAGTTCACTAACAGCCTTGTTTTCATTAATGGGGCTTTGCCTAATAAAATTTTTCGCGTCGCTAGTGTGTCCTGACAGCGAACCAATAATATTCAGTTGGTGTTCGCTATTACTCAGATCTTTGATCTCTGCTGAAAGCTCATTTATTTTCGCATCAAATATATAGCCCGAGTGTGATGATATGGATAAATCGTCATTGATTATAATGATCTCCGCAGTAAAATTATCAATAGCAGGCCATTGCTCATTATAGTCAAGTGTCGTATTTTCAATATTAAAGATAGCCTTGAAATTACCTTCAGCATTATTAAACGGATAATCGTTAAGGTATCCGTGGAAGATTAAATCACTGGATAAAATCTTTCCGCCAGCTAGTGCTTGATTAAACCAGTTTCTTAATTCTGGCTTGGTTTGTTTAGGTAAATAATTTGAAATATTCTCAATGTTTGTCTCATCAATGTGCATAACCACGTCGATAAAAGGATTTGCTTTATCAAGCTGAATGGCACCGGTTGAATAAATCGATAAATCTGTGGATGCTAATTCCAGATTTTGCAAGATCAGTTTATAAGGATCATCCTTTATTATTTCGATATCGGCTTTCAGCGCTGAGAAAAATAGCGGTTCATCATAGAGAGCACCCAATTTTATTTTTGGTAGCTCAGTGTCAAGTTGTACCTGTATGTTTTCATTATTGATGCTTAATGATCCTTCCAGACCGAAGATAGAAAAATTCTTATCAGATGAAGTATAGTCAAGGTTTTTAAATTCGGAATTAAATTGAAGTATTTCTTCCGAGTTTGAAGCAGGGCTGTAGCTGATACTTACATTGTTCAATTCTGCACTGATGGTTTGTTGTTCCAGTGTCTCCCTAAACTGGTCAGATATGATGTTCCCAGCTATAAGGACAGGCAATATCTCTTCCAGTTTCAGATAAGAAAAATAAGCGTTATAACGGTTTTTATTATCAGAGTCGTCTTCAATAATTAATTGGTGGTTTGAAGATGGCCACATGCCATGTTCAGTTTGTAAATTATTAACTATTATATTTAATAACCAGTCGGAGTCCTCTTTACGTTCACCAAACAATTTCAAGTCTATATTTTTAACCGGTAAGTCATATTTGTTTGCCTTGACCAAAAAGTCAGAGTAGTTCGCCTCGCCATTGAAATCCACTAATCTGGATTTCTTCCACCTTGTCCATAATTTGAAGTTTGCGGAACCATTTATACTTTTGATCGGGTATAAATCCAGTAAGTTATTCGGTTTAAATTGTTTTGCATCAAAATAGGCGGAGCCACTCCACTCAGGAGTCAGAATATTGCCGGTGACGTCGAGTAAGATGTTTAATGATTGCCCATATTGTTCCGGTAGCTTGATGTTTGCTTCGAGTTGCAGACGGTTTTTATCGGTTTTTAATTCAATGTGGGCATTAGAAAATTCATTATCTTTATCTGGGGTTTTTTCATCATGCCAGGTAACCGATGCGTCTTCGAGCACAATATGTTTTTGTTTTAATAACCAGCCTGATAAGGCCGCATTATTATTTTTGTCACGATTTACATCCTGATCATTGTCACTGTTAATTGACATCGAACCGTCTGCATGCCGGAAGATGTCAAAGTCGAGACCTGAAACTGATATATAACTTGGAATGATTGTTAACGCTCGAACACTATCTATCAGGTCAATGCCTATTTGAGCAGAGTCAAATCGGGTGATAACACTCGTATTATCTTGTGTATAGAGATCGATATTGCCGAGATAAAGATTGGGAGTCCAGCCTTGCCATTCTGCAGTTATCTTATCGATAACGACGGGGTGTTTCATTTGTTTACTAACCCATGATTGTATTTCTGTTTTGTAAGAACCAATCTCGGGTAAGGCGAGGCGTAATACTGTAACAGCAACAGCAGCGTTCAGAATAATAAATGCAAATGCATACCAGAAAAAGTGGTATAGACTTGTAAGAATTTTATTTAACATTAACGACCAATTAAAGCAGAACGATGTCGTATTGTTCTTGGGTGTAATATGTTTCTACCTGAAAATTGATTGGCCTGCCAATAAATGCCTCAAGCTCCGCGACACTGGTTGACTCATCATCTAGTAGCATGTCAACAACGCGTTGTGAGGCAACAACCAATAGTTTATTTGCATCAAACTGTCTGACTTCACGTAATATTTCCCGGAATATTTCATAACAAATTGTTTCCGCCGTTTTTATAGATGCTCTGCCATCACAGGTTGGACATGTTTCGCATAGAATATGTTCCAGACTTTCTCTGGTTCGTTTTCGGGTTAACTGCACGAGTCCGAGAGAGGTAAGTTCGCTTAAAGTTGATTTGGAATGATCTTTTTCAATATTTTTTTCAAGTGAACGTAATACCTGGCGTCCGTGTTCCGGATCTTTCATATCAATAAAATCAATAATGATGATGCCACCAAGGTTGCGTAGACGAAGTTGTCGGGCTAATGTGTGCGCTGCTTCAAGATTTGTCTTGTATATCGTTTCTTCCTGATTCCGATGACCAACAAAGGCGCCGGTATTAACATCAATGGTTGTCATGGCCTCAGTTTGATCAATGATCAAATAGCCGCCTGATTTTAATTGTACCTTTCTGTTTAGTGAACGTTGAATTTCATCTTCCACCGAGTACAGATCGAGTATAGGATGACCGCCAGTATAGTATTCGATTCGTCCGAGAAACTCGGGGATAAAGTGTTTGGAAAACTCCATAACACGCTGATAAGTTTCTTTGGAATCAATACGCACCTTTTCAACTTCACAGTGAACCAGATCGCGCATGGTTCGCATTACCAGAGGTAAGTCCTCATAAATTATACTCGGAGGAAACGTATTCTTTGCTCGTACCATAATAGATTCCCAGATTTTTCTGAGAAACTCTATATCTTTACAAATATCCTCGTCTGGCACATGTTCTGCTGCTGTTCTAATAATGAATCCGCCTTTCTTCAAGATTTCAGATTCACGCAACACACTGTGTAAGATAACATTGCCTTCGTTACCAACCGCCAGTTTTTCGATACCAGATAAATAACCTAGAATAATATTTCTTAGTCTTTCACGTTCTTCCTCAACTTCAATTCTTTGAGAAATACCTATAGTTGAATAATCGGGCATGAACACAATGTAGCGCGATGGGATTGAAAGACGTGTTGTCAATCTTGCTCCCTTGCTGCCAATGGGATCTTTAACTACCTGAACAAGAATTTCTTCTCCTTCATGGATAATTGATTCAATCGGTTGTATTTGTTCCAGTTCCTGCTTTTCAATATCGTATTTGCTATTATTCGCAACGATATCGGAAGAATGCAGAAATCCTGTGCGTTCAAGCCCAATATCTATGAAAGCTGCTTGCATGCCGGGCAGGACACGAGATACACGCCCTTTAAAGATATTACCTACGAGACCTCGTTTTTGTGACCTTTCAATATGTACTTCCTGCAATACACCATTATCAACAACGGCTACGCGCGTTTCTTGAGGTGTAACATTGATAAGGATTTCTTCACTCATGAGACTTTGGTTTTAATGGTCGTAATATCTTTAGCTACAACATTCAGAAGCTTGGGATTATATCATTAACTAGTTTTATATGTGCTCTAGAAATGGCAAAATTATCGATGATATAAGCCGGCTGTTAAATAAATCAAATAAGCATAAAATGATTCACTATGAATTTTAGTAAATTAACAGAGATTCTCCCAGCAGGGGCTGTATTGCTATCTGAAGAATCGCGGCGCGTTTATGAATGTGATGCGCTATCTGCTCATCGGGTAATGCCGGGCTGTGTAGTTTTGCCGGATACTGTGGAGCAGGTACAAGCCATATTATCGTATTGCCATTCTCACGATATACCGGTTGTCGCCAGAGGTGCAGGTACCGGCCTATCTGGCGGTGCGATGCCCCACGAAGAAGGAGTATTGCTGATTCTGGCTAAATTTAACAAGATAATCGAAATTGATCCGGAACAGCGAACGGCACGGGTTCAACCAGGTGTTCGTAATCTCGCTATCTCCGATGCCGTGAAATCACATGGTTTATATTATGCCCCTGATCCGTCATCCCAGATCGCCTGCACTATTGGTGGAAATGTAGCTGAAAATTCTGGTGGCGTTCATTGTTTGAAATATGGCCTTACAGTGCACAATATTATGCAATTGAAACTCGTCACTATTGAGGGTGAATTAATTACGGTTGGTAGCCATGCTTTCGATTCAGCCGGATACGATCTGCTTGCCCTATTGACGGGTTCTGAAGGGATGTTGGCGGTGATAGTCGAAGTCACGGTAAAACTGGTTCCGAAACCACCCTTCAGCAGAGTCTTGCTTGCTGCTTTTGATGACGTTGAGAAAGCCGGTAATGCCGTTGCGGGTGTTATCGCTGAGGGCATTATTCCTGCCGGTCTGGAAATGATGGATAAGGGAGGTGTTCGTGCGGTTGAAGATTTTGTTCACGCCGGTTATCCCACCGATGCAGAAGCGATCTTATTGTGTGAATTAGATGGTACTCAGGATGAAGTAGAAACAGGCTTAAATGCTGTCGAACAATTGCTTACTCGATTCGGTGCAACAGAAGTACGTGTTGCGCAGAATGATGCTGAATCAGATCTATTCTGGGCAGGTAGAAAAGCGGCTTTCCCGGCTGCGGGTCGAGTTGCACCGGATTACTATTGTATGGATGGAACCATCCCAAGAAAACATATCGCACAGGTATTGTCTGGTATAAATGATTTATCTAAAAAATATAAACTAGATGTAATCAATGTCTTTCATGCCGGAGATGGAAATTTACATCCCTTGATTTTATATGATATTGCTATTCCGGGAGAGTTAAAACGCACTGAAGCATTTGGTAGCGACATACTCAAACTCTGTATTGAAATGGGCGGTACCATAACGGGTGAGCACGGGGTCGGTATAGAAAAAATAAATGAGATGTGTATCCAGTTTAGCGATGATGAACTGGAACAGTTTCATGCTGTAAAAGCAGCGTTCGATAAAAAAGGTTTGCTAAACCCGGGCAAGGCGGTGCCTACTTTAAACCGATGTGCAGAGTTTGGAGCGATGCATGTACACGCAGGCAAGGATAAGTTTCCCGAGCTGGAACGTTATTGAGATGTTTTATTTCTGATATTACTTTAAATCAGCTTTTTCATTCATGACTTTAAAACTAAATTAATCAGATGACTGTTCAATGCAAGAAAAAATAAAAATCATCCAGGACCAATTAGCGAATGCCATTGAGCAGCGTGAGCCATTGAAGATTGTGGGTGGTGATAGCAAAGCTTTTCTAGGTAGAAACAGCACTGGAACATCTTTGGAGATGTCCTCTTATAGCGGTGTAATAAGTTATGAGCCGACAGAACTGTATATTACAGCTAGATCCGGTACAACGCTGAGTGAGATCAATAACACCCTGACCGAACACGGACAAATGTTAGCTTTTGACCCGCCTCAGATTAATGCCAGCACCACAATAGGTGGTGTTGTAGCGACAGGCTTGAGCGGGCCACGCCGACCTTATACAGGTTCGGTGCGTGATTATGTTTTAGGAATCCATTGTATAAATGGCTTGGGCAAAGAGCTGACATTTGGTGGACAGGTAATGAAGAATGTTGCTGGTTATGATCTATCGCGATTGATGACAGGTGCATATGGAACACTAGGTGTAATTTTGGACATTTCACTCAAGGTTATGCCAATACCTGAATTTGAGATGACCTGTCATCAATTATTATCAGCCGAAAAAGCCCTGGCGAAGATGCTTGAATTGTCCACTGGTAACATACCTATATCTGCATCCTGTTATGATGGTGAAGCGTTATTTATCCGTTTATCGGGAGATGAAAAGGTGGTCAAGACTTCAAGTGAGGCTATCGGCATGGATGTATTAGAACAAGCGCAGTTATTCTGGGATGAATTACGTGATTACAAATCGTCCATTTTTAATTCGGACAATAATGTTTGGCGATTATCTGTTCCCTTAACATCTGTCGTGGCTGTGGCTGATGATTCGTGTTTAATAGATTGGGGCGGGGGGTTGTATTGGCTTAATTCTGACCGTTCTGCGGAAGAAATATTTAATATGGCTTCAGTCGCAGGCGGCAGTGCGATGTTGTTTAAAGGTTCTGATCGTCAACAGGAAGTGTTTCAACCTTTAACAGATGGATTATTGTCATTACATAAAGGATTAAAAAACGCCTTTGACCCACACGGCATATTAAATCCAGGGAAGATGTACGCGACAGTCTAGAGCTTATGCAAACATTCATAGAAAAATCAATTAGCGATACATCCGAAGGTAAAGAAGCGGAACGTATTTTACGGTCATGCGTGCATTGTGGTTTTTGTACCGCAACATGTCCGACCTATCAATTATTAGGTGACGAACTTGATGGGCCAAGAGGACGTATTTACCTGATAAAGTCCATGTTAGAGGGAGAGGAAACATCGGATAGAACGCTACAACACCTAGACCGATGTTTGACATGTCGTGCATGTGAAACTACCTGTCCTTCAGGTGTTGAATATGGAAAGTTACTCGATATAGGACGTCATCATATTGAACAAAAAACAACTCGACCTTGGCATCAGCGCCTCGTCCGATTTTTTATCTTACAAACTTTACCTTATAAAGATAGATTTACTCCTTTATTAAGGACGGGGCAATTTTTTCGTTTTTGCCTCCCCTCAAAGATAAAAACGATGATCCCGGCGTATACAAAGAAAGCTAATCTTAAAACGATGAAAGTTCATTCACGTAAGGTTATTTTATTTTCAGGTTGCGTGCAGCCAGCAATGGCTCCGGGGATAAATCAGTCAGTAACTAAAGTATTAGATGCGCTTGGTGTTTCTGTCATTGGTGTTAAAGACGAGCAATGTTGTGGTGCTTTAAGTCAGCACCTTACGGCAACAGAACAGGCCTTAGCCTTTATGAGAGGTAATATTGATTTGTACTGGCCCCTTGTTGAGCAAGGCGTAGAGGCAATAATTGTCTCTGCCAGTGGTTGTGGTGTACATATCAAAGAATATGGTTATTTATTACGTGAAGATGAGGTCTATGCCAGCAAGGCAGCAAAAATTTCAGGCTTAACAAAAGATATCTCTGAGTATGTATCGGAATTTGATTTAGAAAAATTGCAATTAAACAAGCCCAAAAACGTTGCCTTTCAGAGCCCGTGTACATTACAGCATGGCCAAAAATTAAATGGCGTGACTGAAAGCCTGTTAAGCAGGTTGGGTTTCATCTTGCGTGAAGTAAAAGATGCTCATCTATGCTGTGGATCGGCCGGTGTTTATTCTTTATTGCAACCAGCAATATCAGGCAAGCTACAAGCCAATAAAATTGAAAATTTGCTGTCAGGTGAACCAGAGATGATTCTTACAGCCAACATTGGTTGCCTAAAACATTTACAGACAAAAAGTCCGGTACCGGTCAAACACTGGGTTGAGGAAGTAGCTGCATTAATTAAATAATGCAGCTACTGTTTGTAGGTTTTCAAAAAAGATAATGTTATGTCGCTAAATCTATCTTATTCGATGATTAACATACCTGAATCTGAATCTGAATCAGACTCTGACACATCATCGGCAAATTCACCGTCATCAAAGATATCGTCATAACCCGTGGCAGGTGGATTGCCATCATGGACAAGAAACTCACGTTGTTGTAGATAAGCTTCACGGGTGAATGAATAAGTATCCAGCGCTGCTTCGTCACGAATACTGGATGCTTCAAGCAGATTGGCACGTGTGTTCACAGCATTTATAACGCTAATTGGGGCGAAAATTATACCTGACATATAAAAGAACGGGTTTAACAGAGTGCTTGGCACTTGATCTATTACGTCACGTGTTGAGGTTGGTCCCAATAAATAGAGATACGATCCTTGATCTACACCCCAAGTAGCAAGTGTTTGGCCAAAATCTTCAATATTTGCAGGCATACCTATTGGTGTAGAAACATCAAATAAACCTGCAATACCAAATGTTGAATTATAGGTAAAGCGAAGCATGTCTGTTATTCCCTGTTCAAATTTCCCTTGCAAAAAATCATTCAAGATGACATTCAAGTAGCCTAGATTATTGAAAAAATTAGTTACACTGGTTCTAACGGGTAAGGGAGCTAGATCGACATATGACTCAGCAATAGGTTTAATAAGATGCTTATCAAGTGTTTCAGTTACATTGAAGACCACACGGTTTGCCGGTTCTAATGGATCGGGGTCACCGTCATTATTTATACTTTGTGTTGTTGCGCAGCCCGTTGCCAGCGACATAATCCCGATAAGAATCAGGAGTTTTGCTAAATCAAATAAACGCCATCCAGTCATTTTCTACTCTCTCTTGCAGTGCAAATAGGTTGTGATTATCAATCGGCAAATATTGACATACCTTAAGGCTGGAAACAATTTTTAATATTGGTTTTGTTTATATTTCAGGCTGCAAAAGTCTGATTTTTTCTTTCAGGTCGATTAAGAGGGCATCAAAACCCTGATCCTTGATAATGGCAGAATAGTCTGCTCGTTTTAGAGACAGGTCATTTATGCCGTTGGCGATGACACTGATTATCTTCCACTTATCATTCTCTTTTTGGACGATGTAATTGAAAGATACTGGTTCATCATCTGTACGCACAAATTCTGTTTTAACCAGATATCTATTTTTTTTCATCTTCTCTGTAGATATATCTTTAAATGATTGCTCTCTATAAGTATCAAATCGGTCTACATAAGTTGATATGGTCAAACGATTAAATAAATTTATAAATTCCGATTTTGATTTTTCATCAAGCGTTTTCCAGTAGCGACCTAATATAACTTTTGCAATCAGAGGTGAATCGAAATATTCAAGAACCACCTTCTCGATAACGTCATAACGTGCTTGAAAGCTTTGTTTCTCAGCAGCCTGCATAATGTTGATTAATGAGGTATGTAATTCGTTGACAGGGGCCTGAATCGCTTTCTCCTGCTCAGTTTCAGCCCATATATGAGTGCTAAAAAAGACTATTCCTGGATATATAAAATACCTTAAAAATCGTTGAAATGAATGGTGTGGTGAAGTCATTGTGTGAAATCCATAGTTATATAAATAGGTTAAATTATCGGCTGGTTTTATAGTTGTTTTCAGCTATAAAAAATTAGATGCATTTAACTGGATTTTGTTGCAATTAATTATAATGACGGTTTTTCCATACTGCACCCTTGCCAAAATAATAATGATAAGCGGAACTCCATGTCATTAGTAAATAAAGTATGCCTATCAATGGTAAGGTCAATGCATAGACTGGTTTCATTGAATAGTAGCGCAAGGTCGGTATATAACAGACGACTTGCAGGGCAAGGATGATTATTCCGGTTATAAAAATATCGAGTTGAGTTTGTAGTAGTGCTGTAATGGGTAAAGCAAAAGCTGCCACCATCAGCATGGTGCAAACTAATAATAACAATGGAGAATAACCTAGTTGGGTATAGGCGGTTCTTGCAACCATTTGCCAGATGGTCGAAAGTGAATTGTAACTACGGATACTGATTGCAGAATGGGTTAAACCCATCCAGATATTATAACCTTCCTGTTTAATCTGTTTTGCCAATGAACAATCGTCAATCAACGCATTTTTGATGCAGTTAAACCCACCTAATTTTTCAAGCACACTAAATTCAAGCAAGATACATCCACCTGCAGCAGCAGCGATAGATGATGTTGGTTTATTCGATAGATGGAATGGATATAGTAATTTAAAAAAGAAGATAAAAGCCGGCATTAACAGCTTTTCCCAGTTTGACTCCATCTTCAAGTGAGCCATCAGGGACAGCATTTTTAAATCCTTTTCGCGAACTACTTTCAATAATGTCGGAATAAGATTCGGCATCAAAACAATATCGGCGTCTAATAACAAGAGGAAGGGGGTCTTGATGTGTTGGCGTCCCTGTTCCAGCGCCCATAATTTCCCACTCCAACCTTCGGCCAGAGTTGTACCGGGGACTATTTTGAGATTTTCCAGTTCGACCGACTTGGCCAGCTCAGCTGTATTATCGGTGGATTGGTCATCGACCAGAATCACCTGTAATCCATGGCCTTGTTCTTTGAGGGCGGTAAGAGTTTGAGTAATTGTCTCAGATTCATCTCGAGCAGGAATAAGCACAGTGACATCGGATAAGTCCTGATTTTCTGCGCTTTGGCTGTCGAGAGATTCCCGGGTATTCCAGGGTCGCCAAGGCAGTAAGAGTATGGCGACCCAGATAAGCAATCCTGGCATTACTGCCAGGAGAGTTAATTCCATCAGGCGACTTGTTTACTACTAGCGCAACTCTTTGTTGCTTTATTTTCAGAAACCAGTTTCGGAGCGGTTACTGCATCATCGTCATAGAGTACGGGTAATTCAGGTGCCATTTCTCCATCTGTCTTGGGCCCTTTAAGAAATATACCCAAGGCCTTAAATGGATGACTTACTGTGTCGTTCACAGCAGTAGCTTCATACCCGCAATGAACCATGCAATTCGCACATTTAGGATTACGGCCAGTGCCGTAATTTTGCCATTCAGTTTCTTCCATCAGGGCAGAGAAGGTTGGTGCATAACCTTCGCCAACTAACAAGTAACATGGTTTTTGCCAACCAAATACGTTGCGGGTTGGATTACCCCAAGGAGTACATTCATAAGTTTGGTTACCAGCCAGGAAATCCAGATACAGTGATGACTGATTAAAGCGCCATTTTTTACCGATACCAAGTTTGAATATATCTCTGAACAGTTGTTTGCTCTCGGTCTTTTTCAAGAAAACGTCCTGTTTAGGTGCTCTTTCGTAATTATACCCTGGCGAAATAGTGACACCTTCAACACCCAGTTCCATTGCCATATCCATGAATTCTGCGACTTCATCAGCGGTTTCATTTTGAAACAAAGTGCAGTTTATGGTGACACGAAAGCCTTTTTCACGAGCAAGTTTGATAACGCTAATGCATTTATCGAAAACGCCATCCAGACATACAGAAGCATCATGACGTTCTTTGTTGCCGTCAAGATGGATAGAAAACGTCAGATAAGGTGATGGTGTGTATTCATCAATATGTTTCTTCAACAACAGGGCATTCGTGCACAGGTAAACAAATTTCTTACGCTCGATGTAGCCATCAACAATCTGCTTCATTTCTTTGTGTATCAGCGGCTCGCCGCCCGCAATCGAGACTACAGGGGCGCCACATTCATCGATGGCAGCCATACAATCTTCATAACTAAGTCGTTTATCCAGTATCTCTTTCGGATAATCAATTTTGCCACAGCCGGCACAGGCCAGATTGCAGCGAAACAAGGGTTCCAGCATCAATACCAGTGGGTATTTTTTTTCGCCACTGAATTTTTTGCCTAGGATATATTTTCCCATCCTGAATTGCTGAATTAGAGGTACACCCATTAAATAGACTCCAGATTATTGATTCGTTATCGATGTTCGACGCCATTTTTCAGTGCTGACGCACTAAAACCCGTCAAGATAAGTGATGTCCGCCTGAATGTACAGCCCGTGTTTTACATAATTTCAAGCTTTGCCATTAAGAGAGCATTGTTGAAGTAAGTTATTGTTCTTCTTGCATGCCACTTAGTCACTATTCATAATGGCATTATTTTAAAGCAATTATGTAATGAATAACGATATAAATACGCCCCTTCTTGACCAGATAGATTGTCCTGCAGACCTCAGAAAGCTGCCAGAATCACAATTAGAACAGCTTGTCGAAGAACTAAGATTATTTTTGTTGCACTCTGTAAGTAAGAGTGGTGGACACTTTGCGGCGAGTTTGGGTGTTACCGAACTAACCGTTGCGTTGCATTATCTGTATAACACTCCTGAAGATCGTCTGGTCTGGGATGTAGGACATCAAGCCTATATACATAAAATCCTGACCGGCAGAAAAGACCGCTTGCATAGTATACGTCAATGGGAAGGTCTGGCGCCTTTTCCTAAACGTGATGAAAGCGAATATGACACCTTTGGTGTAGGGCATTCAAGCACCTCAATCAGTGCGGCTCTAGGCATGTCCATAGCGGCTTCCCGTACAGGTTCGAATCGCAAATCTGTTGCTATCATTGGTGATGGCAGTATGACAGCAGGCATGGCCTTCGAGGCCCTTAACCATGCTGGCGCACAACATAGCGACTTGTTGGTGATCCTCAACGATAACAACATGTCTATCTCACCTAATGTGGGTGCACTTTCAAATCGTTTTGCACAGTTAATCTCTGGAAAGATCTACTCCAGCATGCGCAAAGGCAGCAAGAAGGTTTTATCTAATATTCCCAATGCAGTCGAATTGGCAAAGCGTGCGGAAGAACATGTCAAAGGCTTGATTGTTCCCGGTACCTTGTTTGAAGAATTCGGATTCAATTATATTGGTCCGGTAGATGGCCATGATCTGCATGCATTAATCAGTACATTAAAAAATATTAGAGAACTCGATGGACCTCAGTTCCTGCATATCATTACCAAGAAGGGTAAAGGTTATGAGCCTGCAGAAAATGATCCGGTTAAGTATCATGGTGTTACCCCGTTTGATCCTCACAAGGGTATTGTTCCCTCTGCTAAACCGTCTACTTCTGGTCCAACCTATAGCAAGATCTTTGGTGATTGGGCCAGTGATATGGCGACAATCGATCATCGATTTGCGGCAATAACACCCGCAATGCGCGAGGGCTCGGGTTTAGTACAATTTGAAAAAGATCACCCGGATAAATACTTTGACGTGGCGATAGCTGAACAGCATAGCGTTACTGTCGCTGCCGGTATGGCCTGCGATGGCTTGAAACCTGTTGTGGCAATCTATTCTACGTTCTTACAACGCGCCTATGATCAATTGGTCCATGATGTTGTGGTTCAGGAATTACCGGTATTGTTTGCGATAGACAGAGCAGGTTGTGTTGGCGCAGATGGACCTACTCACAATGGTTCTTATGATCTGAGTTTTATGCGCTGTTTACCGAAAATGGTGATCATGGCCCCGGCAGATGAAAACGAATGTCGTCAGATGCTCTATACAGGTTATCAACTCGATAAACCTGCTGCAGTGCGTTATCCACGTGGCACCGGTCCCGGTGTGGAAATACAACAAGAGATGACTGCATTACCGCTTGGTAAAGCGGAAATCAGACGCAAAGGTAAGAGTCTGGCTATCCTGGCATTTGGTACGATGGTTGAACCCTGTGAACGTATAGCAGAAGAACTTGATGCCACAGTTGTAAATATGCGCTTTGTTAAACCAATTGATGAAATGTTGATTGTCGAAATGTGTGCTGATCATGATCTGATAGTTACTGTTGAAGAAAATGTTATACCGGGTGGGGCAGGTGCAGCTGTGAATGAAGTTATAGCAGCACATGGGGTTACACAAAAGATTGCTAACTATGGTTTACCGGACAGATTACTTCAGCATGGCTCCAGAGAAGATATGTTACGCGATGCTGGTCTTGATTATGAAGGCATACGTAATTTTATTATTTCCCAGTCAGACCAGTTTGAAAAGGAACGAAAGATTAGTAGTGCGTCGTAGTTTTTTCTCTAGTTTGCTTTTAATTTTTTGGATGCCCATGGAATCAATATAAACCACTGAAAATAGCCCACCAATACAAAACCGATCCAGGTGAGGATTAGCATCGGTTCATTACTTGGCAATGAGATTCCACAACATTTATCAATTGAAAACCCAATAAATGCGATAGCCATTGCAAATATATAACCCAGTGGAAATGTTAGCCCTAAAATGAGTAGGCCATAAAAAATATGAGCTTCTTTATTATCGAAATTAAACAACGGTACGCACAAAACTGCGCCGCAGATAATTAACCAAATACTTAGTTTAATTAGATTTGATTTCTTCATTACAACCTAACTAGATTTATAGCCACTTTCATGATGAAGACGCTTGATTGCTAGGGGTTAAAAATTTTTCCGATTTCTTTAATCAACCTTTCCATATCACTATTACTCATCTCTCCCATACAGGAGATACGAAAGCGTGATTTGGCAAAGTCGCCTTGTCCGGCGTAGATGACGAAGCCGGCGGTTTTGAGTTTGTCGTGTAGTGTTTCGTAACTGATGCCTTCCGGTAGCGGGAATGAGTTTAATACACAGGAGCATTGTTCTCGTTCAAGGCAAGCGTTGATGTTTAGTTGTTGTAAACCATCACGCACGATATCCATGCGTTGCCAATAGAGCTGTTGTCTTTTTTTCCAACCACCAGCATCGTTTAATTCATCTAATGCTTCTGCTAAAGCATAGAAGGTATGCACCGATTGTGTGAAGGGCGTGCCATTGGCATCCTGATTTTTTAAATACGTTACCAGATCAAGGTAGAGTGTGCGCGATGGTGTTGCCGACATTTGTTTCATCGCCGTTCTATTGGCAATGACGAAAGATGTACCTGGCACAGCATGCAAACATTTATTCGCGGTTGCGGCGCAGGCAGCAATATTCCAGCCTTCGAATTTTATTTCTTCCGCACCAAAGCTACTGACGGCATCAAGTAGTAAGGGGATATTGCCGTGTTTGTTGCAGAGTTCTGCAATGGCATCGATATCATTTAAACGGCCGGTCGTTGTTTCATGATGGACTACGGCAACATGTGAAATTTCTTTGTGATACTGTAATTCGCCTTCAATTTTGACAAGATCAATCTCATCTCCCCATTCATGATGTGCTACCACGTGGGCAATATCATGGATCTGTGCAATCTTTGTTAAGCGTTCGCCATAGACACCATTTTCGATAATCAGAACCTTGCCGTGTGCCGGTATAAGACTGGTCATCATAGCTTCCATTGCCGATGTGCCGGAACCGGTAAAGACAATACTTGCCCAATCTTTAACTGAAAGGTTATAGACGTTTAATAGTTCGGTTCTAATCTTGTTTTGCAGGTCAATGAATTCCTGTTCACGATGGCAGAGATCGGGTTTTAAGAGTGCCTTGCGTACACGTTCGCTTAGAACAACTGGACCCGGATTGAGAAGAAGAGTTGTCATAGTTAGAAGCTGCTGTTTATGTGTTGCATAAATCTTACCAATACCTCGTTTGGGGTAATATCCGGTCTGGGTAAATCATCAATTGTACCGGCAGCTATTTTTAAATGAGCAAAGACGGGGCCTTCCTGTGGTTCTAAAGCGAACACCTCATCAATAGTGTCGATTTCGTTACCCGACAAACATACACCATAGCCACTCGCCTCTGCTACCTTTGAGAAATCTATATTCCTCCCAACGGTCGCCTGAGCGCCGGTGGAATCATGTACTTCATTATTTAATAGAATATGAATCAGGTTATTACCAGCATAACTGCCTATGGTGGCGAAATTTCCCATGCGCATCAAGCCAGCACCGTCACCATCGATCACGATTACTTTTAAATCGGGTCTCGCCAAAGCAATCCCCAGACCGAGTGATGAGGCACAGCCCATAGAACCCACCATGTAGATTTGATTCGGTCGGTCATTGATTGCGAATAGTTCACGCCCGGTAAAACCGGTAGTCGCAATTAACACCGTATTTTCTTCCGGCGTATGATCGATAATACGTCGTAATGCAGCATTCCGATTGATCGTTATAGCATCCGCATTATGCGATGATCGTACAACGATTTTACGTTCTGAAATATCAGTAACAGGATTTTTATGTAAGGCCTGTGGCGCTACCGTTCCTTTTTCCATAATGAAGGCATATGGTCGTTGTTCTTTTTGCATGTATTCATCTGCGCGTTGCAAGGCGGGGACAATATCCTCAGCTTTGCTTGGAAATATTTCCCATGGCACGCGCATGGTATCAAACAGTTCTTTCGTTATTTGCCCCATTAATTCATGTTGCGGTTCATCTTTTACGCCGGGTTGTCCACGATGTGTGCTGATGATTAAACAGGGTATGCGAAACACATAAGAGAGCGACGTGATTGGACTAACAGCGTTACCCAAGCCTGAGTTTTGCATCATCACGACGGAGCGTTGGCCGCCGATGGCTGCTCCCGCTGCCGTTGCCAGAGCATCGCCTTCATTAGCTGATGAAACATATTCCAACGCATCGTCATTGATAACGTAATTAATAAATGGTGTTAAAAATGAACAAGGGACACCCGTGTAGCGACTGAAGCCAAGTTTTCTTGCAGCTTCAACAAATTCTTTTGCTTCTATCAATGTACTTCTCTTTAGGTTTTAATTTTATCTTGCGTTTATTGAGTGAAGTCACCAGCGCGATCAATATCATCAAGCGAATTAACATCTAACCAATGCCCGTCAATATAATGAACATGAACTGGTTTGCCTTGCTCGATCAAATGGTTTAACAAATCGGGTAGTGTGAGTTCATTAAAGTTGGTCGCTGTCTTTAATTCATTAAGTGCGGCTTCTATCCATTGTCGACCTTGTTTTCTGACACGCATCATACCGATCCAGTAACCGGAAGTTTGTTTGTCGGCTGCATCTGCAGATGAGGACAATTGCGTTAGAGTTACATTTTGCATAAAGGGCGATCGGTCATCATCTTTACTACAATAGGCATAATCCGGTGAACCGGTAATATTTGGATTATCTAAAGCAGAGTCGACAATAATAACTACCTCTCCATCAGTCTCAATCAAGTCCCTGAGAATATATTCCCTGAACAAAAGATCACTATAGAGGATTAACATATCGTCATTGAAGTTCTCTTGTGCACAGATCAATGTTTGTAGTTCATCACCACTGTCATAATCTTCATTGATACATTTTTCGATACCCAGAAGGTCTATGGCGTCTGCTTTATAACCCGCGATTACTGTCGACTTATTGATCCCGGCTTTTTTAAGCCCTTCCATTAATCTGCCCAGTAAGGTTTTGCCACCAATACTGATCATTGCTTTCGGCTTATCATGGGTTAATTCGTGTAATTCACTGCCTCTACTGGCAGCAAGAATGATGGCGTGGATATCAGATTTTTGTACCAGATATTTATCTTGTGCTTTACTTAGTTCTTCGGCGCCTTGTAATTTGAAGATATGGTCTACACTGGCAATTTTATCCTCGATATCAGCTAATGACTCTGATTCAAAAATGGTGTTGCTGGTTTTTTCCATGGCTGCAACGGAGGTGCGTATCATATGGTTTGCCCAGATAACCAAATCGATACCCGCTTTACGAAAAGCATCGGTTGGTGTGCTGTAATATTTAGTCGGGACAATAACTAATGGTGAACGTCCCGCCCATTCTTTGGCAAAGGCAAGGATTTCATCAGGTCTGGATAGTTTGCTATGGATCAATATTCCATCAGCACCAGCTTGATGGTAGGCCTCTGCTCTTTTCAATGCTTCATTTAATCCCCATCCTGCGATCAATGCTTCAACTCTGGCGACGATACAAAAATCATCATCGGTCTGGCTGTCTTTACCCGCTTTAATCTTGCCACAGAATTCACCGATTTCTGCCAAGGGTTGTTTGTTACCATCGATAAAGCTGTTCGTTTTAGGAAACTGTTTATCTTCTATGCAAACTCCCGCGATATCACGTTGTTCAAGTTTAACTACCAGGCGACGCATATTATTAAAATTACCATAACCGGTATCACCATCCAGCAAGATAGGTATGGTGGTTGCATCTGACATAAATTCAAGCATATCGACGACCTGAGTCCAACTGGCTTCATTGCTATCACGCACACCAAATTGTGCTGACATCGCAAGGCCACTGCCCCAAATACCTTTAAAGCCAGCACTTTCAACTATACTTGCCGAGATACCATTATGTGCTTCCAGAATAAATTCAAGTTCGTTTGATTCGAGCAGTGAACGTAGTTGTTTACACTTGCTTGTTTTTTTATTGTTATTTTTAGACATTTTATATTAATTACTGATTAATGATTGATGGGTGATAATGCAGGTATTATTTCTTTTTGCGCGCGTTCAATATCCTCAGGAAAATCTATTTCAATCCAGGGGACACCGGTGACGTCTTCATATCCAAATTGTGATGCATCTTTTAACAACAAGTCGCGAATGGCTTCTTCATAAGGGGTCTTGTTTTCGCCTTTGGCAAGGTAGTCATCTATTCGTTCAAGCAGAGATTGTCCAATTTGATTATTAAATTTGAAAAAGCCTACTGATTCTCCCTGCATAGTATAATCAAGATTGTCAGCGATGTGCTTTCTAAATTCATTTATACGCCCATTTTTATCAACACAAATCTTGACGGGCTCATCGCCGGGAATAAAGTCTCGATCCAGTAACAGGCAATTATCAATACTGGTAGTGACCAAACGCCGAATCATTTCCTGATCATAAAGAACATCGGCATCCATTAATATGAACTCAGCTTCATTAAGTATAATTGGGCGTGCACAACCAAGACTGATAATGCTACCGTCAGTGTAACGATCATTATAAATATAATTGATAGTCATGGTCTGGCCTTCAAGATGTTCCATAATCAACTCTGATTCATAACCGGTGACAATGGTTATTTCTTCAATATGGTTTGCCGAAAGAATTTCAATATGGCGTTTTAGTAAGCTCTTTCCTTCAAACTCCAGTAATGATTTTGGTTGGTTTGCAGCGTGATCACCGAGCCGGTTACCAATGCCAGCGGCAAGAATAATAGCCTTCATAATGTTTTTAGTAATACCTTCGTGTAAATTATTTGAGAAGTAGATCAGATTTTGTCGTTTATTGGCAACTATAGGCCGAGCCGGATTGTATCACCCTTAGTAACAGTTCTTTGCTAATAAATGCAGATAAAAATTCAATGTATTATCAATAATGTGTTTTAATAAAATCTCATAAACCATTATAAGTAGTGTATTTTAATCTACAAATGAAAATTCCAGAACAATTAGGTAAGTACGAAATAAAAGAACAGGTTGGTCGCGGTAGCATGGGTATTGTCTATAAAGGATATGATCCTTATGCAGATCGTGATGTTGCCGTTAAGGTAGCGTTATCTGAAAACCTGAATGATAAAGAGTCTGGAGAACGATATCGAAAAATGTTCTTCAATGAAGCGCACACCGCTGGCACTCTTAAGCACCCTAATATAGTCGAGATTCTGGATGCTGGTGCCGATCAGGATCATTGCTATATTGTCATGGAACTTATCGAGGGCGGTGATACCTTAAAAACTTATTGTAATTCTAATAATTTATTACCCTTCGAGCTAGTAATTGAAATTATATTCAAGTGTGCAAAAGCACTGGATTATGCACATCGTAACGGTGTTATTCATCGCGATATTAAACCGACAAATATACTTATTGATGAAAATCGAGATGTGAAGATTGCCGATTTCAGTATCGCGCATATTATGACTTCAGATACGACCAATACCATGCCAATGGGATTTGTGGGTTCCCCACGCTATATGTCTCCGGAACAAGTTCAGGAAGATGTAATAACAAATCAAACGGATCTTTTTTCATTAGGTATCGTTATGTATGAGCTACTGACTGGAAAACATCCTTACCCTGCGGAAAGTTTTTCACGATTGATCCATATAATTATAAATGAAGAGCACTTACCGTTGAGTACACACCGTTCAGATGTTCCTGAAATTCTGGAGAAGATTGTTCATCACGCGTTGCAGAAAAATCCGGAAAAACGTTACAAGATGGGTTTGAATTTTGCAGCTGATTTAAGTCTGGCATTTGATTGTCTTGAACAACCCAAGGAAGATATTGAAGTTCAGGAAAAATTTAATTTAATACAATCGTTGGATTTTTTCAGTGAATTTCCTGTTTCAGAACTTTGGGAAATAATTCGTGCCGGTATCTGGCAGAAATTTAATACCGGTTCTGAAATAATTGTTGAGGGCGATATAGATGACTCATTTTATATTATTACATCGGGGGAAGTGGATGTTTTTAAAGACCGATCATTAATCGGACACTTAAAATCAGGTGATTGCTTTGGTGAAATGAGTTATTTAAGCAAGGCAAAAAGAACGGCAACAATTATCGCAAAAAGCGATGTTGATTTAATGAAAATTAATGCCACATTAATTGAGCAAGCATCAATAGAGTGTCAGTTACATTTTAGCCGTGTATTTATGAAAACACTGGTTAAGCGATTATCTGAGACAACAGCCATGTATGTCTCTAAACAAGATTAGCAAGATCATTGTAAGCGGGATTTTTTATAGAGTTCAATCAGATTTTGTGTAGATGAATCCAGGTCTTTTGTTGTTTTTTCTCCATTCATGTTTTCGTATATAGCCATCGCCAGTTTTTTTCCTAATTCAACACCCCATTGGTCAAAAGAATTGATCTGCCACAATAATCCTAGCACGAAAGTTCTGTGCTCATATATCGCGATCAATGAACCCAGGGTTTCAGGCGTTAACTCAGAATATATTATTGTAGTACTTGGTTTATTACCGGAAATGTATCGATTTGCATCAGTATTGTTTTCACCTTGCATTAAAGCCTGGCTTTGAGCCAGACAATTAGCGAGGAGTAACGCATGGTGTTCCTTATTACCTTGCTTTGTTAAAGGCACAAGAAAATCTACAGGTACCATGTGTGTTCCCTGATGTAATAACTGAAAAAAAGAATGTTGTGAGTTTGTACCTACTGAACCCCAGCAGATAGGCATAGTTTTGTAATCAATAATGTGTCCATCTAAATTCACTGACTTACCATTGCTTTCCATTAGCAGTTGAGATAGATAATCGGGGAATAATTTCAACGACTCGTCGTAAGGAATAAAGGCATGTGTTTCTGCTTCAAAGTAATTTGAATACCAATAATCAATTAGTGCAAGAACAACCGGAATATTATCTTCAAGCGGTGTTTGTGAAAAATGTTCGTCCACTTCATGTGCACCAGCAAGTAGTTTCTTGAAGTTTTCAAATCCTGTCGCTAATGCGATAGGCAAGCCTATCGTTGACCATAATGAAAATCTGCCGCCAACCCAATCCCATAACTCAAAAACATTCTCCGGTTTTATTCCGAATTCAACTGTTGCATCAAGGTTGTTAGAAACAGCAACAAAATGTTTGCTGATATCATTGCAACCTTTATTTTGCATCCATGTTTTTAGCGTAGTTGCATTAGTCAGAGTTTCAATAGTGTTGAATGATTTTGACGAAATTATAAATAATGTTGTTTCAGGATTTATGGTTTTGAGTAAAGAATCAATTGCCTGATAATCAATATTTGATATGAAAAAAGATCGTGTTTCACACTGACGAAACTTATCTAATGCATCAACCACCATTTTAGGGCCAAGATCTGAACCACCAATACCAATGTTAACAAAGGTATCAATTGGTTTATTTGTCCAGCCCCGGTGTGTCTTGTTATGTACATTGCAAACAAAGGCTTCAATTTTTTCGAGTTCCGCATGAACTTTTTCAACTATATTTACATTATTTATTTTAATATTTTGGTTCGATGTGGTTCGTAATGCTGTATGTAGTACAGCACGATCTTCAGTAATATTTATTTTTTCCCCGGCAAACATCGCCTTGATGGAAGCATCAATATCAGATGCCTGAGCAAACTTGAATAATAATGGCAAGGTCTCATCTGAAATAATATTCTTTGAATAATCTATATGAAGACCAGGAAAATGTATTGTATATTTTTTACCTCGGTTCTGGTCATGCATAAATAGATCACGCATATGAATATTACGCATCTCGTTATAGTGTGCAGTTAATTGTCCCTGGACTTTTTCTCTATCACTTTTTAAAGACATATGAGTTATCGTTGTGAATATAATTAGATTATGAAGTATGGAAGGATAGATTTTAGGATGGATTTATTGTCTATCCAACAATTTATAGAAAAGATATCAGGAAATAGTTAATGTTATTCAATTATAGATAGAGGCAAGCTTAAGGAATCTTAATATTATGAGATTCCTTAAGCTTAAAGGTATTGCTTTATATTACTATCTATCAACCTGTTAAAGAGCAAATGTCAGGCGGTATCAGTAATATAATGCTCCAACTGTTCAATAATAAATTCCTTATCAGAAATAATGCTTTTAACCACATCCATGATCGATAAAACACCGACAGTATTGTCTTCATCAACGACAGGCAAATGCCGTATATGATTTTTCGACATAACAACCAGACATTCGTCGAGAGTCTGGGATGTATTAACGGTTTTTAATTCTGAGGTCATTATTTCGCGAACTAAAGTAGCAGATGAACTACGATTATTCAGGATGACTTTTCTGGTGTAATCTCTTTCAGACAAAATACCTGACAATTCATCACCTTCCATTACAAGTAACGCACCAACTTTTTTTTCATTCATCATTCGTATGGCATCAATTACCAGTGAATCCGGTGTTACAGAGAATATTTCACTATGTTTAGCATTTAGTAGTTGTTTAACTGTTGTTGTCATAACGCCCCCCTCAATTTTAGACGCAGTCTATGTATCACAGCGCTATCGTTACTATATGATTCAGTATAGTAGTCTGGTTACTATGGTCAATAAGCACTGAATTGTGCGTGTAACAGCTGTATGAATGTCGTTACAGTATGACACTATCATTTATATTAAAATCAATATATATGCATTAATATAGATAAGTAACTTGTATTATTTTGATAAGTTATTGGGTGACAAATTTGTTGCGCTGCACATAGAATAGATGTTTCTATAATATTGAGATAGACAATTATCACATGACTAATAATGTCCCTGAGAAACTGGGTAAATAAGAAGTAAAGAAAGAAATCGATCGTGGCAGCATGGGTGTTGTTTATCTCGGGCATGACCCCTATATAAACAGACCCGTTGCGCTGAAGGTTGCTTTTCTTGATGCTTTAAATGATGTTGAATCGGGTGCCCGTTACCGCAAAATGTTCTTTAATGAGGCTCATACCGCTGGTCTACTTACTCACCCGAATGTTATTAACATTTATGATGCGGGTGTAGACGAAGATAACTGTTACATCGTTATGGAATATATTGAAGGTGGCAATACCCTAAAGCCCTATTGTTCATCTGATAATCTGTTGCCGGTTGAGAAGGTTGTCGAAATCATCTTTAAATTGTACGTCGTCAAAACCTTTTGGACAAAGAGCGGCATAAACTAAGAGACAGATCGGTTCATCGGGTTAGTTAATGTGTTGTTTATCGTAATGCATCTGTTTACGTAGTGCCAAGGTATTTTGTTTAATCAATGCACGTTG
>JAURNW010000020.1 GCA_030829985.1 Gammaproteobacteria bacterium | reverse complement strand
TACGTCGACGAATATCACGTACGGTTTGTTCTGCACTTCTTTTATTTGTCATCATCGTTTCCTCTTCGGTTAACGATGAACGAAAACTATCTCTTAGGCAATTAGGCTAATTGGTCCACATGGGGCTGACGGGGTACAGTCTTGCAGAAACCTGTTTATCTCAATCAGAAGCCTATTTGTGTGTGACTGCTGCCAATGATTTAAATCAGGCATTGGTTGCAGATATAAAAATTAAGCAGTTACCTCTGAAGTTTACAAAACCATGGTTACCGGAAACGATGTCGTTAAATGGTGATATTAGTGGTGATGTGAAATTTCAAAAACAAAGTCAGCAATGGCAATTGAACATATTGCTTGAGTGCAATGAGACTCAAATTGAACTAGGTTTTGATGATAATACGGAGTTATTGAATATTAATACGGCCTCGTTAAAGCTGTCTGCGAATCAGGATCATCGAGAAGTACTGATGAACTTAACATCCGCGGACTATTTTGATTTAGGTCTTACGGGAGATATGAGCAACGCCACTGAAAATCCTTTACAGCTCGATCTGAATATTAAACTCAAAAAACTGGATTGGCTTGAAAAACTGGAACCAACCTTAAGTGGTTCGCGTGGCCAATTTCAGGCAAATATAAATGCAACAGGAACCATTGCAAAACCGGAAGTAAAAGGTTCTTTCATTTTACAAGAAGGTCAATTGAGCGTTTTACCGATTGGATTAAGTCTGAATGAAATCAAGGGTGATATTAAATCAGCGTATGCGACTAACCAATTACAAATCAATTCAGTTATTGGTAGCCAGACTAAACAATTGTTGGTGAATGGACAGGCCAGTATGAATGCAGATGAGGGTTATCCTTACGCGTTTGAAGTTACTGGCTCTGATTTTCCCCTGGTACGCACCGCAGATATCAGCATGGACGTTTCTCCTCAATTGCAGGTAAGCGGTACACAAAACTTGCATTATATCAAGGGTAAAATAACAGTACCCTTGCTCGACATGTTGATTACATCAGTACCGGAAGGTGCGGTATCGGTATCACCCGATGTTGTCGTTATTCAATCGAAAGAAGTAGGTGCTGTTCATATTGATGAAGGTGATGCGGGAAATGATTTTGTAAAAAACAAGATCGATATTGATGTGGATGTGCTTTTAAATCCAGATATACATATTCAGGCTTTTGGTCTTGATACGCGACTGTTGGGTGATCTCAATATCGTAAAACCGGTAGGTTTATATCAGCCACGTGGTGAAGGGCAGGTAACGGTAAAGCAGGGTAGTTATCGTGCCTATGGTCAGAACCTGAAAATTGGACAGGGAAGATTACAGTTTGCCGGTCCATTGGATAATCCTTCACTCAGTATAAGAGCACACAGACCTGGTCTGGCAGTTAAGGCTGGTGTCAACGTAACGGGTAATGCACGTGCGCCGAAGCTGGCATTATTTTCAGAACCATCACAATCTGAAGCAGATACACTTTCATACATTATTACCGGACGACCAATCGCGGGCGCCTCTGGAGGTGAAGCAGGATTGATTGCACAAGCTGCATTTTCTTTGGGCTCAGAACAGTCGTCAGTACTGGCCAATCAGATTAGAGATATGTTTCATCTGGATGATTTTTCGGTTGGAGGTGGTGACTCGGTAGATAGTACCTCTCTCAGTGCAAGTAAACGCTTGTCACCGAACCTTACCTTCCGTTCTTCATTTAATCCTTTCGATCAACTATGGTCATTCCTGTTGAATTATGAATTAACCGACAACTGGAGTGTACAGACAGAAAGTGGTGTTACACAGGGTGCGGATCTAATATATTCTATTGAATCAAATTCATTTCGAGATCTTTATGATAGATTTTGGGATGTAATAAAATTCTAGATTATTATCGAACTGGTTTATTAATAGTTTGCTCTAATGAAGATACTAATGCCTCAATGTTTATCCAACTGAACTTGAAGTGTCATAATTATAAAAGAGCATGACGTTAAAAAATATTGCGATAAAAAATAATGGAAGCATATCTTAGTCTTTTCATTATCTCATTCCTGGCAGCCTCACTACTTCCTGCCTATTCTGAAGTACTTTTCGTCAGTCTTGTCAGTTTGGGTTATGATCCATTGGCGCTTTGGTTGTGGGCTACTGTTGGCAATACTTTAGGTGCCTGTTTGAACTGGGTTATGGGTCGATATCTACTAAGATTTAAGTCTCGACGCTGGTTCCCATTCAAGGAGAATAATCTCAACAGCACGCAACGCTGGTTCCAGCGTTATGGTGTCTGGTCATTATTAATGGCCTGGGCTCCTATATTTGGAGATGCGCTGACATTTATCGCCGGAATGATGCGAGTTCGTTTCATTGTTTTTGTGTTGCTTACCGGCATAGGTAAAGGTGCGCGTTACGTAATATTGTTAGGTTTATTACAGTGGTTTTGAAAAATATCCCCAGATTTGTTGCCAACCGGGATTTTATTTGCATCGCTAATCGCTGATTCTAGTGGTTATCTTTGGTTGAGGTTTATAGCAAAGCAAAATGTATCGAATTAGTGTCCTGTTACTTACTGCGTGCCTACTCACTGGTTGTAGTAATAGATTTATCTATAAGCAACTCGATTGGTTAATTCCCTGGTATGTTGATGATTATGTTGATCTCACTTTGGTGCAGAAGGACAATCTTGAAGAACAGGTCGATAAATTATTACGCTGGCATCGTGGCGAAGAATTATCCCGCTATATTGGGATACTAGGCAGTATTGAGCAGGACTTATCAAGACCCATTACAAATGAGACGGTTCAAAAATGGTTTGATGACGTTCTTGTTTCAGCGAAACGAGTTCAAACAAACATACTTCCTCCCGCTATCAAACTTGGAGAAGGTTTAAGTGACGAACAGGTCAGGGAGTTCGTGCAAAACCTTTGGGAAAGACAGACTGAACTGGAGGAAGAGTATTTAAGCCGGTCTAATGAAGAATATATTGAAGAAGTCTATGAAGATCTGTCTGACAACTTAATTAAGTATGTAGGCAGATTAACCCCCGAGCAAAAGAACGTACTGAATGAAGCTGCTGGTTTAATGCAACGATTTGATCATGTCTGGCTAGACGACCGAAGGAATTGGCTGGGAAAAATAGAAAAATTATTAGAACGCAAACCGGGCTGGCAACAAGCAATGTTAGAAGCCTTTGCATCAAGAGAAGGACAACAACCAAAAAGATTTAAACAATATCTCGCCTATAACACGAATATCATTAATCAAGCGATTGCGGATGTGATGAATAATCTAAATAAAAAACAGCAGGAAAAACTAAATTTTGAGATTGCAGATTTGCGTGATGATTTTGAGGTGATTATTGCAACGGCGCAGTGATGAGCGAAAGTTAAATAAAAAAACCACCCGAAGGTGGTTTAGTTATTTGGTGGAGGCGGCGAGAATCGAACTCGCGTCCGCAAATCTTCTGCCATTGGTTCTACATGCTTAGCCGACTCTTTAATTTAACCCAGTGCTACCCGAACGGCAGGGAAGACAAAGAGCGATTCCGATAGAGTTTTAACGAATCCACCTCGGACGAGTTTCATCGCGGTCTTGTGAGAGTCGACGCCTGGTTCCACCGTGCACAAGCACACGAATGGGCAGACGGCACTATGACAGGTTATTAAGCTGCTAGTGCGTAGTTGTCTTCGTTGGCAACTATAAGTTTTGCAGAAGTGTTTACGAGGTAATCTGCACCTCGGCATGCCCCTCAGGTTTCATATCCACGTCGAAGCCAGTACGCCCCCGAGTTTTATTTCCTGAAGAAGTGGTGATTATAGACTATTGACACGAATTAAACATCGCACCAGACAAAATATTAAATACCTGATTTAAGATACTCTGTTTATGTGAAAGTTTCGTAGTTAGCAGATGGATTTAGCGAGAAGATGAAAAATTGATTTAATGTCTCATCAATCGCTCTTTTTGTCGTTGCCAATCACGGTCTTTTTCAGCTTCGCGTTTGTCGTGCGCCTTTTTACCGCGTGCGATGCCAAACTCCAGTTTGACCTTGCCATTTTTCCAATATAGAGCAGTCGGTACCAATGCAAAGCCTTTGCGTTCGACAGCGCCGATTATTCGATTCAATTCGACACGATGTAATAATAATTTACGACTTCGCTGTGGCTCGGGCGTTATATGGGTTGATGCTGTATTTAGTGGTGTTATTAGAGCACCAAATAAAAAGGCCTCATTGTCTTTTAATAAGATATAACTCTCTACAATCTGTACTTTACCGGCGCGCAAACTCTTGACTTCCCAGCCTTCCAGAGCGAGACCAGCTTCAAAGCGCTCATCGATTGAGTAATCGTGACGCGCCTTTTTATTTAGTGCGATAGTCTTACCGCCACCGGAAGTGCTGTTCTTATTCATTTATTACATTAATCTGGATGTGAATGCGACGGATTATAACAGGAGTTCATGCGATAAAACGGAATCAAATTTATAAATATATTGTGTGCTTGTAGGAACTAACAATTTCACGGAAAATGTAATAAAAATTATACATAAATAATTATGTCTGCTAAACGTTCTTCTATTCATGGTCAGTGGTCTTCACGCTGGGCTTTCATCCTTGCGGCGACCGGTTCTGCTGTTGGACTAGGTAATATCTGGCGTTTTCCTTATCTTGCAGGTGAAAACGGTGGCGGTGCCTTTGTTCTGGTCTATCTTGTTTGTGTTGTTTTAGTCGGGATTCCAATCATGATGGCCGAGATTTTATTGGGTCGTCGTGGTCGTCAAAGCCCAATTAATACGATGGAAACGCTAGCCGCAGAAGAGGGCTTGAGTAAACACTGGCATTTCCTCGGCTGGATGGGTGTTATTGCCGGTTTTGTTATTCTTTCTTACTACAGTGTTATCGCTGGCTGGACACTGGGATATATCTTTAGAACCGGTACTGGACTCTTTGTCGATGCTGATGCCGCATTTTCCAAACAAATGTTTGCAGAATTAGTCGCTGATCCTGAAAAGTTACTGGCATGGCATACAATATTTATCATTATGAGCGTTGTCGTCGTATCACGAGGGGTGAAGAGTGGTTTGGAAAAAGCTGTGCGATTTTTAATGCCCGCGCTCTTAATCCTGCTGTTAGTCATGGTTGGCTATGCGATGAGTACAGAAAAATTTATGGAAGGGATCAATTATTTATTTATCCCCAATTTTGAAGTTCTGTCGCACAAAAAATTTTTTGCCGATATTCTCTTACCTGCATTAGGGCAGGCGTTCTTCAGTCTAAGTATAGGCATGGGCGCCATTATGATTTATGGTTCTTATCTATCACATAAATCATCCATAACCTTTAATTGTTTCACCATTGCCATAGCAGACACCTCTGTCGCAATTTTGGCGGGTGTCGCAATTTTCCCCATTGTGTTTACTTATGGCCTGGAACCAGCGGGAGGTCCTGGTTTAATTTTTGTGACTTTACCCATTGCTTTTGGACAAATGCCATTTGGTACTTTTTTTGGAACGCTGTTTTTTGTTTTATTAATGTTCGCCGGATGGACGTCATCAATTTCATTACTGGAGCCCGCAGTTACATGGTTGGTTGAAAACAGGGACATGACACGAGTTAAAGCAACAGCACTTGCCGGCACTATCGCCTGGCTACTCGGTATCGTCACTATCTTTTCATTTAATCATTGGGCATTCTCATTTAGATTTGCCGGCGTAGTTAAAGAAAATGGCTTTTTTGATATCTTTGATATTCTTACTTCTAATATTCTATTACCCGTAGGTGGTTTATTAGTCGCCATATTTGCTGCCTGGTTGATGTCGAGATCATCTACTGTGGATGAACTGGGGATCGGTGATGGCCCTGGTTATAAAGCGTGGCGTTTTGCTGTACGTTATATCGCACCATTTGGGGTGATTATTATATTTTTAAATGCGATTGGTCTCTTTAAGGTGTTGGGTCTGGTCGAGTAATCTGGTTTTTTGCATTGACTAAAATAAACAAAAAAGCACATGTAGATTATAGTGCAAATCAAATGTATTCGTTGGTCAACGATATTGAATCCTACCCGGAGTTTCTTCCCTGGTGTGCTGAAACAAGCATACTCGAGTCTCATAAAAATGGTATTACAGCTTCGGTTTCTATCGCGTTGGGTAAAATTAAACAAACATTTACAACTGCAAATACAATGCAACCGGATGATTCAATAATTATGCGACTGGTAACGGGGCCATTTAAAGAATTGTACGGTCATTGGCAGTTTATAGAAGATGAGAAAAATGGCTGTCTGGTAATGCTGGAAATGGAATTTGAGTTTAAAAATAAAATTGTAAAGCATGCTCTTGGTGCCGCGTTTAAAAAAATCACAGATTCGTTAGTCGACGCCTTTATCAAACGGGCACGAGATGTTTATGGTGCAGAATGAAACGATCAGTGTTGAACTTGTCTATATTAAGCCCGATTGCCAGACTGTTTTAATCCTGGATCTTGAGCAGGGAAGTACCATCAAACAAGCCATTAATAATTCAGGACTACTACAACGTTTTCCCGAGATTAATCTGTCAGTTAATAAAGTAGGTGTATTTAGCAAGATTAAACCACTTGATTATGTTTTAAATAATGATGACAGGATCGAAATTTATCGACCATTGCTAGTTGATCCTAAAGAAGCACGTCGTCGACGCGTCAAAGAAAAGCAATAAAAGTATGTTAATAATATTCGTCGTTTTTCTGATGATTTGCTGTAATACTCCGCATTCATTTTCTTATATACATTAGAGCTTGAAGGTAGATGATTAAAAACAAGAAAAAGTCGGGTGTTAAGGTTCGCCGTTGGAATATCGAAGATATACCTGAACTGGTAAAGTGTCATGCCGAGATTTACAGTGGTTATGATGACGGAGTATTGTTTGATATTCGCAAGCTTGAACATCAGTTTAATCATTTTCCGGAAGGACAATATCTGGCTGAAATCAATGGCAAGATTATAGGTTATGGTTGCACAATCATTGTCCAGCTTGATGACAGTGCAGATTATTATACGTATTCCGAAATTACCGGTTCCGGTTCATTTACTACACATAATCCATCTGGCGATACTCTTTATGGTGCCGATATTGGCGTCATACCTGAGTATCGAGGTCAGGGTGTTGCAGCAAAACTTTATGTTGCACGCAAAAAAATTCTAAAACGTTACAATCTGCGCCGTATGGTGGCACATGGACGGATACCGGGCTATCGCGAACATGCAGGCAAGATGACAGCAAAGACCTATGTTAAAAAGGTTATCGATGGTGATTTAAAAGACCCGGCTTTAAACGCACATTTAAGTGCGGGTTTCGAGGTTAAGAAGGTTTTACTCGATCTTGTGGTAGATGAAGAGAGTATGAACTATGCAACCTGGCTGGAAATGCTTAACCCTGATTTTAATGAAGAACGTAGAAAAATCTCCAGCACGCGGATAAAAAAACCGATTCGTCGTATTCGTGTCTGTGCAGCGCAGTATGAAATGAAACGTTTGAAAAGTTGGGATGAGTTTTCTGAGTCAATAGAGTTCTTTGTCGATACGGCCAGCATTTACCACTCACACTTTTTAGTTTTGCCAGAATTATTTACTGCTCAGTTATTTAGCATATTTGATCATAACCTGAATGATAAAGAAGCTATTCTTGAATTAGCTTCGTTGACGCCGAAATTTATTGAGATGATGACTGCTAAAGCGGTTGAGCATGGAATTTATATTATTGGTGGTTCCACACCGGTACTGCGTGATGGGAAGTTATTTAATGTAGCCCATTTTTTCACACCATCCGGCAAGGTACATACTCAGGATAAAATACATATCACACCAGCTGAGAGAGAATGGTGGGATATCGAACCAGGAGAAAAGATTCGTGTTTTTGATACTCCGCATTGTCGTATGGCAATTGTCGTTTGTTACGATATCGAGTTCCCGGAACTGGTGCGATTATTAACCTTAGCCGGTGTTGAAGTATTGTTTGTACCATTTAGCACGGATGAACGTAAAGCTTATAACCGCGTCAGGTTTTGTGCTCAGGCACGTGCAGTTGAGAATTATATTTACGTGGTTCTATCGGGAAATGTTGGTAATCTACCTAATGTAAAATCTTATTTAATCAACTATGGACAATCTGCAATATTAACCCCAAGTGATTTTGCCTTTCCGGAAGGATGTGCTGAAGGTATTGCTGATCCAAATACTGAAACCGTAGTGATAGCTGATCTTGATATCAGTAATTTACATATGCAGCGAGAAATTGGCAGTGTTCGTCCATTGTACGATCGACGCGACGATCTATATAGTTTGAAAGCGAATCAGAAGATAGAAATTATTACGACAGAATAGATTTTTAATCGTCACCTAATGGATTAATACTATCCAGCAAACGACCAAAAAATCCCTTACCTTTCTTGGCCGAATTTGGCACGACTACCGCATCTGCTTCAACAATTTCATTTGCGTCTCGTGTCCCATCAGAAGGGATAATATCGCCCGTGACCCGGCTAAGTTTATCTTCTTCGAAGTGCAGGGTGATATGTCGTTGCTCCCTGATGCCACCGCCTTTCTGAAAACTATAGATATATTCCCAGCGGTTATTATGAAATGGGTCAATCAGTACAGGTGTGCCCATGACATATCGGACCTGTTCTTTATCCATACCCGGTTTAAGTCTATCAAGCATATCCTGCTCGATTACATTGCCTTGTTGAACATCAAGTTTATAGAGCAGTGGAGGATTGTAACCGCCATCAAAGCTGCGACTACATGCACCAAGAACCACAAGGGAAATACTGAATAAGACTAATTTTTTCATGCAAAGACTTAAATTCTAGACCGATTAATGACTTGAAATAATAGGCAGGATAACTGTTGCCGTGGAATTCCTCAACGACATTTATTCCAACTTAAAGTATACTCTAAACACTGACGACAGTATTCAAAGTTATTAAATAATACACTTTTTTTGCAGGGAGGTTTCTTGGAAGCGATAGATTTAAAAAAAGCCGGCCTAAAGGCAACCTTACCTAGAATTCGAATTTTACAGATTCTGGAAGACTCAAACGAACGACATATGAGTGCGGAAGATGTATATAAAACCTTATTGGGTCAAGGCGAAGAAGTGGGTTTGGCAACAGTTTATCGGGTGTTGACTCAATTTGAGGCTGCGGGTCTGGTAATGCGACATAATTTTGATTCCGGTCATTCTGTGTTTGAGCTGGATCATGGTGTGCATCATGATCACATGGTTTGTCTGAAGACAGAGAAAGTCATCGAATTTAAAAATGAAGAAATTGAACGTTTACAGCGAGAAATAGCTAAAGAACATGGTTATGAACTGATTGAACATAGTCTTGTACTTTATGTAAAGCCTATTAAGTAAGACACGACTGAATTGCAAAATCGGCGTCAGCCAATCCCCGCAAACTTTAATTTATACTGACTCAAGCATTTGTGCAGCGTTTGCCCGACTCTCATTAGTTATTTCTTTACCAGCTAACATTCGTGCGATCTCATCAATTCGTTCTTGTTCAGGAAGATTAATGACCTGTGTGTAGGTTTCGCCTTTGTTTGTGTTTTTTATAACACGTAGATGATTGTTTCCACAGGATGCAACTTGAGCGAGGTGAGTAACGCAAAATATCTGGCGATGTTCGGCTAAACTATTCAGCAATTTTCCCACGATCTCGGCAATCCCACCGCTGATTCCAGCATCAACTTCATCAAAGATCATCGTTGGCACACCATTGTCCTTTGAGGCAATGATTTGTATGGCCAGACTGAGTCTTGATAATTCGCCACCGGAAGCAACCTTAGTGATGGGTCGTAATGGTTGTCCTGGATTTGTTGAAACGATAAAAGTGATTTTATCCATACCAAACGAATGTAGTTTCGAGTCTTCAACGCTATCAACAGTGATATCAAATTTCCCGCCCATGCCCAGTTCATGCATTTTTTCCGTTACTGCGAGTGCAATTTTTTTCGCTGTTATTTTTCTTTTACCACTGAGATCGTTAGCGAATTTCAGATAGCTTTGACTAAGTTCAGTTTTCTTCTTTTGTAGAAATTCGTGTTGTTCCTGGCCGCCTTCGAGCTGATTTAATTGCAATGTAAGCTGATTTAATTGTTCTACTAGCGCTTCCGGTTTTATTTTGTGTTTACGAGCCAGTTCATGAATTTTATCGAGTCGTTTTTCTATCGAGTTTAGTTGACTGATATCAGAATCAAAACGGTCTATATAATCTTTTAATTCAGAACTGGCTTCATCTACCTGAATAGTAGCGCTATCAAGCAGATTACAAATATTCACCAGTGAATTATCAATACTGCAAAGCTCACTCAGTGCGCGCTGGTGTTGTGATAGTTGGCTATAAAGCGGACTCTCCGATTCGGATAATTCAGTTAATATTCGTTGACAACTTTCGATCAAGTCCTGTGAATGAGATTGACGTTTAAATGCTTCCGTGAGCGTTTCATATTCTGATTCGCCAAGCTCAAGTTGAGTAAGTTCATCAATTTGATATCGCAAGAGTGTCAATCTTGCTTCAAAATCTTCACCACTTGTTTCAAAATTTTGCAGCTGTTCATTTACCTGTTTCCATTCGTGATAAACAGTAGAGACATCGTTTAATAAGGTATTGTAGGCGCCGGCCTGATCCAGAATTTCACGTTGTGTCTGTGGTCGGGATAAGGATTGATGAGCGTGTTGTCCATGTATATCGACCAGGTATTCACCAATATCACGCAAAGTTTGAACGGGAACGGGTGTGTTATTTAGATAAGCACGTGATCGACCTTCTTTGGTGATTGTTCTTCTAATGAACAATTCATCATCAGCATCAATCTCCATTTCAGTCAGTCGTTCATTGATATAAGTATTATTATTAATTGAAAAAATGGCTGTTATATCGGCTTTCTCTGACCCGCCTCTGATTATATTGGTATCAGCGCGGTCGCCCAGAACCAGACCCAAAGCATCAAGTAATATCGATTTGCCAGCACCGGTTTCACCGGTTAAGACAGTCATCCCTGATTTAAAATCAATGTTCAGACTATCGATTACTGCAAGATCATTAATGACGAGTTGACGCAGCAATGCTAGGTGCTCCAGTTTAATTTTTCACGAAGGATATGAAATTGATCGTGATTTGGCGGATGAATCAACCTGATTTTCTTATCTTTCTTTTCAACCCGAACCCGGTCGCCCGAAACCAATTCAATTTTTGTTTCTCCATCAAAGGTAAGATGAGCATGGTCGACTTCCCTTGTTCCAATAACAACTTCTATGCAACTATTCCCATCAACCACAATAGGGCGATTAGTTAATGAATGTGGACAAATGGGAACTAATAGCAGGGCGTCCAGTGATGGATGGACAATCGGTCCCCCCGCAGCAAGTGCATAGGCAGTAGAGCCAGTAGGTGAAGAAATGATCATGCCATCGGAACGGTGTTTATGCACAAATGCTCCATTAACATATGTTTCGAGTTCAACTAGACGTGCGATATTATATTTTTGAATAATAATATCGTTGAATCCATAACCTTCAAAGATACATTTATTGTCACGAAATGCCTGCGCTCTCAACAGAAAACGCACATCTTCAACATAGTGGCCCTTTAAGATTTCATCCATATTGTTGGCGATGTCATCGGCAGGTATATCCGCCAGAAAACCGACATGGCCAAGATTAATGCCAAGTAATGGCACATCCAAATCACACAAAATATGCGATGCCATTAACATAGTACCGTCACCACCGATGGCGATAACCAAATCGCAGTGTTTACCCAATTCTCTGGCGTCATAGACATCAAATTTGTGGTCCTTAAGTAAATCAGCGCAGCATTTATCCAGAATTACTTCTTGTTCGCGTAAATCAAGATACTCAACCAGTTCTGCAAGTGTTCTTTGAATAGCTTTAACGCCAGAATTGGTGATCAGTCCGATACGGTTAAACATGGTTTTAATTCTATCCTGTTGGTTTTTCGACAAACATAACACGCCCCGACAACGCGGCCAATATATCCCAGAAAGATCTTTCTTATGAGACTTTATTTTAATTGAGACTGAAGATGTTTTGCACTCGTTACAGGAGAGTGCTAAATTTCAGTTAATTATTCAGGTTTTGCTAGATTAGTATGGTTTCAACAACAGATTCTTCACAATTATCGGAACGAAGCCTTTATTTGTTCAAAGCACTGGTCGAACATTTTATTGAAGATGGGACTCCAGTCGGCTCACGCACACTCTCAAAAGATGCAAATTTGAATCTGAGTCCAGCTTCAATACGAAATGTGATGGCGGATCTTGAAGATATTGGCTTATTACATTCACCCCATACTTCCGCCGGTCGTGTGCCAACTGCCAAGGGCTATCGTTTATTCGTAGACAGCTTGTTGCGCGTTAATGACCTGAAATCTTCCGAAGTTGAGAAAATCGCTAGGGAAATGGCCCCTGATAATGATTATTCTTCCTTGATGCATCGTACTTCATCAATGCTATCGAATATTACTCAGTTGGCTGGCGTTGTGATGTTGCCTAGAAACACACAATCCAGGTTAAAGCATATTGAGTTTGTCTCTTTATCCGCAAATCGGGTATTGGTCATTCTGGTGGTGAATGATAGGGAAGTCCAAAATAGAATTATTAATACCGGTAAAACCTATACCAGTTCAGAGTTACAACGGGTTTCCAATTATCTCAATGAGATCTTTGCTGGCAAAGACCTGACCACGGTTCGGGCATCGATTCTGGATGAACTGGAAAAGATGAAGGAAGAGGTTAACCAGTCTATGGAATCGGCGATTGAGATGGCCCAGATGGCGTTTAACAACGACGAAAATTCAAGTAAGGGTGATGATTTACTATTCTCCGGGCAAACTAATTTAATGGATGTTGCAGAACTTTGTAATGTAGATAAATTAAAGAAACTATTCGAAACATTTAATCAGAAGCGGGATATTCTGCATTTGCTTGAACAGGCGATAAATGCAGACGGGATGCAAATATTTATTGGTGAAGAATCAGGCTACGACGTACTCGACAATTGCAGTGTCGTCACATCGCCTTATGAAGTTGATGGCCAAATACTAGGTGTTTTAGGCGTAATAGGACCAACTCGCATGCATTATGAGCGAGTTATTCCAATTGTGGATATTACTGCCAAAATGCTTGGTGTTGCCTTGAACTTCAAAAATTAATCCCCACTTAATCCGGACGCGTCCAGATGGATGCAGGGATTCTATTGTCTAATTAAAGAGGTTAACCATGTCAGGTCAAGAAAATGATGTTGTTCAGGAAGGAGAAACGAATGATGAGTTGCAACAAGAAACTGACTCATTGGAAGATATTGTTGATGAAAGCAATGTTGAAGAAAACGCCGAATCTCAAATTGAAGATCAGGAAATAGACATCGAGACCTTGCAGAATCAACTGGAAAAGCAAAAAGAAAAAGCACAAACAAATCTTGATGCTGCGCTAAGAGCTCAGGCAGAGATGGAAAATCTTCGTAAAAGAACCGCGCGTGATGTAGAGAATGCGCACAAGTATGCGCTGGAAAAATTCGTAAATGAGCTGTTACCAATCATGGATAGTCTGGAGTTGGGACTCTCTGCAGCGGAAAGTGCGGAAAATATCGATGATTTGAGAGAAGGAATGACGCTGACTATGAAGATGTTCAGCTCTGCAATGGAAAAATTTAATGTAAAGACGATCGACCCGGCAGGTGAAAAATTCAATCCTGAGCAACATGAGGCTGTTTCAATGCAGGAAATTGAGGGGACTGAGTCAGGCACCGTTGCGATGGTTATGCAAAAAGGCTATGAGCTGAATGGCCGTTTAGTCCGACCAGCAATGGTTGTGGTGGCTAAGTAGAGGATTAATTTCATGGCGAACGTATCAAGTCTGGCTTATATAAGCGAAATTTATTCTTTATAAGACTTGAAATATCTAAACCGCGCCCACATTTAATTTAGCAATATGAATATTAACAATATTAACTACAAATCAAACAGTTAAGTATTTTTGGAGAAAGCGAATGGCAAAGATTATAGGAATTGACCTGGGTACCACCAACTCTTGTGTTGCGGTACTGGAAGGTGGCAAGGCAAAGGTTATAGAAAACAGTGAAGGAGGCAGAACAACTCCGTCGATTGTTGCTTACACAGATAATGAAGAAGTTCTTGTTGGTCAATCAGCCAAGCGCCAATCAGTTACTAACCCGAACAATACACTCTATGCGGTGAAAAGATTGATAGGTCGCCGTTTTGAAGAAGATACTGTCCAAAAAGATATCAAACTGGTGCCTTACAAAATCGTGAAGGCTGATAACGGTGATGCCTGGGTTGAAGTGAATGGCAAGAAAATGGCACCCCCCGAAGTTTCTGCGCGAGTGCTTATGAAAATGAAGAAAACTGCAGAAGATTATCTCGGTGAAGAAGTGAAGGAAGCCGTTATAACTGTACCTGCTTACTTTAATGACTCACAACGTCAGGCTACCAAAGATGCGGGTCGTATCGCGGGTCTTGATGTAAAACGAATTATTAACGAACCGACTGCTGCTGCATTGGCTTATGGTATGGATAAGAAACGTGGAGACGCCAAAATTGCTGTCTATGATTTGGGTGGTGGTACATTCGACGTATCTATCATTGAAATTGCCGAAATCGATGGTGAACATCAATTCGAAGTACTTTCAACCAATGGCGATACTTTCCTTGGTGGTGAAGATTTTGATTTCCGCATCATAGATTTTCTGTGTGATGAATTTAAGAAGGAGCATGGCGTAGATTTACATAATGATCCTTTGGCATTACAACGCCTTAAAGAAGCTGCAGAAAAAGCAAAGATTGAATTATCATCCAGTCAACAAACTGATGTGAATTTACCTTACATAACGGCGGATGCGAATGGCCCTAAACATCTTAATCTGAAATTGACCCGTTCCAAACTAGAGTCATTAGTTGAAGAGTTGGTTGAGCGTACCATCGCACCATGTCAGGTTGCGCTTGATGATGCCGGACTTTCAAAATCAGATATTACGGACGTTATACTGGTCGGTGGTCAAACACGTATGCCCAAGGTTCAGGAAAAAGTGGAATCTTTCTTTGGTAAAGAACCACGTAAGGACGTTAATCCTGATGAAGCCGTTGCCGTAGGTGCAGCGATTCAGGCAGGTGTATTAGGTGGTGATGTTAAAGACGTGCTTTTATTAGACGTTACGCCATTGTCATTAGGTATCGAGACAATGGGCGGTATCATGACTAAGTTGATCGATAAGAATACGACGATACCGACTAAAGCTAATCAGGTCTTTTCGACTGCCGAGAATAACCAAACCGCTGTTACCGTGCATGTATTGCAGGGTGAACGTGAGATGGCGGCGGGTAATAAATCATTGGGTCGTTTTGACTTGAGTGATATCCCTCCAGCACCGAGGGGCGTGCCTCAAATTGAAGTTAACTTTGATATCGATGCAAATGGTATTTTAAATGTGACTGCAAAAGACAAGGCTACCGGTAAGGAACAGTCCATCGTTATTAAAGCCTCAAGTGGTCTTTCTGATGAAGAGATCGATAATATGGTCAAGGATGCTGAAGCGCATGCCGAAGAAGACCGTATCGCTAAAGAGTTGGTTGAAACCAGGAATATGGCAGAGAACATGATTCATGCTACCCAAAAATCAATCACCGATCTGGGCGACAAGGTCGAAGAGCAGGAAAAGAAAGAGATTGAAGCAGCAATTGCTGATCTTGAAGAAGCATTAAAAGGTAATGATAAAGAAGCGATTACCGAGAAAACCACCAAGTTAACGGAAGTTGCCGGAAAACTGGCAGAGCGTGCCTATGCCGAAGAACATGCTTCAGCAGGAGCAGGCGACGCAGGTGGTGCTGATGCTGGTGATAGTAAAAATTCAGCAGATAATGATGCTGTCGATGCTGAGTTTGAAGAAGTGGAAGACGATAAAAAATAATCGTATTGAAACGTTTTTTACTATAAAAGCAGCGTAATTAAATAGAACGGCCTGGAGATGATTTTTCTTCTCCGGGCTTGTTTGCGTTTTGATGTAAAGTCTAATTCATAAAAAATAAGAATCTAAAAAGAGTAGAGCATGGCTGAAAAACGAGATTATTACGAAGTATTGGGTGTTTCAAGAAATGCCGACGAGGCAGAATTAAAAAAAGCCTATCGCCGTTTGGCAATGAAACATCATCCGGATCGTAATGAGGGTGATGGCAAAGCCGAAGATAAATTCAAAGAAGCGAAAGAAGCATATGACGTTTTGACCGATGGCCGTAAACGTGCGGCTTATGACCAATTCGGGCATGCGGGTGTAGATACTAGTGCAGGCGGTGGTGGAGCCGGTGGTGCTGGTTTTGGTGATATCTTTGATAGTGTGTTTGGCGATATTTTTGGAGGCGGCGGCAGTGGTCGTGGCGGTAACCGGGTTTATCGTGGCGCAGATTTACGTTACAACCTTGAATTATCACTGGAAGATGCAGTTTCCGGAACGACCGTTAAGATTCGCGTTCCTAAAATGGTTGTCTGTGATCCCTGTAAGGGTTCTGGTGCGAAAAAAGGTAGTTCCCCGGTAAGTTGTCCAACCTGTGCTGGTCATGGACAGGTCAGAATGCAACAGGGCTTCTTTTCTGTGCAACAAACATGTCCCCAATGCCGAGGACAAGGTAAGATAATCAGTGACCCATGCGGATCTTGTCGCGGTGAAGGTCGTGTCAGAGATAGCAAAACAATTTCTGTCAAAGTACCGGAAGGCGTTGATAATGGTGACCGTATACGCCTTTCAGGTGAAGGCGAAGCCGGAGAGAATAGTGGGCCTCCAGGTGATTTATATGTACATATCAGCGTCAAAGAGCATCCGATTTTTGTTCGTGATAGTACCGACCTTTATTGTGATGTGCCTATCAGTTTCACTACTGCCACACTGGGCGGAGAGATAGAAGTGCCGACTCTGGATGGCAAGGTTAAATTAAAGATTCCTGCTGAATCACAAAGTGGAAAGTTGTTTCGTTTGAGACAGAAAGGTGTTCGTTCGGTGCGTAATTCATCTAAAGGTGATTTACTTTGTCGGATTGTGATTGAAACGCCAGTAAAATTAAACAACGAACAAAAAGAATTGTTAAGACAGTTTGAGGAATCAATGCTAAGTGGTGGAAATAAACATAGTCCACAGGCAACTTCCTGGTTGGATGGTGTGAAGAAGTTTTTTGATTCAATGACAAACTGATTAGAAATAGGTGGCCTTGCTAATATCTTAAACAGACTACGTAAAGCGTCGTTTATAATGACAGATTAAATTGTTAATCAATAACTCATTCCTGCGTAACACCGGAATATTAAAACCGGAGTCTGATAATATGAAAAACCATATACTTTATTTTGCTAATCCGATGTGTTCATGGTGCTGGGGCTTTGCGCCGGTTATAAAATCTGTTGAGAAAGCTTTTAGTCAATACTTGCCGCTCTATGTAATCCTCGGTGGTTTGGGAAGAGGCAAACAGAATGCTTTGGATGCGAATGGTAAGCGTACCATCCGACAACATTGGGAGCATGTAAACGAGCAAACTAATCAGCCTTTCAACTTTGAATTCTTTGAGCGTGATGGTTTTGTTTACAACACTGAACTTGCTTGTCGTGCAGTCGTTACCGCGAGGCGCTTAAAACCAGAGACAGCATTGGATTTTCTTATTCACATGCACCGTCAATTTTATCAAGAACTTAAAAATACAACAGAGCCTGAAACGTTGTTTGCTTTAGCAGAGGATTTTGGTTTTAATAAAACAGAATTTGAAACTGAATTTAATAGTGACCAGACAGCTACGGAGATCGCATCAGACTTTAAAGCGACAAAGCAATTAGGTGTCAGTGGCTTTCCAAGTTTGTATGTCAGCAACACGAAGGATGGTTATACCGTGATCACTCAGGGATACCAAACGCGGGAAAAGATTGAAAGTGCCTTGACGAGCTGGCAGAAAAATCAATCTGTTTCGTAGTCGACTTGATTTAACAAATAAAGGAAATCCCCAGCAATGAGGCTATTTTTTTCTCCAACATCACCGTATGTACGAAAAGTCCGAATTGCTGCAATAGAGCTGGGGCTTGAGAATCAGATTGAATTAATCACAAGCAATCCTTGGGATAATCCCCCTGAATTAGCGGATGCTAACCCGCTAGGTAAAGTACCGACACTAATGATCTCCGATAATGAAAGCCTGTTTGATTCGCCTGTGATTTGTGAATATCTGGATAATCTAAATAGCGAGATAACTCTTTTCCCTGATTCTGGTCAGGCGCGTTGGGATGCTTTGCGTCTACAAGCACTTGCTGATGGCGTTCTCGATGCTGCTGTTATGATACGTTATGACAGTTTACGTCCAGAAGCTGAACAATATAGAGGTATGCGAACCAGACAGTTAAACGTGATTCGACGTGCCTTGGTAATGTTGGATTCAGAGGTGACGCAGCTTTTGGGACCAATCACGATCGGACAAATTGCTGTGGCTTGTGCTCTGGGTTATCTTGATTTTCGACTGCCTGAAGAAAATTGGCATGTGACTCATCCAAAGCTGGATAGTTGGTATACGAGATGGATGAAAAGAGAATCAATGCAAGTAACGATGCCGCTTCCAGCATAGAATTCACAGTAGTGACATTATGATTTGTGAGCATGTAAATTTTGAGAATTTTAAGTCAGTTTTTGAAATCGATGTATAATCCTGAATAATAGAATCTATATAGGCGCAGTAGTTATGTCGGTAAGAGTTGGTGTGTGTGGTGCAGCGGGTCGAATGGGTAAAACTATTCTGGAAGTCTGCAATGATACTGATGGTGTTGAAGTCACCGCTGCGATTGAATATAACGAATCCCCAATGCTGGGTATAGATGCTGGCGAAGTCGCCGGCATTGGTAAATTGGGTGTTTTAATAACAGATGATATTTCCAGTATTGCTGATCAGGTTGATGTGATTATTGACTTCACATTTGCAGCATCTGTTGCTGCGAATATTAAAAAATGCGTCGCTTCCGATTGCAAGATGGTTATTGGCACAACCGGACTTACCAAGGAAGATCATGCACGGATTAAATCAGCCTCTGAAAATATAGCCATTGTGTTTGCGCCAAACATGAGTATTGGTGTCAATCTATGTTTAAAACTTTTGGAAATGGCAGCTCATGTGATTGGTGATGATGCCGACATAGAAATTATAGAAGCACATCATCGTCATAAAAAGGATGCGCCATCCGGTACAGCAATACGTATGGGCGAAGTGGTAGCAAAAACACTTGGGCGTAACCTTAATGAATGTGCTGTATATGGTCGTGAGGGTATAACGGGTGAACGTGATAAAAACACGATTGGTTTTGAAACGATTCGTGCTGGAGATATTGTTGGTGATCACACCGTTATGTTTGCAACCGAGGGCGAGCGTATTGAAATTACGCATAAAGCCTCATCAAGAAAGACTTTTGCTAATGGTGCAGTAAGAGCAGCACAATGGCTGTTAGATAAAGACAAAGGTCTGTTTGATATGCAGGATGTATTGGGTTTGAAAAATTATTTTTAATAAAGATATTAATAATTAATCGTGATAGACGAGAAGCAGATTAAGCGCCTTTATGATCAGTCATACGTTTCATATATCGCAACTTATTTTGTTGCTGTATTGGCCTATTGGTTATTTAAAGACATTGCTCCAGAGAAAATAATAAATACCTGGTTTATTATTTTTTCATTATTTACAACAGCTCGTTTTATTCTAACCTGGCGCTTCAAACAGGGTAAAAACCAGGAATATGATGATATCTGGTTCATGCTGTTTTTAATTTCGACTGCCATCTCAGGAACACTATGGGGACTTACCGGCTTTCTATTTATACCGGATGAGACCTTAAGCTTGCTTGATTCCGTTTTAAATCATGGCATTTTACTATTATTTATAGCGAGCTTGATTGGTGGGTCAATTATTACTTATTCGGCAAGCAAGATGGTATACATGAGTTTTTCTATCCCTGCGATAGTTCCCCAGTGTCTTATGTTAATTGCACAGGGTAATAAATATCATTCTTTTCTTGGGGGTATTGTACTTGCTTACGCCTGTATTATGTTTGTGATATCTGTTTATATAAATAGAGTGTTTACAGAATCAAATAAAGTTGAAGCGGAAAATGAATTCCTTAAAAAATAATCACCTCAAGCGGTATAAATATAAAACGAAAAGAAGATTTATAATACCTATTGTCATGCTACTGTAGTGGTCGAGGTATAGGGCACTACCAGTGATACTTCACCTTTGATATGTTTCTCTTGTACACCACGCCAGTATTGAGCAGTTAATAAATCCTGATGGTGTTTCAAAAACGCAGCTTTAAGTTTTTCATTCATAGATAAGAATTTGATAAACTCTTCAGGAAATATGTCATTTTTTCCAACGTAATACCAGGTGTCTGCTAGCATTTCATCTTCAAAGTCACTGGCTTCCGGGATATCGCGGAAATTACAATCTGTGACGAGTGATACTTCATCATAGTCGTAAAATATAACGCGGTTATGTGGCGTAACACCAAAATTTTTCAATAATAAATCACCAGTAAAAATATTTGTTTGCGCGAGATCTTTTATCGCCTGTCCATAATCAATAATTGCTAGGGCAGCTTCTTCTTCCGAGGCTTCATTAATGAATAAGTTTAATGGGCGCATACGTCGTTCTGTATAAACGCGTTTTAATAAAAGATTATTACCTTCTTTACGAACACTCTCATTAGCACCATCAAGCAACTCATCTCTGAGCTCTTTTGAAAAGCGATTGATAGGAAATTCAAGGTTTAGAAATTCCTGTGTATCAATTAACCTGCCTGCTCGGTCGTGTTTTGATACAAGCTTGTATTTTTCAATTACCTCTTCACGAGTTACTGTTTTTGGGTAGCCAAACTTGTCACGAATAATCTTGAACACCAGGTTGTACGAGGGCAGTGTGAAAACAATCATAACCAGTCCGGTATCGCCTTCAGCATGCATGAATTTATCTTTAGTGATGCTTAGATGTTGACTGAAAGTTCGGTGACGTTCAGTTTTTCCCTGTCTTAAACGACCAAGTACAGTATACAGCTCATCAATCGGCTTTTTGGGTATTAATGATTTAAGAAAATGAACAGCCCCGATGACTGAATTTGGATCTGCAAAATAATATGAGCGTGTGTATCCGAATATCAAACTGACTTCTTTTTCGTTTAAAAAGACAGCATCTACCGTTATCCCGCTGTCTTCATTTTTAAACGCGATAACAATAGGTGTTTCGCCTTTGTTGAGAATTAGTTTTCCGACCAGATAGGCGCGCTCCGCCTGATAAAAAAATGAATCAATAAACTCAAATCGGATGTATTCGATATCTTTACTGAATTTTTCTTTAGTATGCGCATCGATCGTATTAGCAATACGATCTGCATTATTGACAATATCATCGTAGGGTATACGAAAAGAGAAGTCATCAAGGATGGTTTCAAAAATACGTTGTAACGATACCCAGTAAGGATAACGCCTGATATTAAGTGACATTATCAGGCGTAGATCGTCTGAAGGGCTGGATGAAGTAAACTCTATTCCTTGGTCAACACCTTCCGTACCAAATATACGCCGGGTGGTGGAGTTAAAAAAAGTTTTTATAAAATCATTATCAGGAACTTGATCCAGACGTTCTCCAAAATAACTCCTTACCTTGTGCCAGAGTTTTTTATCATCGACACGTTTGCCCAGTATCTTACGCAGGCCAAGGACAATGCGCCGAACTGATTTTTCATACAGGTCGACACGGTCAACAATGTCTTGTTGATGTCCTTTCCAGTCTCTATGCTCAAAACGTGTCCGAGCACGTTTTGTCATACGATGAAAGTTACTGTTATAACGAATAAACCCGTCATAGATAATCTGCGAGCACTCCGCAATCAGATCTCTGTCGGACATAATTGTTAACTAAACTTCATCGCATCACAGGTTCGAAATTAATGCGTCTGCAAACTCGCTGCATTTTATTTCGGTGGCGCCATCCATAAGTCGAGCAAAATCATATGTCACTGTTTTATTCGCAATCGTTTTATCCATGGATGTGATAATACGATCTGCAGCTTCAGTCCATCCCAGATAACGTAGCATCATCTCGCCCGACAATAACAATGATCCTGGATTTACTTTATCCAGATCGGCATATTTAGGAGCGGTACCATGTGTTGCTTCAAATATGGCATGACCAGAATCGTAGTTAATGTTTCCACCAGGTGCGATACCAATGCCACCTACCTGAGCAGCTAGTGCGTCGGAAAGATAATCACCATTCAGATTCATTGTTGCAATAACTTCAAAATCTTCAGGTCGAGTTAGGACTTGTTGCAGAGTGATATCTGCAATTGCATCCTTAATCAAAACCTTTCCATCTTTCTCTGCTTGAGCCATTTCATCCTGTGCGGCTTGCATGCCTTTTTCTGCTTTTGTGCGTTCCCAGATATCCCAACTATAGGTTTCCTTATTAAATTCTTTTTCAGCCAGTTCATAACCCCAGTTACGAAACGCACCTTCTGTGAATTTCATAATGTTACCTTTATGCACAAAGGTGACGCTCTTACGATTGTTATCTATGGCATATTTAATAGCTGCTCGAACGAGACGAGAAGTTCCTTCCTGAGAGATCGGTTTGATGCCAATACCGGAAGTGGCCGGAAAACGAATTTTACGATAATAAGTGGGGAAGCTTTCTTTAAACAGTTCAAGGAATTTATTGTTTTCTTCGCTACCCTGTTCGAACTCAATTCCAGCATAAATGTCTTCTGTGTTTTCACGGAAGATCACCATATCGATTAATTCTGGGTGTCTGACTGGGGATGGGACACCTTTGTACCAGCGTACCGGTCTTAAACAGACATATAAATCCAGTATTTGGCGTAATGCGACATTTAATGAACTAATACCACCGCCGATTGGTGTGGTTAAAGGACCTTTAATAGCGACCAGAAATTCGCGACAGGTTTCAATGGTTTCATCAGGTAACCAGCTACCTGTTAGTTTGTTTGCTTTTTCACCAGCATAAACTTCAAGCCATTTGATTTCTCTCTTACCACCATATGTTTTTTCAACAGCGGCATCCATAACACGTTGTGATGCCTTCCATACGTCTCGACCAATGCCGTCGCCTTCTATGTAAGGTATTACTGGAGTATCTGGAACTGTTAACTTGCCGTTTTTAATGGATATCTTTTTGCCCCCTGCAGGCGCCTTTAATGATACAGCCACTACACTATCTCCCTTATCGAAATATTATTTAATTTAATGAAGTTGTTTTACGGTTCCATTTTACCTGTTAACGCAGACACTAGAAAGATTATTAAGTGATTGACATTAGGAGAAAAATTCACTACTTTTCCACCCATGCGCCGATTTGAAATCAGCTTGCGGGCGCAATAAAAATACCGCTAAAGAGACAACCTGCTTTAGCTGAAGCTGAATGTGGGATTTTTTATGTTTGTCATTTGACTCGTCGCTTCGGACTCCTGTCCTCTCGCGATATACAGTCCATCCATGGACATATTCCCTGCGTTCACAACAGCAATCCTAGTACAGGCTGACTCTTATAAATTTCAATTTTAATTAATGAGGATGCCATTATGAATAACGAAAAGAATCAATCACTTGGGCCGAATACGCTGGCGGTAAGAGCGGGTCAGGTGCGTAGTCAGGAAGGCGAACACAGCGAATTAATCTTTGCCAGTTCAAGCTATGTCTTTGCCAATGCGGCTGAGGCTGCGGCTCGTTTTTCGGGGGATAGCCCTGGAAATATTTACTCACGTTTTACCAATCCTACCGTACGTACGTTCGAGCAGCGTTTAGCAGCATTAGAACAGGGAGAACGCTGTATAGGTACTTCTTCCGGCATGAGCGCCATACTTTGTACTCTATTGGGTCTGTTAAAGGTGGGTGATCATATTGTATCGTCACGCAGTATTTTCGGAACAACGGTCAACTTGTTGTCGAACATATTGCCTAAATATGGCATTACGACCACATTCGTAGAGCTGGCTGATTATGAAGGGTGGGAAAAGTCGATTAAACCAGAAACAAAATTGCTTTTTCTGGAAACCCCCTCAAATCCATTGACTGAAATCGTGGATATTAAAAAAGTCGCCGATATTGCCCATAATCATAATGCGTTGTTAGTCGTCGATAATTGTTTTTGCACGCCATGTTTACAATTACCTTTGAAATTAGGCGCGGATATCGTCATCCACTCCGCAACAAAATATCTCGACGGTCAAGGCCGTTGTGTTGGTGGCGCTATAGTTGGTAGTGACGCCTTACTGGGTGAAGACATCTATGCCTTTTTGCGAACAGGCGGTGCGAGCATGAGTCCTTTTAACGCCTGGGTATTCCTCAAAGGTCTTGAAACCTTGTCGATTCGTATGCGGGCACATTGTCAGAATGCACAACAGATTGCTGAATGGCTTGAGAATCAAAAATTTGTCGAAAAAGTCTACTATCCAGGTCTCAAATCTCATCCGCAATATGATCTCGCTGCTGAGCAGCAATCTGGAGCTGGCGGTATTGTGAGCTTTGAAGTGAAAGGCGGTAAAGAGCAAGCCTGGAATTTTATCGATTCAATTAATTTATTTTCTATTACAGCAAATTTGGGCGACACCAAGAGCACGATTACACATCCGGGAACAACAACACATCATAAGTTGTCCGAAGAGCAACGTCTTGAAGTGGGTATTAAACCAGGACTTATCCGGTTATCGGTTGGCCTGGAAGATGCCACCGATTTGATAGAGGATCTGGAGCAAGCTTCTTCAGTTGTAACATGATTGTCTGGAGGAAGGTAAAATTTTAATTTACCTCCAGAGATTGATCTAATCCATATTTTTTGGTTACACTGCGAAACTGGATGTCGATCTAGATACAGCAAAAAGGGCTCAGTAGACCCTAAAGTACACCATAATAATAAAAATATAATAACAATAGCAGATCGATCCTCGCGCTCTCCGCTGAAGAGATGTCTTAGCGTAAGCCCCTAAATTTAAAGAATATAAAACAAAAGAGCGGTATTTCCTCTTTTGTTTGTTTACGATATTTTTTCATAACAATTGGAGGGTATTTACATGCCTGGACGTAACTTTTTATTTATCCCTGGTCCCACAACGGTACCGCGCCGCATTCAAAATGCAATGAACATCGAGCAGGAAGATATGCGTGCGATGGATTTGCCTGCATTCACCAAGCCGCTCTATGAAGACATGAAGAAAGTCTTCAAAACCAAGAATGGTCGCGTGTTTATTTTTCCTGCATCCGGCACTGGTGGTTGGGAATCAGCTGTAGCTAATACACTGAATGCCGGTGATAAGGTGTTAATGTCCAGCTTTGGCCATTTTTCGTACCTTTGGGTCGACCTTTGCCAACGCTGGGGGCTGGAAGTTCACCACTGTGAAGAAGAATGGGGTGATGGTGTACCTGTAGAAAAATATGCAGAAATTCTGGCGGCCGACAAAAATCACGAAATCAAAGCGGTCTTCGCAACCCAAAACGAAACAGCAACAGGCGTTGCATCAGACATTGCCGGTGTTAGAAAGGCATTAGATGCTTGCAATCATCCTGCACTATTATTTGTTGATGGTGTAAGTTCTGTTGGTTCAATCGATTTTCGTATGGACGAATGGGGCGTAGATATTTGTGTTTCCGGCTCACAAAAAGGTTTTATGTTACCTACTGGTCTCGGTATTGTCTGTGCCAGCGAAAAAGCACTCGCTTGTCGTGAAGGTTCAACCCTGCCAAAGACATTTTTTGACTGGAACGACCAGATTAAAACCAATGACTTAGGGTTTTTCCCATATACCCCACCAATGAACTTACTCCGTGGCTTACGCGAATCACTCAATATGATATTCGAAGAAGGTCTGGACAATGTATTTGCCCGTCACAATCGTATGGCTAATGCTGTTCGTGCCGCGGTAACTGCCTGGGGTATGCGACCTATCGCCAACGATGACAAATGGTATTCTGATACTGTTACCGCAGTTAAAGTCCCTGAAGGCTTTGATGGCAATGAAGTCGTTCGCCATGCTTACAACTACTACAACCTTGCTCTTTCAATCAGTCTGGCCAAGATTGCCGGTCAGGCATTTCGTATTGGCCATCTTGGAGATATGAATGAGTTGATGGTATTGACCCCGATTAATGGTGCTGAAATGACCATGAAGGATCTGGGTTACCCGATTGAGTTAGGTAGTGGTGTCGCTGCAGCGCAGGAATACTTGCGTTCAACGGCCAAGCCACGAATTCAATCATAATCAAACTTTAATGACGTGTTCCAAACACGTCTTTACCGTAAGACAAACCCGGCAGCTTATGGTGTCGGGGTGTATTCTGTTATTTAACAATAGTATTTATTAAGCTTTTGCTAATGAATTGCTTTGCTGTTAGCAAAACGGAGGGTAAAAAGTTATGAGTTTTACACAATATGAACAGGCGCGTCCGCGTCTACAACGCAGCGAGTTAGCTGTCCCTGGCTCAAATCCTGGAATGTTTGAAAAAGCAGCCAAGAGTGAAGCCGATTATGTTTTTCTCGATTGTGAAGATGCCGTTGTCCCTGATGATAAGGCACAAGCACGCAAAAATATCATTGAAGGTTTAAATGATATTGATTGGGGCAATAAGACAATGTCTGTCCGTATCAACGGTCTGGATACGCATTACATGTATCGCGATGTGGTTGATATCCTGGAACAGGCGGGTAACAACCTCGATACCATTCTAATTCCAAAAGTAGGCACCGCAGAAGATGTCTATGCTGTTGATATGCTGGTGACACAGATTGAAACAGCGATGGGCCTGAAAAAGAAGATTGGTCTGGAATGTTTGATCGAAACCGCTCTGGGCGGCGCTAATGTTTTTACCATTGCACAAGCAAGTAAGCGTTTGGAAGCGTTCCATTTTGGCGTTGCTGATTATGCTGCAAGCTTACGTTCACGTACCACGGTTATCGGTGGTCTGAATCCTGATTACACATGTAAAGGTGTTGAAATTGATCAATGGCATGCGGCACAAGTTCAAATGTTGACGGCGTGTCGTGCTTACGGTTTGCGCGCAATTGATGGTCCGTTTGGTGACTTTAGTGATGCGGAAGCTTTTAAAGAAGCAGCGCGTCGTGTTGCTGCACTAGGTTATGAAGGTAAGTGGGCGATTCACCCATCACAAATTGCATTAGCGAATGAAGTCATGTCTCCACCTGATGCAGAAGTAACGCGTGCACGTCGTGTACTCGAAGCATTGGAAGAAGCGGCCAAGGCAGGCAAGGGTGCGGCTCAACTGGATGGCAAGATGATCGACATCGCATCCGAGAGGATGGCGCGTAATGTGATCGCACAAGCGGATCAAATCGCAGCCAAATAAAAAAAGAATTTAATCCAAAACTATTAGGAGGTTGAGTCATGGATATTCATGAATATCAGTCTAAAGAAATACTCGCAGAATATGGTATCCCGATTGCTGCCGGTGGACTCGCATATAGCCCTGAACAAGCGGCTTATCGTGCGATAGAAATTGGTGGTGAAGTCTGGGTTGTTAAAGCACAAATCCATTCCGGCGCACGTGGTAAAGCTGGTGGTATTAAAGTATGTAAATCAGAATCAGAAGTATCCAAGGCGGCTGAAGAATTACTCGGCGCAAAGTTGGTGACACATCAAACCGGTCCACAAGGCAAGATTTGTCATCGTCTATATATAGAAGCCGGTTGCAATATTGAACGTGAGATCTATCTGGCATTTGTATTGGATCGCGCTAAAGAAAGTGTCACAGTTGTAGCCTCAGCTGAAGGCGGTATGGAGATCGAAGAACTCGCTGTTACCAGACCGGAATCGATAATCAAGATTGCGGTTGAGCCCGCAGTCGGCATGCAACCTTTTCAGGCACGTGAAATAGCTTTTGCTTTAGGTCTGGATAAAACACAGGTGAATCAGGCAGTGACGACTATTCTCGGTTGTTATCGTGCGATGCGTGATCTGGATGCGACCATGGTTGAGATCAATCCTTTAGTGGTTACCAAAGAAGGCAACATTCTGGCAGTTGATGCCAAGATGGGTTTTGATGATAACGCACTATTCCGTCATCACAATATTGCCGAGTTACGTGACAAGTCACAGGAAGATGCACGTGAAATGCGTGCAGCGGATCGTGGGCTGAGTTATGTCGGTCTGGATGGCAACATTGGTTGCATTATCAATGGTGCGGGTCTGGCCATGGCCACGATGGATATGATCATGCACGCCGGTGGTGAACCCGCAAACTTTCTCGATATAGGTGGTGGTGCATCACCCGAACGTACCACCAAGGCATTTAACCTCGTACTTTCCGATGAAAAGGTTGAATGTATTCTGGTTAATATCTTCGCGGGTATAAACCGTTGCGACTGGATCGCGGAAGGTGTTGTTCAAGCTGTTCAGAAAATTGATCTGAAAGTCCCACTGGTCGTTAGATTATCAGGCACAAATGTCGAAGAGGGTCGCAAGATCCTGACCGATAGTGGTCTGCCAATTATTATGGCAGGCACACTAAAAGAAGCTGCAGATAAAGCTGTAGCTGCCTGGAAAGAAGCGACTGGTAAGTGAGGAGGATACGAACATGGCAATTCATTTAAATGAAAATACAAAAGTTTTAGTACAAGGTTTTACCGGTCAGATTGGTTCTTTTCATGCAGAAGACATGATCAAATACGGTACCAATATTGTTGGCGGTGTTACACCGGGAAAAGGTGGTAGCAAACACCTGGATAAGCCGGTGTTTAATACCATGAAGGATGCTGTTGCAGCGACAGGTGCGGATGCAAGTATTATCTTCGTGCCCCCACCATTTGCAGCAGACAGTATTATGGAAGCAGCGGATGCGGGTATTCGCTATTGTGTTGCGATCACTGATGGTATTCCTTCACAAGACATGATCCGTGTTAAACGCTATATGCGTCGCTATAAAGCGGAAGACAAAATGTTGTTAACCGGGCCTAACTGCGCTGGTTCTATCAGTCCGGGAAAATGCATGATGGGTATCATGCCCGGTCATATCTATCTTCCGGGTAATGTCGGTATTGTAGGTCGTTCCGGGACATTGGGATACGAAGCTGCCTCTCAAATGAAAGACCTGGGTATTGGCGTCTCATCCAGTATTGGTATAGGTGGTGATCCTATTAACGGTAGTTCTTTCCGCGATCATCTCGAAGCCTTTGAAAATGACCCGGAGACTTCGGCGGTTGTTATTATTGGTGAGATTGGTGGTCCACAGGAAGTAGATGCAGCAATGTGGGCGAGAGATAACATGTCCAAACCTGTAATTGGTTATGTTGCTGGTTTAACCGCACCTAAAGGTCGCCGCATGGGTCATGCTGGTGCGATTATTTCTGCTGTAGGCGAAAGCGCTGCAGAAAAAGTGGAAATACTTCAGGAATGCGGTGTTAC
>JAURNW010000019.1 GCA_030829985.1 Gammaproteobacteria bacterium | reverse complement strand
CAACGTGCATTGATTAAACAAAATACCTTGGCACTACGTAAACAGATGCATTACGATAAACAACACATTAACTAACCCGATGAACCGATCTGTCTCTTAGTTTATGCCGCTCTTTGTCCAAAAGGTTTTGACGACGTACATCGAAAGATCCGAGTGAGAAAATAATGAAAGATATTCTTCATTCACAAACTGGAGAAGAAGAACCGGAAAAAGACTATACGATTGGTAAAAAAGCAAAGGTTAATGATAAGTATATTTTGAGTGATAAGCTCTGGAAGTATTTATATGACTATGCAGCGAAGCATAAAGCCAAAGGCAATGGCTTCGGCTATGGCAAGGTTACGAAAAATGATACAGCCCGCACTTTATCTGCCAGATATTATAAAGACGGTTCAGAGATACTTGTATCAAGAGGTAAAGGCAATCCAAGAAGACTAACTCCTAGAGAGTGTGCTCGTATAATGGGATACCCTGATGATTTCAAAATTCCTGTTTCGGATACTCAAGCCTATAAGCAATTTGGTAATTCAGTCGTTGTGCCAGTTATTGAAGAAATCGCGAGAATTATGAAACCGCATATCATGACATTAATTGAAGAAGAGGAATCAAAAGTGCATCAGTATGCATTACTCCAAGCGTGACGGATGTAGTCAATAAACAAACACGCAGCCGGATGATGTCCGGCATAAAGGGCAAAAAATACAAAGCCTGAATTAATAATTAGAAAAGCATTATTTAAAAAAGGCTTTCGATTCAAGCTACACGATAAATCGCTTCCTGGGAAACCTGATCTGGTCTTACCTAAATATGATGCTGTGATATTTATCCATGGTTGTTTTTGGCATCAACATAACTGTCATTTATTTAAATGGCCTTCAACTCGCCCTGAATTCTGGGAGACAAAAATTCATCGAAACGTCGAAGTGGATAAGCGGAATTATAAAGAGTTAAAAAAAGAAGGCTGGTATATTTTGACTATCTGGGAATGTGCATTGAAAGGTAAAACCAGAAGATCTTTGGAAGAAGTAATTGACAGCACTATTTACTGGCTGGAATACGAAACAAGAGATAGACAGATTAAAGGTATAAAAACTAAAAAATGAAATCTCGAAGTCTTATCAAATCTCAGATTATTCAGGCATGGAACTACATGCCGTAACAAGTATTGATTCAACACCGGATGTGTTTGAAAGAAAATAACAGTATTTATAAGTCGGATTAGATTAAGTTCTCAAGGTGGTTTTTGATGCCATATGGTACATATTGACTTGATGCATACCGTGAGTGATATTCATCAACGTGTATCTATCTTTTTTATTAAGGATTAAAATAAATTAATAACAGGAGGCAACAATATTATGTTAATAACATTTGAATCGAATGCACATACTGATGTTACGATGTTTGCTGATATTGCTAAATCACTGATCAGGATGATGGGGCACAGTGGCACGATCCCGAGCGCTATAGCGGCGAAGGATGTACCAGCAGCATTGAAACATTTACATAAGGCACTTGAAGCTGAAAGTCCCGAGGGAATTGAGGGTGTTGACAGTGATGAAGACGCAGAGCCTGAGGTGAGTATGGATGGCCGCGCGTTCCCATTAGTAGAAATGCTGAAGGCCGCCGCTAGAGAAAATGAACCCATTATGTGGTACGAAAAAAAATAATAAGGTGCCGCTCATGAGGGTCTTCGATACCACAATGAGCATAATGACTTGATACGTACCGTGAAGGGAAACACGATGAGTAGTAATACATAAAGATAGATCTTTATCGGTGAATACCATTGCATCTTGCGCATGGAGGTAATGACCGGTGGTTGTTTTATGATGCAGAAGTCTTGCTTTCTTTTTTTGCCGAGTTTTTTCAGGTCGCGGGATAACCAGATCTCTTCGCTGGCATAGACGGCTTCACTAAAACCACCAATCTCTTCAAAGGCTTCGCGTTGACAATAGATAAAACTGCCTGCGGCGTTTTGGGTATGGGTCGATATAAAGTTCCAGAAGTTGACTAACAGTTGCATTGAGAAACGCAGCGGAATATCGCCCACCATGTTTGCTCCGCCGCCAATTATTTTTCCACTCTCAAGATTGGCCAGGGCTTGTTGTAATAACCCAAGTGGTGCGATGGTATCGGCATCGACAAAGATCAGGTAACGACCTTGCGCGGCTTTTGCGCCGGCATTCCTGGCGCGCGATATTTGATTGATGCATTCGAAGATGACAGTTGCGCCTTGTTCCTCGGCGATTGCTGCTGTCCTGTCGCTGGAGTTATTATCGACGACGATGATTTCACCGCTTAGAGTCAGTTCTGGCATGGCATTCTTTAGGGCGGCTAATGTTTTCAGCAGGTATTCTTCCTCGTTATAGGCGGGGATAATGATGGAGTAATCTAGTGGCATTGTCGGTTTGTCCGGGTCATGGTTTATCAATAATAACGTATATAATGTTGCATGCGTGTTTAAGGAAGAAAAGTCTTCTTATTTAGCGCATGTTTGGTATCTTGGCAATGATTATTCTTAAGGAGTGTTTTAAATGAAAGTAGCTTTGTTGATATTGAATTCGATGTTTTTGTTGTTATTAATCAGTGTGCTTGTTGCTGAGTGGGGCAAAGCCGCGGGGATTCTTTCTGGTATTGCGATTTTAAATTTGTTACTCAATTCTATTTATATTTTAGTAAAGGTGCCGAATGATTTTGCACGGGAATAAAGTGCTTATAACGACCTTTAATACAGCCGTTCCTCAGCGTTATCCAGATTCGCCATATCGCTAGCTTGTTGTCATAATAGGTATTTTGTGGCGCATTAGATAAGAACTATTAGAAAAGAGCCTGTGATGCCTGTAAAAATCGGAAAATATGAAGTTATTGAAGAGCTTGGCCGCGGTAGTATGGCGGTGGTGTATTCAGCACATGATCCTTTTACTGACAAGAATGTCGCTATCAAACTGGTGCATGCGGAAGCTCTGAAGAAAGAAGAAACCGGTGATCGTTTCAGACGTTTATTTTTTAATGAGGCTCATGCCACCAGCGTTCTAAACCATCCGAATATTCTCCGCGTCTATGATGCTAACGTGGAAGGCGATTTTTATTATCTGGTGATGGAATATATCCAGGAAGCGAAAACTCTGGGTAATTACTGCAAGGCAAATTCCTTATTACCATTGAGAGATGTGGTCGGCATTATTTATAATTGTGCAAAGGCTCTGGACTACGCGCATCGGCAGGGAATTATCCATCGCGATATAAAGCCAAACAACATCATGCAAACCCCGGCAAGGGAAATCAAAATTGCAGACTTTAGTGTCGCACTGATCAATCGTGATGATTATATGGAAACACAGGTTGGTGGCTTGATGGGTTCCCCCTTATACATGTCGCCCGAGCAAATTACTGAGTGCAACATGTCTAATAACACCGATATTTTTTCATTAGGCGTGGTTATGTACGAACTCCTCACCGGGAAGCACCCGTTCAAGGCCGATAATATCAATGCCATTATTCACAATATCACTCGGGAAACCCCAGCACCTTTATCCGATACAAGGAATGATATTCCCGAGCAACTGGAATCAATCATGCACGGTATGTTGCACAAGGAATCGGATCAACGTTATAGCATGGGTCTGGATTTGGCTTCTGACCTGGCCTTAATCTTCAAAGATCTTGATGATGCAGATAATGAAGATGCCTTGCGACAAAAATTTGAGATCGTTAAAAAATTGCGATTTTTTCAAAGTTTTTCAGATGTCGATATCTGGGAGTTGATGCGTGCTTGTGACTGGCGTAAATATAAGCAGGGAGAATATATTATTAAGGAGGGTGATGAAGATCATTCTTTTTATATCCTCCTGACCGGTATTGTCAGTGTTGAAAAAAATGGTCTGGATATTGAACACTTGCAGGTGGGGGATTGTTTTGGCGAGATGGGTTATTTAACAAAAACTAAACGAACGGCTTCTGTTCGAGCAAACTCTGAAGTTTCCTTGATACAGGTAAATGCCTCGACGCTGGATCGGGCTAATGAAAGTACACAACTTCGATTCCTGAAAGTGTTTGTTCAAACGCTGGTAGCAAGGTTGACTGAAACGACTAGCGTACTTGCCAAGGCTTGATGTGAGTCGTACCGTAGCTGGATTGTCGACATTATGGCTCAGTTACTCGGTCTCATGTTGAAACAAATACTTTGCAATAAGCCAAATAAATCAATACATCAGTTGTAGTATCATTACAGCTAGTAGCAATGGACAATGGTTATTGTCTTTTTATTCTTCGGAGATTACCCAATGGCGAATTCCCTCATTGATCAGCTTAAAAAGACCGGTCTGGTCGATAAGAAAAAAGCGCATAAGGCCAAACACGATCAATATAAAAATAATAAACAGAAGTCGAAAAAAGGTTCTGCTGTTCAACTGGATGACGCCAAGTTATTGGCAAAAAAAGCGCAGGCTGAAAAAGTTGAACGCGATCGTCAGATCAATCAGCAAAGAAAAGAAGAAGCTGAACGTAAGGCAATTGCGGCACAGATTATTCAATTGATTGAAACCAATCGGGTTGAAAACCGGGATGGTAAGATTGTTTACAATTTCACTGATGCGAATGTAGTTAAACGTCTGTTTGTTTCAGAGCTGATACACAAACATCTCATGACTGGTCAGCTTGTTATTGTTAAATCAGGTAAAGCTTATGAATTAGTGCCGAAACCTGTGGCAGAGAAGATTAAACAGCGTGATACTGATTGCATCATTAATACTGATCATGAAGTTGAGCTTGAGCAAGATGATGAAGATCCTTACGCCGACTATAAAATACCAGATGATCTGATCTGGTAAAGTCTGTTACAGAGATACCATCTACAGGATTACGATAGGAGTTAATAAATATCATGTTAGTTATATTCACAAGCAAGGGACAAGGCGACATTACTATGTTTGGCCATGTGGCAGAACATTTGATTGGATTGATGGGACACAGTGGCACGATACCGAGTGCGATTGCTGCCAAGGATATTCCTGCTGCACTGGAGCGTTTGAAAAAGGCGATAGCACTGGAAGACCCACAAGACACAGAGGATTCAGCTAGCGATAATATCGATGAGCCAGTCGAACCATCAGTGAGTATTTATAATCGTGCATATCCACTGATGGAAATGCTGACTGCGGCTACAAAAGAAGACAGCAGCGTGATGTGGCGTAAAAAGTGAGTTTATCTAATTTAAAAATCAACATTGCTATCGCTTTATTCTGTTCGCTAAAACTGACATCATTAGTCCCGGCGCTGGCTATAATTTGTCAGTATTTTTCCACCGCAAATGCGGTCAAACATTAATAAACAACAATAAATAAATATTATGAGTGACGTTACAACATGGGTCGTTCTAAGCGACGGTAGATATATCAAGATATTAATTAATAAAGGCACTGGCAAACAGCTTTTTATTTTAGATGCTGACGATTTGCCTGCATATGCCGAGCTTTGTTATTTGATGGTTAATAATAAACCTTTGAATGGCACTGGCGATTTAGCTGTGTCAAAAGCAATAAATAATCTTCAGTATCAAGCCGACTTTTTAGTTGAACATCATAAGCTTGGTATGTTTAATCGTTTGGTTATCGTTGCACCACCAGATGTGTTGTCCGGGTTAAAAGTAGCCTTGCCAGAGCAACTGGTAAAGTTGATTGATGGTGAATTAGCCGAAGATCTTACCGTTACTTCTAATGATGTTATCCAGAATCGCATCGAAGATATGATTGCTACAGCGGCATAAACTTTTGGTAAACAGCTTTTTGTCGGCAGTTTAATACCGGATGTAGTTGATATGAGGGTTTGGGCTTATATTCAAGCCCTTTAGTTTAATAATCGATGGAGAATGAATTGAAAGATTATTCAAATGATCCTGATGATTATCTGGATGTAGTTGAGCGACCTGTTCGTTCGGGCAACTCGATATACTGGGTATTGGTAATCATCCTTTTGGTGTTTATTTTCTACCGGACTCCGTTATACAAATTCGTTGAAGAGCAAGTCTCATTAGTACAACAATCAATTATATCGCAGCCTATACAAGAAGCTCCATCTGTTACACCGCAACGAATTCAAAGCACACAGGTCGTTACTCCACAAAGTATAAAAAAAGCTACGGTCGCTAACCCGCATAATGATCGTGAAATGACAATAGATGAACTGGTGCAAATGGCACTTACCTACGAGCGACAGGGGAAACGTCAAATGGCACATATCTATTTTCAGAGCTTTCTTTCTCAGCTAGAAAGTCGTCCTGAAAATGCGTCCGTATTGATCCCTGCTGCAGTAGAATTTTATAGCAGAGGCAATGAACTTTCAGCTGATGAGCTTGCACTGTTGAAGGCAAGATAGTTTTATTCAATAAGCAATAAATTCAATTAACTTTTATTTGTGACAGCAAAACTGCAATCCATTTTTTCTGATAAGACCAAACAGATCACAGTCCTTACCGGTGCCGGGATCTCTGCTGAGAGTGGTATACCTACTTTTCGTGGTCCTGAAGGTTATTGGACTGTGGGATCAAAAGAATATCATCCACAGGAAATGGCAACTCGTGCCATGTTTAATCAATACCCGTACGAAGTCTGGAAATGGTATCTCTATCGTCTAAGTGTTTGTAGCGCGGCAGAACCCAACCGGGGTCATTTCGCACTTGTAGAAATGGAGCAGCTACTTAAAGATAGATTTACGCTCGTAACGCAGAATGTGGATAATTTACATCTTCGCGCGGGTAATAGTTCAGCTCGAACTTTTCAGATACACGGTAATGTGTTTTTTATGCGTTGTTTGAATGAATGTCAGCAGCAGCTTTATACCTTGCCAACAACCATACTGCCACGCGTAAGTGATCAGGAATTAACCGAAAAAGATAAAATACAATTATCCTGTCCTGATTGTGGTTCTGTTTCTCGACCTCATGTGTTGTGGTTTGATGAGTGTTACGACGAGCATTATTTTAAGTTTGAAAGTGCGATTGAAGTCGCAGAAAAGACAGATGTGCTGATAATTGCAGGGACATTCGGCACAACTAATTTACCTAATCATATCGCTAATATTGTTTTTCAAAACAAGGGAACGATTATCAATATTGATTTAGCCTCGAATACTTTTGCCGAACTGGCTATAAATAGTGTGAATGGTGAATTTCTAAATATGAGTTGTTCAGACGGGCTCACTAAAATACTCGCTATGATAAAAAAATAATACTCAATGGTATTTGATTTTAAAAAAGCTATTTTTTCTTATGCGCTATATAGACGGTGCATGAGGATTCACCATCCGTATAGGGGTTGGGGAAACTAACTACGTGTGATTTGGAAAACGCGAATACACTATTTAATAAATCAGTGAACTCAGTATCAGGTGGATCATTTGACCAGACACCAAATATCCCGCCTGGATAAATTTTACTGGCCAGATTTTGCAGTGCATCTACTGTGTAGAAACTACTGTTACATTCATTTAGCCAATGCGTAGGTGAATGGTCAATATCAAGCAATACAGCATGGACTAATTTCTCTGGTTGTTGTTCATCAAAGCAGGCCTCAATGGTTGAAGCAAGCGCGAAAAAATCAGCGTGGATAAATGTGCAACGTGTATCAGAGGTTAACTGCTTACCTAACGGGACGAGGCCACGTTGATGCCAATCAATAACGGGCTGCATTACTTCAATGACCCTGAGCGATTTTATTGCAGGATCTTCAAGTGCCGCAGCGGCGGTATAACCAAGACCTAAACCACCCACAACTATATCCAGTTCATTTCTGTGACCAGCTTGTTTGAGTGCAGCTAGCCCGAGTTTTGAAAGTTGAATCTCTGATTCAGTAAACAGACTGGACATGAGAAATTCATCACCCAGTTTTACTTCATATAGAATGATGTTATTGAATCGAGGCTCGGAACGACGTCTGAGGCTGATATCACCTAAAGCTGTAGATTGAAAATCGAGTTCTTCAAACACGATAGATTATCTGGCGTTAGCGACTTTCTTTCCTGTCTCTGCTTCGATAGCAAGATATTCTTCATACGTTCCCTGAAAATCGATCAACTTATTGTTCTTGATTTCAATCACACGTGTGGCAAGTGAAGACACAAATTCACGATCATGACTGACGAAGATCAAGGTGCCTTCATAATGTTCCAATGCCATGTTCAATGCTTCAATTGCTTCCATATCCAGATGGTTGGTGGGTTCGTCCATCACCAGCACATTTGTTTCCATCAACATTAACTTGCCAAACAACAGTCGATTTTTTTCACCACCGGAACAGACATTTACTTTTTTATTGAAGTCGTCTGTTGAAAACAATAAACGGCCCAGCGTTGCCCGTACCGCTTGATCATCGTGTTTTGGTTTACGCCATTTACTCATCCAGTCGAACAGGTTTATGTCAGCTGTAAATTCAGCGGCTGTATCTTGAGGACAATATCCCTGACTTGCATTTTCCGACCATTTAATCGTGCCGCTATTAGGCTCAAGTTCATTCATCAGGCAGCGTAAGAAAGTAGATTTTCCCGCGCCATTTTCACCGATAACAGCAAGGCGAGCACCTGCTTCCAGGATCATATTGCCGTTACTGAATAATATTTCGTCATCATATCCATGACCTAGTTTTTCTATAGTCAAAGCCAGACGATGTAATTTTTTTGTTTGGTTAAAGCGTATGAAAGGACTTACTCGACTGGAAGGTTTCACTTCATCCAGTTTAATTTTTTCAAGTTGTTTCGCACGCGAAGTCGCTTGTTTTGCTTTGGAGGCATTCGCTGAGAAACGACTGACGAATTGTTGCAGATCAGCTATTTGTACAGACTTCTTCGCATTTTCAGATTGTAGACGTTCACGTGCCTGAGTTGATGCCGTCATGAAATCATCATAGTTGCCAGGGTAGACGCGCAACTCGCCATAATCGATATCGGCAATATGTGTGCAAACAGCATTCAGAAAATGTCGATCATGCGAGATGATGACCATGGTGCTCTTCCGCTCGTTGAGTATGGATTCCAACCAGCGAATGGTGTTGATATCAAGGTTGTTGGTCGGTTCGTCGAGCAACAATATATCGGGATCTGAAAACAGGGCTTGTGCCAGCAACACTCTTAATTTCCAACCCGGTGCCACTTCACTCATGGGTCCATCGTGTAATTCAAGTTCAATACCGGCGCTAATCAGTAATTCGCCAGCGCGGCTTTCGGCACTGTAACCGTCCATCTCGCCAAACTGAATTTCCAGTTCAGCGACTTTCATACCGTCTTCTTCTGTCATTTCTGGCAGAGAATAGATGCGGTCACGCTCTTGTTTTACTTTCCACAGTTCGGCATGACCCATGATGACGGTATCGATAACATTATATTTTTCAAAGGCAAACTGGTCCTGATGCAATTTACCCACACGTTCATTCGGGCCGATTGAGACATTGCCCGATGTTGGTGCAAGACTGCCATCCAATATCTTCATGAAGGTTGACTTGCCACAACCATTGGCACCAATCAGACCATAGCGATTGCCATCGCCAAATTTGACTGAGATGTTTTCAAAAAGTGGCTTGGCGCCAAACTGCATAGTTATGTTAGCTGTCGATATCAATGGAATTTCCTGAGTAAGGTTAAAGTGCTGCCTATCGCAACAATCGTTCCCGACGATTGTTTTGCATACACTCCATCCATGGAGATAAAGGTGGCGTACTATAGGGGTTTGCGGCTGAAACGTCGAGTTAAACCATACAAAATTGGCTGGAATTATGCTGAAATGTGTAGGTTTTTCAAAAAGACGAGGTTTAGATGCGTTATAAGAAATTTAATCTATTTCAATCAACACGCCGTTCGTTTTTAAAGACGGCGACGGGTCTGGTGCTTGCGCCATCCATGGCATTTTCCCCGTTTAATATAGTCTCTGCTGCCAATAATAAAACGATCTTGAAGAAAGCTATCCCCGCGACCAATGAAATGATCCCGGTAATTGGTATGGGTTCATGGTTAACTTTTAGTGTCGGCAGTGATTTAGAGGATCGGGCACGTTGCGTGAAGATACTGGAAGCATTTTTTGCACGTGGCGGTGGCATGATCGATTCATCACCCATGTATGGTTCATCTCAGGAAGTTATTGGCCATTGTCTGGAAAAGATTGGAGAACCCCCTGGTTTATTTTCTGCGACCAAGGTTTGGATATTAGGTAAAAATTTCGGGATCAACCAAATGAAATCGGCAGAAGAGTTATGGGGCGTTAATCAATTTGATTTAATGCAGATTCATAATATGTTGAGTTGGCGCACACATCTGGAAACTTTAAAGGAATGGAAGGCACAAGGACGTATACGCTATATCGGCATCACAACATCGCATGGTCGACGCCATGAGAAAATGGAAAAGGCATTATTGGAGGAAGAGTTTGATTTTGTACAGTTCACCTACAATATGGTCGACCGTGAAGTTGAGCAACGGTTGTTACCGATTGCAAAGGAACGTGGTATTGCAGTGATTATCAATCGACCATTTCAATGTGGTGGTTTGTTTGAAATGATTGAAAGTAAGCCCTTGCCCGATTGGGCCAGTGAAATTGATTGTAAAAACTGGGCACAGTTTTTCCTGAAGTTTGTTATTTCGCATCCTGCCGTGACTTGTGCGATACCAGCGACATCGCAAGTTGCGCATATGCATGAGAACATGGGGGCAGCCTATGGCAAGTTACCCGATAATGATATGAGGGCACGCATGCTTAACTATTTTGAGAGTCAGATTTAAATAAGTTTAAATTTAAGTCGATAATCAAACAGACTGAGTTATCAGTGTAGTTTTTTAACTCTAAAGTTTCGGCCTTTTATTTTACCTTCCGAAAGAATCTCCAGGGCTTGCATGGCAACCGGGTAGGCTACTGCGACATAGGCGAGCTTATCGAAGATATCAATTTTTCCAATTTGATTGCCGGTTAGTTCTTTATTTGCGGTTAGTGCGCCAAGAATATCACCCGCACGAACTTTATCTTTTCGTCCGGCATTGATGCAAAGTGTAACCATGGGCGGAATAAGTTTGCCATTTTCATTTACTTTCAGTGATTCAATCGATTCGATCTTAACAGGACTTTTTTGAAATTCTTCAATTGCGGTAACTCTGAAGTTTTCAGAATTCATAAAAAAACTCAATGCGAGTCCTTCTTTATCTGCTCTACCTGTGCGTCCGATACGGTGTATATGTATCTCGGGATCAGGCGATAACTCATAGTTAATAACAGCACTTAGATCTTTTATATCCAGTCCACGTGCTGCGACATCTGTCGCGATCAATACCGAGCTACTTTTATTTGAAAACTGAATCAATACCTGATCACGGTCACGTTGTTCGAGGTCGCCGTGCAAGGCCAGTGCATGGAAACCTTGTCGCCATAACTCATTGGTGAGTTCCTGACACTGTTGTTTAGTATTGCAAAACACAAGGCTTGATTCCGGCCGATAATGTTGTAGTAAAGCGATTAATGTTCCGGTTCTCTCGCCTGCTGTTATTTCATAGAAAATCTGTTTTATCTTTTTATCATCATGCACGCTCTCGATACGCACATCGACAGGATCGTTTTGAATCGCATTACTGATTTTTTTTATCTCAGTCGGATAGGTTGCGGAGAATAATAAAGTTTGCCTTTTCTTCGGTGCCATGCTGATAACACGCATCATCTCATCATGAAATCCCATGTCTAACATTCGATCAGCTTCATCCAGCACCAGTGTTTTCAGCTCTTCAAGTTTCAATGAACCTTTATCCAGATGTTTTAAAATACGTCCTGGAGTTCCAACGACGATATGCGGTTGATGTTCTAATGAGGCGAGTTGTGGATCCATAGATTTGCCACCAGAAAGTGTAACGATCTTGGTATTGGGTATTGCCCGCGCAAGACGCCTGATTTCAATAGTGACCTGATCTGCCAGTTCACGCGTTGGGCATAGCACCAGTGCCTGTACCTTATAATTTGTGACTTCCAGTTTATGGAGTAAACCAATTGCAAATGCTGCTGTTTTCCCGCTACCGGTTTTTGCCTGTGCCAGTAAATCTTTACCATCGAGAATGGCCGGGAGACTTTGTGCCTGTATTGGCGTCATTGACAAATATTCCAGAGACTGGATATTAGCCAATTCTTCAGCTGTTAATGGTAATGATGAGAAGTCGCTTGTGGTCACGTGGTCGGGTCTTTTTTAGTTGGGCGGCGCATCATAACATTAATAAATTCAAGTCTGAGAACAATATTCTCCACAATACGAAGTCTGAAAAGCATTAAATCAGTTAATCCACTATCTTGATTTGAAAGAGTCACTATAATGTGACAAGTTGGCATTCGACATCGGGTTTAATCCACTCTTCAGGTTTGTCTGCAGTTCCGGGGTCAGATTAGCGTTCAGCCATTTAACGCAGAACCCTCCTACGTTTTAAATTTTTATCTAATAGCTTGTTTAAGCTGTTAGTTACTTACTCTTTACAGGATTTAGATGCTTTTACTTTCAAAAAAACAAGATTGGTTTGGCAATACACGTGGCGACATTATGGCCGGTTTGGTCGTTGCGTTGGCGTTGATTCCGGAGGCTATCGCCTTTTCTATTATTGCTGGTGTTGATCCTAAAGTGGGTCTTTATGCTTCTTTTTGTATTGCTGTGGTAACAGCGATTGTTGGCGGCCGACCCGGCATGATCAGTGCTGCAACGGGTGCGATGGTTTTATTAATGGTGACCCTGGTTAAAGATCATGGTTTGCAGTATTTATTAGCAACGACCCTGTTAACCGGTGTATTACAGATTGTTGCCGGTTATCTCAGACTGGGCAGTTTAATGCGGTTTGTCTCCCGGTCAGTAGTGACTGGTTTTGTAAATGCGCTGGCGATTTTAATATTTATAGCGCAGTTGCCGGAATTAACTAATGTGACCTGGCATGTGTATGCCATGACAGCGAGTGGTCTTGGAATCATTTACTTATTTCCATATCTTCCCGTGATCGGAAAATCCATACCTTCACCCCTTGTTTGTATCGTGGTACTGACAGGGATTGCGTTGATGTTGAAACTCGATATTCGTACGGTAGGTGATATGGGGCAGTTACCGGATACGTTGCCTGTTTTTCTCTGGCCGGATGTTCCATTCAATCTGCGAACACTAGAGATTATTTTGCCTTATGCTGTTCCCCTTGCGATGGTGGGTTTGTTGGAATCATTAATGACAGCCACGATTGTAGATGATCTGACCGATACTGAGAGTGATAAGAATCGAGAGTGTAAAGGGCAGGGTATCGCCAATATCGGTGCCGGTTTGCTGGGTGGTATGGCAGGTTGTGCAATGATAGGTCAATCGGTTATCAACATAAAATCGGGTGGACGTGGTCGCTTATCAACCCTGTTGGCAGGTAGTTTCCTGTTGATTATGGTGGTGTTTCTCGGAGACTGGATCAAACAAATACCGATGGCTGCGTTGGTCGCGGTGATGATAATGGTTTCGATCGGTACCTTTAGCTGGGGCTCGGTTCGCGATCTAAAAGCGCATCCCTTGTCTTCTAATGTTGTGATGATCATGACAGTTATGGTTGTAGTGTGGACTCATAATCTTGCCTTGGGTGTGTTTGTCGGTGTGTTATTGGCATCTTTATTCTTCGCAAATAAAATCAGTCACTATATGCTGGTTGAATCTGAGTTTGATGAGGAAAACGATGTTCGAACCTATCGCATAGTAGGACAAGTATTTTTTAGTTCAGCAGATAAATTTATCGCCGCATTTGATTTTAAAGAAGCTGTTGAAAAAGTAGTGATTGATCTGAGTCATGCGCATTTCTGGGATATCACGGCGGTGTCTTCGCTGGATAAAGTCGTGCTCAAACTACGTCGGCAGGGTGCAGATGTAGAACTGATAGGGCTGAATGAAGCAAGTTCAACAATAATCGACAGTTTTGCTATTCACGATAAACCGGATGAGATCGAAAAAATTATGGGTGGTCACTAATGCAAAATAATAAAAAATTGATTCTGGCTTGTATTGATGGTTCCAGACTGTCTGAAGCTGTTTGTGATTATGCTGTCTGGTTGGCGCAAGGCGTTGAAGGACCATTAAAACTCATGTACATGATTGATCACCATCCAGAGACAGCAACTAATGTGGATTTGTCCGGTAACATTGGTGTAGACAGTCGTGATCATCTACTTGAAGAAATCACCAGTAGTGAGCATCAGCGCAGTAAACAACGTATACAAGAAGGTAAAGCAATTTTACAAGCGGCCAGGACACGTGTTGTTGAAGACGGATTTTCAGATCCCATCATCTGTTTGCAACATGGTAGTTTGATTGAATCTTTAGCCAACGTTAAAGAGGATATACGAATTCTGGTTATTGGTGCGCGCGGCAAAATCCATGAAGATCAACCGGATAAAATAGGTGCAAAACTGGAATCCATGATTCGCTCTTTTCATGGACATATATTGGTTGCTTACGAAGCGTTTAAGATACCAAAACGTATTATGATTGCTTACGATGGTAGTGAAGCAAGTGATAAAGCTATCGCTATGATAGCTGACAGTCCGCTTTACAAAGGTCTGAGTTGTCATCTGGTTTGCGTGAATAAAAAAGATACAGCAAAGAGTCTTATCGACAATGCGGCAGATAAACTTAAAACTGCGGGTTGGTCAGAAATTATTAGTGCCGGTTTACAGGGTGAAACAGTTCATGAACTTTGTGAATATCAAATGGAGCATCAAATTGATCTCACGATCATGGGCGCGTTTAGCCATACTCGATTACATGATCTTTTGTTGGGCAGTTTTACCACAAAGATGTTAATTAATACTAAAACACCTTTACTTTTATTGAGATAAATTTAATGAAATATAATTATTAAATCTCATTTAGAGATCGGCATAGGCTATTTTTATAGAACCATCTTTTTCATATTTTTTGTTTTCGATCAGTGTTTTTGCAGCAGCTTCAATTTCCTTTCTAAAAGTTATTACAGTTTTTAGAGGGGCCTCAACATCCACCGGGAATTTAGTTTTTATATCAGCATAAGCGATTCGACAAGAAACACGTTTACCACTAACTTGAGCTGCGATTGTGATAATTTCCGTTTCTGGATTCCAGCAATGTAATGTTGGAAAAGAGATACGACCATCACCGGCATTTTTTTGTTTATGGACTATAGCTTCCATTGTTTTTTATCCTCCGCGTTGTGTGAGATGTTTGCTGTTTCAGGACCAGCTTTCTTAAAAAACACCATCACTAATAATTTAATACAATTATTGTGATGGTGTTCGTGACTCTAAATAATTTTATACTGCTGGAACAGCTGCTGAAGCTGATCTTTGTTGACGGTTACCCGAATTACTATTCCGATTACCTGAACCACCCGGCTTGCCATATCGGCTACGCGGATTCTGTTCTTTAGATGCGTTGTTGCGTTTGCTTTTAAATTGTCTGGTTTTATTGTTTCCTGTATTTGCACCCTGTTTATTACGAGGTGAACTTACAGAAACAGAATCGGGCACATTATGTAAGGGTTCGAAACTTTCGATTTCTTCGCGTTCAATCTTACGTTTAATGAGGCGTTCAATGTCGCGCAGTTGTTTGGCTTCATCAGCACTAACCAGCGAAATCGCCTGACCACTTGCTCCGGCACGGCCGGTGCGGCCAATACGATGAACATAATCTTCCGGCACATTGGGCAGATCAAAGTTAACAACATGTGACAGTTGATCAATGTCTATGCCGCGAGCTGCGATATCGGTTGCTACCAGAATTTGAATCTTGTTCTTCTTAAATCCATCCAGAGCCTTGGTACGTTGTGCCTGACTCTTGTTGCCGTGTATTGCGGCTGCATGTATATTGTCGCGTAATAAACGTTTAACCAGTTTATCGGCACCGTGTTTGGTTCTGCTGAAGACTAATACCTGATACCAGTTTTCCTTGAGGATCAAATGACTTAACAGGTCAGACTTACGTGCCTTGTCTACGGGATAGACGACTTGTGAAATAGTTTCAACGGTTGAGTTACGAGGTGCAACATCGATCTCTACCGGGTTGTTGATAATGCCTTTAGCCAATTGTCTGATCTCTGGTGAGAACGTAGCTGAGAACATCAGCGTTTGTCGTTGTTTGGGTAACAGCGCCATAATCTTTTTAATATCATTAATAAAACCCATATCTAACATGCGATCCGCTTCATCCAATACCAGTATCTCGATATCGTTGAAATTAATTGCGCGTTGTTGAAAAAGATCCATTAAACGACCTGGAGTTGCGACCAATACATCAACACCACGGCGTAATTGCATCATCTGCGGGTTGATTTTTACACCGCCAAAAACAACTGCGGAACGTAGTTTGAGATGTTTACCATAGGTAAACACACTTTCTTTAACCTGTGCAGCCAACTCGCGGGTTGGTGTTAAGACCAGCGCACGCGCACGGTTATTCTTAACAGGTGGTTTATTATTAAGTAGTTGTAGTAAAGGCAGAGTAAATCCGGCAGTTTTTCCTGTACCGGTTTGTGCGGCAGCCATTACGTCTTTGCCCTCTAATATAGCAGGGATAGCTTGTGCCTGAATTGGTGTTGGGCTGGTATAGCCTGTGTCGCGCACGGCGCGTAAAAGTTCTTCGGATAATCCGAGTGATTCAAATGTCATTAAATAATTTCCTAAATACAAAGTTGTGCCATTACGTTATTTGCTTATCGAAGCAAGAGATAAACGCGACTGGCGTGCAATACTGGCAAATAAAATTAGCTCTAATAATTACACACGCATAAATACGTATATAGATCGGGGCAGTAGATAGCTTTGCCGTAAGTGCGGCATGCAGTAATTGGCTCTCAAAGGGAGGGACAGTTGGACTCTATGAATGGATTGCAGTTAATGTAAAGGCAACGCAGTGAGACGAACTAACAACTAATGATGACGCTCTGGACGCCCTTATGGGTGTTCAGATGCGTGGACTCTAACACATAATAGTAAAAGATGTCCGATTTAATTGGTTGGTTAAAACTAGCTTATAGCTCTTATTAGTCTAGACAAGAAATAATGCTCATTATCTACAGCATTGTTTCCAGTTTTTTAGACAGTCGATAAGCACTTAAAAATGCCGCTTCTATGCGGCCTTTGATAAACCAGTCTCCACAGGCACCGAGTTTCTGATCCTGGTTCAGATGATAATCCATTCCCGCAGGTTGTTTCGTATCAGCATAGCGCCATCTGTGAGTTGTAATGTAACTTGATTTTGAAAAGTCATATGACAGCAAATCGCTTAACTCTTTGATAATGATTGACTGTATTTCTGCTGTATCAGCATCTATGCGTTCTTCTGCCCATTGATTATCTGTCTGTACCATCAGTGTATGATGCTCACTACGTCCAGGCTTATTTGAATTAATTGCCATCCATGAAATGGGTGAGTTTTTTACTATGGCTGCTTGCCATTCCCACTGGAACGGTTCTTCCATTGCTATCATGACACTATAGCAGCCAGCCATAACAACATCCTTTATGCTAGTGTGTTTGGTAATCGCCTCGGGTAATAGTTTAATCGTCTGTGTCGCCGGGATACTGGTAATGACCCAGTCAAAAGGACCATAGATGTTCTTGTCTTTAGAAGAGAGAAACCAGAGCTTATCTTTCTTTTCTATTTTAATTATTTCTGTATTGAGCCTTATGTTTAAATCTTCTGCCATTTTTATACAGAGTGAATTCATTTTCGGTGTTGGGACATAGTGAATATCAGACCATTGTCGCTCTTTAGGTTGTTTGCCTTTTTCAAGCAACATTAGCTTCGGTTTCCATTGTTGTAACAGACCACTTTCAATATGGGGAGCCAGAAATTCTTTAAAGGCTGGATCGCGTATCGTAAAATCCTGTGCGCCGTGGTCAAACTGAAATTGATCTGCATAACGCGTTGACATACGACCACTCACACCGCGTGATTTTTCAAATAATTCTATACTGGCCTGTTTTTTTAGTAGGTTAGCAACAGTAAGGCCAGAGATTCCGGAGCCGATAATGGCAATATGTTTCATATTCAGGTTTTTTTGTCGTTAATTTGAATGTACATATCTTTACTTAATAAGTTCGAGATTAGAAATAGATAGAGTATGTCTCTATAATTGTCCTGGACGTAATGCTTTTTCATAATACATGCGTCCTTGATCAATACGCGATAAAATCAGATTAATAGATTAAATGACCGGAATTGAAAATGGACAAGATACATCATGTCGCTGTACAAGTAGATGATATTAAAGCTGCTGTAGTATGGTATACGAATAAATTTGATGCCAAGCTTGCATATGAAGATGAAACCTGGGCATTACTGGAGTTTAATAATCTCTCTCTTGCGCTGGTAATGCCTGATCAACATCCACCACATTTTGCAATTGAAAATGCAAACGCTGAGCAATTCGGTGAATTGACATTACATCGTGATGGCACGGAATCCATATACATTAAAGACCCTTTTGGTAACTCAGTAGAAATAATCAAAACCAGATAAAATCTGCTAAAGATTATTATCAAGCAATATCAATATGAACGATCAAGGTGCTGAAAAAGTTAAATTCACCGTTTACTGTTTGGGTTATGGTGGGTTAATCCCTTTTATTCTCACGCTGGCAGGAATTTACTTTGGTAACCATGCTATCAGCGCCTATTCTGTTGTTGCCTTTATCTCATATGCTTCGGTTATTCTTGGATTTGTTGGTGCCGTACATTGGGGATTTATATTAAAAAGTGATCTCGCACAAAGGCAGGGATTATTGTTATCTATTAGTGTATTACCGGGGTTAATCGGGTGGCTGGCTTTAATTAGTCCACTGCCGATCGCACTAATAATTCTGACTATCGCCTACCCGTTAGTATTGATTTATGAAAGGCTCTCAGAGCTTAATGTGTTGTTGCCCGACTGGTATAGTTCTATGCGGGTTATCCTGACTATCTCGGTGACAACGATGTTATTGGTCAGTTTTGTTCCTGTTGTTTTGCTTGCATAAGCAACAATTCAAGGCAAAATCTCACTACCATCCCAGGCGAAAACTTTTCCGCTATCCTCATTCTTTAGACCGCTGATTACATTATAGAGATAATTCGCAGACTGTTCTGGAGTCGTCAGTTGTCCTGCTTTCAAGTTTTTCTGAAAGGGTTGTGATAATGCTGTATCCACTGTGCCGGGATGCAGGCCAACACAGATAGTATCGGGTGAGCGTCGAGACAACTCAATCGCAATTGTTCTGGTGATCATATTTTGAGCTGCTTTTGCAGCACGGTACGCATACCAGCCACCGGTTTTATTATCTGAAATGCTACCGACTCTTGCAGATATATTGGATAACACATTCTTTTCCTTGTGGCGCAGCAAAGGCAATGCATAGCGAGCAATTAAAAGTGGGGCAGTTGCATTAACTGAAAAAGATTCAGCAAGATTTTCTGCATTAATATCTTCAAGGCGTTTTTCGGGTTGTAATCCATTATCTTTATGTAGCAGACCAGAGCAATTAAGAATCAGATGTAATTTATCTGTCAGGTTTTGTATTGAAGAAAAACCTTTTTCAATACTGTGTTGTTGTGCGATATCCATCGTCACTAAAATTATCTGGTCCTTATACTTTTCATCTAGCTTTTTTAGTCGCTCGGTGTTTTGTGATGTATCACTACGAACCGTTGCAATTACCCGGCTGCCTTTTTCAAGCAACAGTCTTGTCATTGCAAAACCAATTCCGCCTGATGCTCCAATGATAAGAGTTTGATTCATGATTTCGTGTTAGCGCTATTTATTTTAAAAATAATAATCAGATTGAATTAGCATTTTTTTTTCACACAAGAGTACATCCAAGTAGCAGGAATTTAAATGTTTGTGCTTTCACAGCCATCATCTGATCTGGTCAGGCAATCTTTAATTCGAACCAAAAACTAACTCAGATAAAGATATTTCCGGTATTTATAAGTTATTATTGTCAGTTATGAACAAGTACAAATGCACATATAAAAAGATGGGCGCTGCCTGATGACCGCCTGGCGTGTAACTCTGGCAATAATGTGTTGCCATATATTGACCGGCACGGCGTCTGTAATCACGCGCTATTTAGTCAGCGTACTTGATCCGGTTGAGATTGCTTTTATGCGTTATTTATTTGGTGGCTTTGCCATGCTACCGCTATTTTTTCTATTTCGAACATCAAAATTAACAAGGTTGTTATTGCTTAAGATAGCGGGTCTCGGTGCACTATTTTTCGCCTTGTTTCCTTTTATGTTTTCCTGGGGCTTTGTCTATACCAGTGCGGCACGTGGTTCACTGGTTCTGGCGACGATGCCAATCTGGACAATGTTAATTGGTAAACTTATTGGACATGAAGCAATTAATAAAACGTCTCTAACCGCTATTGTACTTACCTTTCTGGGTCTGACGGTTGCACTATCTGACAAGTTAATGATGTTTTCCGAGCATGATGTTTTGTTCAAGGGCGAAATAATTATGCTGTTTACCGCAATTATTGGAGCGATTTATGCCACCTTTGCCAGAAAGGTTTTACAGGTGGTGCCAGCTTCTACAGTAACACCATTGGCGATGTTGACGGGTTGTTTTTGTTTATTGCCATTTAGCGTCTCTAATGGCATTGATATACATGTGGGTCAGTTAACTTCGATGCAAATGGGATTAATGGTTTATCTTGGCGTGGTGGCAGGTGGACTTGCTTTCTTTCTGCTTAATTGGGTTTTAAATAAGAGTACGGCAACCTTCACTACTGTATTCGTTACATTGAATCCTATTACTGCCATTGTGTTGGGTTATCTTTTTCTGGGTGAGGTGATTAAACTTAATTTTATTGTGGGTGTGATAATTGTGTTTGCCGGGCTTGGTTTTGCGGTGCGTTCACATGCTTTGGGTAATCAGCATGGCGTTGATGCTGTATAAAACAGAAATTAATCTTCCTGTTTTTCATAGATAAATATTTTTTTCGGATTGTGATGTCGGTTTTTTAATAGTATTTCCTGTAGTAATTGAATGATAGTTTCATCCGTTAATTTGCCATAAGTCGTCCCTAACAATGGCATGGCAATTACATTAATCTTGTATTTGTAACATTCTGAAAAGATCTTTTGCATAACTTCCTTGACCCATGCTTCTTCACAAATAGGGGTGTGGTCAACATCATATACAATAGCAATTAAACGTTTAGGTTTTGATTTTTTTACAATAACACTACCGGGTATCTCCCGAATTTGTTGCTCCATTTGCTCGACCATGGCTGAAAAACTTTCAACGGTTTCCATGATGACCGGTGCTTTGCCAAGTAAAAGATTGGTATCTTGTTCCTCGACAACTGCATCGACCTTTAATTTAGCCGGATCAACGTTAGTAAACTGTATGATCGTGTTACCGGCAATTCGGTCCAGTTGTTTAATATGGTGTGTCATTTCAGTTTAAGCATAGCGATTTCGAAACCATGAATACAGCAAAATCATACTCAAAATAGATCTGTCATTTGATTGATTTACATCCTATCTTATAGTTAGCAGGGAAAATCGAGCACTGGTTGATAAATCTTCACGCATAACAACTATCCTGATATTTTTGGGTGTAAGTACGGGTAGAGAAGTACTACAATATAAAGTTTTTAAACCTATTATTTTCAATTAATGAATTTGCGGCAAATTTGATATGTTAAATGAAGTAAAAAATGGTACGACCCGGGATATTGACGGTAAACCGTGTGTCTATTATGACGGTTACTGGATCAGAAGCTATCACTTGCACAAGGATAGCTATGCTGACAAGAAACAGATGATTGATCAGTTGACTCGTCGGGTATTTCATCATGTTGAACAGGGTATAAATACTCCGAGTAATCGGCTCGACGAGATTCGTACTATTTATGAATCCGAACAGGATCCTGCGAGGAAGCGCGTGAAAGGAGCCATGTTGGCAGGTTCCTTACTTAATCGTGGTCGACAAATATTGACAGCAATTGTTGATCTTGAAGATGCCGGTGTGAAAATAGAGACCAGCAATGAGCTCCTTCGTGAATGTGGCAGATGTTTTATCGAGGCACTGTCCTTAGGCAAGCATATAAAACTTGCTGATGGTGGTGAAGGGGTAGATGAACTCTGGGGTGAACCGTTTAAGGTTTTCTCTATGCCCATTGAAGATTTCTTCCAAAGTCGTTACATCAAAATATCTCAAACTATGTCCGAGATCGATGCGGTCTCAAATTCCATTTGTACCATTATTGAACACTTTGACGCTTTTTCCGGGCTCACTGACAAGATTCTGGAACTGGCTGTTATGGCCAAGATGACCTGTGAGACGATACGAAACGATCCTGTCATGTTTGATGTCTGGCCACGTTATATAGCTGCAAAAGAAGAGTACGAAGAGGGATTGTTGGATTTACTTATCGATAAAAATGATAGGGAAGATGAACAATATATGGAGGCCTATCGACTGATTAAAGAGGGTGGTGCTATCCTCATTAAACTCGCTACCTTACGTGTTCCAATTCCCGATAGTGTTCGAATATTTACCACGCAATGCAAAGAATATATCGAACATCGTTAATTTTGTTCGGAGTTTAACGGATTAGTTATATTGACTGATTCGTCCTGATTTAATCAAATCAACAATGAATAGCGAATCCATTCAAATTAAATATTCTGATCGTGACAGAAAGATTCAACGCATCATTGTTATAGAGGGTAGTGCAAACTTACTAGTGCTTATTGTCAAGTTGCTTGTGGGTTTATCTACCGGCTCTCTTGCTATTATTGCAGACGCCGTTCACTCCCTGACCGATATTGCAAATAATGTTGTGGCGTGGATTGTCATTCGAATGTCAGCTTTGCCTGCAGATCGTGAACATCCTTACGGTCATCGCAAATTTGAAACACTGGCAGTGTTTGGTCTGGCGACATTGCTTGCTGTTATGGCCCTAGAGATTGCTAAAAGTGCATTTACCCGAGAGACCACGGAGATTGTTAGCAGTAGCTGGGAGCTCGGTTTGATGGTGGGTGTATTAGTTGCGAATACAGGCCTTGCAAGTTGGCAGCGTTATTGGGCGCGGCGTTTAAAATCAGGCATTATGTTGGCTGATGCCACACATACTTTTGCTGATGTATTAACCACAGTCGTTGTCATAGTCGGTTGGCAATTATCGAGCATGGGTTTCTTAATACTTGATCGATTATGTGCACTGGGTATCGCTGGTTTAGTGTTATATCTTGCTTATCGTTTATTTAAAAGTGCTCTTCCCGTGCTCGTCGATGAGTATGCAATCGATCCTGAAGATGTTCAGCGTGCTGTCATGACAATTCATGGTGTTAAGGAAGTGGGGCGTATACGTTCGCGTTGGGTTGGTTCCGAAATTGCTATTGATATTGTTATATCGGTTAATCCTGAAATGATTACTGAAGAGTCGCATGATATTGCAGACAAGGTTGAATTGTTGATTGAAAAACAGTTTCATGTTGCTGATGCATTCATACACATTGAACCGTTTAATAATAGCTGATGTATTGTTTATCGTAGGTTTTTAAGTGGCTTATAAGTTTAATCGAAGCTGATCCTATTCTGGACAACAGGTCTTTTACACTTCTTCTGCAAGGAGTTTTCTTATCTAATTTCGGAATTATCTATTTAAAAGGATGGTTGTGTAAAAAACTACGCACTGATGGCACTTCACAACGAAGTGTTACAACGATAGATATTAATCCTGTGGTCAGGAGAAGCATTACCATAGGAATGCCAGATATTTTTCCAGGAAGCCCCATTGCAATTAAAAATGCAGCAAGAAAAGTCAGGCAGAATAACATAATCGCAATAATGCCAGCCCTATATAAGCCACCCGTGTACTGCACAGGAATAAGAAACTGTTTATGTTGTATACACAAATAAATTCGAAACACTAAAAACGGTACAAAAACCCAGGAAATGATATAAAAAGTATAGGCAACAATGGTTGAAACAAGTGACGATGGCGTTCCTATATTACCTAGAATAAATACCCATAGATATACTGAGGCAATACCAATAAGTTTATTACCTGAAAAAGTTGCAAGCAGAAGAATTAGAAAATACGAGGTTGCTTTCATGTGTATCAGTCAATGTAAATGTTTAGCACGCGTTTGTTATTTGAATACATTATTTTCAGGTCGGTAGCAGTCAGTATCATAGGTTGATTGATACCATAATTTTATTATCTACTCACCAATAATCTGGACGACGATCTCTCTGGTGCGGGCACAGCTATCAAAATCAATCACGACGATTTGTTGCCAGGTACCCAGCATTAAAGTTTGTTCAGTAAACGGGATAGTTAGCGACTGTCCTTGTATTTGCCCACGTAAATGGCTGTGTCCATTTGTCTCTCCCGGATTACGCGTGTTGTGTTGCCATTCAGGTTTAGCCGGGATTAATGTATCCCAGATATCTTTTGTGTCAGCACGTAAACCGGGTTCATCTTCAAAGATCATGATCGATGCGGTTGTGTGTTTGATGAAGAGTGTGACAATACCAGCAGTAAGTTCCGACTCTTTAACATAGTCTTGTATCTTTGCAGTGACGTTCTCAATTTGACTCGCACCTTGCATGTCGAGTGAAAATTGTTGTGTGATTACGCTCATTTTATTTTGTCTATTGAGTTTAAGTATTTAATGATCGAAGAATAGCAGATTCCTTGTCTGACAATTTCGTACCACGTGCTTCTGTCAGTATGTTGTCAAATATCCCTTCCGCAGTTAGAGCGCGAACAGCCTTTAAAACCTTTTCGCTGATTTGGCCTTTTTCTTTCAGGCTATCCAGATAGTTGAATGCATCGATAAAATTTTCATTGTCTCGATCATAGTAGTCGTTTCCGCGTGTACGATTACTATAGGCCTCCAGTTGTTCGCAAGCAGTGAGGATTTCTCCTAACTCATGCACCCAGTCCGGTGCATCGTCCAGCTGCTCAGGGTAGTAATAATAGGAAATAATCTGTTCCATCCATGCGAACCATTCAATACCCTCTTGTTCCAGCTGGGGCATTATTTGTCCAAGTATACGGCGGAAGCGTCGCGCATATCCCAGGCGCATTTCGACTTGTTCCTTTGCCCAATTATTCATATTGATTCCCAACTGTTGTAATTGCGATTGGTACATCGCCAGAAAGGCTTCGGTTTCTTCGCCATAAGGTGTTGTCGGGTGACAAGCGCGCCACTCAGCGGGACGTGTTGGTATATTCTGTTGTCTGGCCCAGGTCCAGATCTCTCCAAACAATTCTTGATCAAGTCCAGCCCTGCCGAGGTCGTGCAGTAGGCAAGCGGTTTGGTAATTGCGGATTATGTCTTGATCATGACCTAAGTATTGTGCAACAGCGGCGCACATTTTTGCGGTTCTCAATGCGTGTTCCTTGTCATAACCTTTGATTATTTCTCCTGGTTTCTCAGGATGGGGATAATCGTAGTGTTCTAACAAAGTATTCACAGTGGATTCCGGTAACCATAACAGTGATTTGGGTATAGAGAGGATCATGCTGATGAGTTTAGAATAAAGATTGCAGAAAGGAAAACATCAATAAACAGATGATCTTGCCAAAACCATCTTTAGTATATGTGCCTTATGATAAAGGTTTGCTGCATGCATAATGATGTGGCAAAGTTCGGTTAATGCTAGAAGTCACCCCAATTCATGTAGATCAACAAGAACAGATCATCGTTGCCACGGAAGCCTGTCTTGATCAAGCCAGTAAGCTGTTGGAATCTTCCTTTGATCCAATTCCTGTATTGTTTGATTTAAAGGGCAGGGCTGCCGGTATGTACAAGGTGAATAAAAAGCGACGCATGATTCGTTATAATCCCTATATCTTCGCCCGATATTTTCACGAGAATCTGACAGGAACTGTGCCACATGAAGTAGCACATTATGTTGTTGATGTTTTATACGGTATGAGAACGACATTGCCGCATGGTAAAGAATGGCGAAACGTGATGGCTTTACTTGAAGCTGATCCGAGTGTGACCTGTCGTTTCGATCTTGAGGGTCTTCCCACCAGACATTACCAACGATTTGTTTATGCTTGTTCTTGTCGAACACACCAGTTAACCCGGATTAGACATAACCGGGTATTAAAAGGCGTACGTTATAGTTGCCGACATTGTAAGCAGACGCTAGTCAATGCCGATGGCTGATATCCATCCACAATTACTGAATGACTGTCAGGTTCTGGGACGTTTTCCTTTATGTCATTTGTTATTAATGCTGGATGCGAATTATCCCTGGTTTATTCTAGTCCCCGACCGGGAAAATATTAGTGAGTTATACCAATTATCAAATGAAGATCAGGAGCAAGTGATCAAGGAATCTTCATTATTGGCAAAATCCCTGATGGATATATTTAAAGGCGATAAAATGAATATTGCCGCATTGGGTAATATTGTTCCTCAATGTCATGTTCACCATGTTGTCCGCTATAAAACAGATCCTGCCTGGCCTGCGCCAATATGGGGTAAATATCCGGCAAAAGCCTATTTGAAAGATGAGATAGAGAGTGTGCGTGAAAAACTAAATAAATCAGATTTGATTAGTTTCAAATCAATATAATTAATATTTAAATTTGTTTTAAGTATTATCTTATTTGTATTGAATGCGTAAAATGACGCGATGTATATAAAAAAAATGGTCAACGAATGTTTTACAATGAAATGTATTAACTTGAGGAGATTGAATGATATGAGAGTCGAACAAAAGCTACTGGTTTTAGTTACCAGTTTAACGCTCTTTTTGTCTTTCCCGGCGGTCAGTGCTGAGAACATGACATTGGAAGAAGCAAATGAAAAAATCGAATTGCTTAAAAGTGAAAATGAATCATTAAAGACGCAACTCGGTTACTTTGAAAAAGAAATTGCTGCCTACAGAAAAAAACTTGAAGCATTTGATGAAAAAGAAACAGATGAAAATAATGAGGACTAATTCCAGACCATTATGAAATCCAGGTTCTTATGTGGTGTTGTTATATTAATGTTGCTTGCTGCATGTGGAAGCGACGCACCGGTTTTATCTAAATTATCCAGCGATGCCGTTATTCTGGCATTTGGTGACAGCCTTACTTATGGCAACGGCGCTAAGGATGATGAAAGTTATCCTGTCGTACTACAACAATTAACCGGGCGTAAGGTTATTAACGCAGGTATCTCTGGCGAGGTATCTGAATCCGGTTTGAATCGATTACCTGCTCTTCTGGATATACACAAGCCTCAGTTATTGATTTTGTGCCATGGCGGTAATGATCTGTTACGTAAAAAAGACATTAACAAAATGGAAGAAAATATCCGTAAGATGATTCAGTTAGCCAGAGCCAGAGATATCCCGGTTGTTATGTTAGGCGTACCAAAACCGGGTCTGTTTTTATCTTCATTTGAAGTCTATGAGAAAATTGCAGAATCAACTGACATCGTGTTCATTGAAGACTTGATTCCTGAAGTTTTGGGCGATAACGCATTAAAATCTGATACGGTTCATCCAAACAAACAGGGTTATCGGGTTATGGCTGAAACGATTAATTCAGTATTGACAGACTCGGGCGCATTGTAAGTCTTATAACTAAATAAATTAGCCAGATGAGATTAATTCATTGTCTATTCAGTCTGGTTTTATGTCCTTGTTCGCTTGTCTACGCAGAAGACGATAGTTTTTCCATTAATATATTTCAGGATAAATCTGATCGGAATTTTATTGATCAGACCATTATGCAGTTCATGCATAAATATAAAATTCCCGGGCTTTCGATAGCAATAGCAAAACAGGGGCATATTATACTGGCCAAAGGTTATGGCTTTGCTGATCTTGATAAGAAAATCCCGGTTAATATTATGCATAAATTCCGTATTGCCAGTATCAGTAAACCCATTACTGCTGTCGCCATCATGAAATTACGAGAACAAGGTAAATTAAGCCTGGATGATAAAGTTTTTGGTAAGGACGGAATATTGGCCAATGATTATTCTGTTGAGGATCAACTATTAGAAAAAATTACTGTTCGTCATTTATTAGAACACACAGCTGGAAAAGAATGGTCTAATGAAACAAATGATCCCATGTTTGCCAAATCAGAGTTATCACAGGCAGCTACAATCCGCTGGGTACTTAAGAACAGGCGTCTGACAAAAACACCCGGAACCGAGTATGCTTATTCGAACTTTGGTTACTGCGTTTTAGGGCGGGTGATTGAAAAGCTTGGTGGTATAGGCTATCAATACTATGTTCGTAAGAATATTTTTATACCAATAGGTGCCAAAAGTTTTTCCGTAGGGAGTAAAAAACCGGCGAACTCATTATTTCAGGTACGCTATTATTCTGATACGGATGAAAATCCATATTGGTTTTCGGTTGAAAGAATGGATTCACATGGTGGCTGGATCGCGAATGCCATTGATTTAGTAAACTTTTCCCTGAGCGTTGATGGGCGTGGGAAGAACCTCCTTAATATGGAGAGTATCAAATTAATGACTACAGCCTCGAAACAGAATTCAAATTACGCCTTAGGGTGGAATGTGAACCAATATAATAACTGGTGGCATATGGGGTCTTTGCCTGGCTCAGCGTCAATATTAGTTCGCACCGAACAAGGTTATAACTGGGCGGTATTGCTTAATAAGCGTAGTGAAGACAAGAATTTCTTTGGTGATCTTGATAGGCTGGCCTGGGGCCTGATAAGTGATATTAGTGTATTACAATAACGATTAAAAATAGAACAGGTAGGAAATTATCAACAACATCCAAAACGAGCCTTTCTCATTTATAGATGATGAAGCTTCATTAATACAGGTATGTGGAAAATTCAGTGGCTCAGAATGGTTAGCAGTCGATACTGAATTTGAACGAGTCAGTACCTATTATCCTGAGTTATGTCTGGTACAAATTTCAAACGGGGTTTTGAACGCGATTATCGATCCCATAGCGATTAAAAACCTGGAACCTTTGTATGACTTGCTTTATCAGGAATCAATCACAAAAGTTTTTCATTCTGCACATCAGGATCTTGAGTTATTTTTTAATATAAAAGGGAATGTTCCAACACCATTGTTTGATACACAAATAGCCGCACCGTTGCTGGACTATGCGAAAGGTATTGGATACGGAAATCTGGTTAAGGAAGTATTAAATATAGAACTGGACAAGGGTCATGCAAGAGCTGACTGGAAAAAAAGACCTTTAACGGAAGACAAGCTTCAGTATGCGATAGATGATGTGATTTATCTTGGGAAAGTCTATGAAGTCTTTTTAGAAAAAATCAAAGGGCTTGATAAGTTACATGATTTTAATGCACAAATAGAAAAGTTAGCAAAAGCAGAAACCTACCAGCCTGATCCAGATTTAATGTGGAAAAAAATATTCGCCGCGAAAAGGATGAACGGTAAGCATCTGGATGCCATAAAACGATTAGCCGCATGGCGAGAAATAACGGCGCGTAAGCGAAATAGGCCGCGGAAATGGATTTTGCCCGATATATCACTGGTAGAGATGGCAAAACAGTTACCTGAGAACGAAGCAGACTTATTAACAATAGAAAAAATTGGAGAGAAAACAGTGAGCAGACACGGTAATGATTTGTTGAAAATATGTCTTGAGGCAAAATAATCAACAAAGCCTTGTTCGTCAGTGTTTTTGATCGGATGAATAATAATGCTAAGATCCACCCGAATTGAACATAGAGCAAAATCTGTTCATTAACTAGCCGCAATATAATATAAACAATTGGTGAATTTATAAAAATGAAAACAACAGCAATATTAGAAGACGAGTTTCATCACGATGGTAAAGGACCCAGTCTGGAACGAGCAATTTGGTCGCATGGTGGGATAATATTAAAAGGTTTTGAATATTATAATCCTGAGGATGCAAATCTTGAAGAAAAGATAAAAAACATAGCACTCATAGGTCTCGAAGCATTTTCAATGGCTGTCGAAGACGTGCATGGTAATAATTTAATCACCGAGGATTCTGCTGCTGCAATATTTAAAATAGATGATTCGCCCTGGTTAAAACAGTTCAATCCTGCGCACATGGATGGATGTAGTCATTACCAATTAGTATTTTGTAGTGAAATTTACGATGTTATCTGTAGAGATGTAAAAGCGGGTAGCGGGCGGTTGTTAAATGATGAAATGCAGGTTGTTAAATCTGATTAGCTGTTACGAAATGCGAGATTCACATAATTCTATTGTAGGTACTTGTAGATAGAATCTCCAGACAGTTAATTACGATCGCCTTGCAGGCCACCAGTATGAATGGCAATGATTGTTTGTCCTTTCTTAAAACGCTCATTTTTAATCATATCGATTAGTCCAAATAACATTTTCCCGTTATAGATTGGTTCAAGCGGGATGTCGTTATAGGACTGAATCTCATTTATGAAGGAAGTTAATTCATCAGTGGTCTTTGCAAAACCGCCAAAGTGATAATCAAAATTGATCGACCAGTTATTAATAGATTTATCTTTTAACAATTTTTTGACATCTTTCTCCAGAAAGCCACCACCTTTAAGTGCAGAGAAACCAAGTACTCGATGAGTACGGGGGAGTTTTTTTGCAAGGCCCGCCAGTGTGGTTCCTGTGCCGCAGGCTATTGCCAGTGTATTAAACTCCATATCAATTTCTTTCAGGATTTCACCCACACCGCGTAATGCCTCCTGATTTGCACCACCTTCGGGTATCCAGAATCCATTGTATAGCTTTGCAGGTTCTGAATCGAAAGTTCGATATTTTCTGAGTTCACGAAATCGACTTCGACTGACAAACTCAAGTGTCATACCCCATCGGCGTAAATCAGATAATGTTTTATTGTCTTTTTCAGGTTCTTCACCACGTATTAAACCGGTTGTTTTCAGATTTAGTTTATGGCCGATATAGGCTAGAGCATGTAAGTGGTTTGAATAAGCGCCACCCATACTAATCAGGTGTTGATGACCTTTATTAAGCGCATGCAGGAGTATGTATTTTAGCTTTCGCCATTTATTGCCAGAGATAACAGGATGTAATAAATCGTCCCGTTTTATGTGTAGCTGCACTTTGTTATACGCCAGAGCAGGGTGTTGTACCGGTTCAATAATGGCTGCTTTGCGATTGATTCCCAGTTCAGTTTCTATTTGAACCAGGTCAGGTTTTATTATATCGGGCATTAAAATGACAACAATGAATTACAGGTGTGCGGTATTATACAGCCAGAATTAATAATTTATTGGAGTAAGAAGTGAATACATTTGAACAAGTATCTATTGATATTAAAGCCAACATCTATTTTGAGGGGAATGTGACCAGTCGCACAGTACTTTTCCTTGATGGAACCAAGAAGACATTAGGTGTGATACTTCCCGGTGAATATCACTTTAATACAGCTGCTCCTGAATTAATGCAGATCACACAGGGCACGGTTGAATATCGTTTGGATGAGGATGATAACTGGACCAAGATTAAGGCGGGTGAAGAATTTAATGTGCCCGGGAATTCAGCATTTGATATTCGTGCCTTGAGTGTCACGGATTATTGTTGTTCATTTCTGTAACGCACAATTCAACGACTAAGGCCGCTTATCATGATATATGATGTCATTATTATTGGTGGTGGTGCATCGGGCTTGCTTTGTGCAATAGCGGCAGGTCAGCGTGGTCGTCGCGTCCTTATTCTCGATAGTAGCAATAAGGTGGGTAAAAAAATTCTGATGTCGGGTGGTGGGCGATGTAATTTTACAAATCTCAATATTGAGCCTGATTGTTTTCTGTCAAATAACCCACACTTTTGTAAGTCTGCCTTGAGTCGCTATACACAATGGGACTTCATTGCGCTGGTTGAAAAACATGCTATACCCTATGAAGAAAGACAACACGGACAACTATTTTGTAAAGGTTCTGCAAAGGAAATCCTGGCGATGCTCATTAAAGAATGCGAGCAGGCAGGTGTTACTATTCAAACGCAATGTCATGTAACTTCAATTACCGAGCCCGAACATAATTCCGATCAACAGTTTATTTTAAACAGTAATATCGGCAAGTTGAGGACACATAGCCTGGTGATAGCATCTGGTGGTTTATCCATTCCAAAAATGGGCGCTACTAATTTTGGTTATAAATTAGCAAATCAATTTAAATTGCCTGTTATACCCACAAGAGCAGGTCTTGTTCCTTTTACATTCAGCGATCATATAAAAGATTTATCAGAACGGTTAAGTGGTGTGTCTCAAAAGGTTCTTTTGTCTACCGAAAGAAAGCAGTTTCACGAGAATATTCTTTTTACGCACCGGGGTATCAGCGGACCTGCTGCCTTACAGTCATCGAGTTACTGGAATCCGGGAGAGCCTATTCATATCGACTTGATGCCAGAAGAAGAAATTACTGCACTATTAAAAAAAGCCAAACGGGATAACCCAAAAACATTATTACGTAATGTATTCACAAAGAAATTACCCAAAAAACTGGTAGAAGAATGTCAGGAATTATTCTGGCCAGATAGTGCTGAAAAACTTATCACTGATGTGACAGATAAAAGTTTGCTTGAAATCGCTAGCCATTTGTCTAATTGGCGTCTGGTACCTTCCGGTACAGAAGGCTACCGTACGGCTGAAGTAACTTTGGGAGGTGTTGATACGGATTATTTGTCTTCCAGAACGATGGAAGCCAAGACTCGGCCGGGTTTATATTTTATTGGTGAAGTTGTCGATGTGACAGGTCATCTTGGTGGTTTCAATTTTCAGTGGGCCTGGTCTTCAGGATATGTTGCCGGGTTGGTTGTTTGATAAATTTCACATTCAACGCCTGAATTGCAGCGGCAACTTATCAAATTTAATTCCTTCAAAACCATCCAGAATAAACTGCCTGATATTTTGATGATCATTACCCGTTGGGTTACCCAGGACATCTTCACGAAAATAGTGGCCAAAGCAATTTAACGTTTCTGTGACCGTTAAATTATTTATATAGGCAAAGGCCAATATTTTGCAAGAGCCTTCATTCTCACCAGCATTATTCTGCTGAGTACCATTAGTAAAATTTGTTGGATTATATTCGTAATTCGAATCAATCGTTTCAATTGTGGTAGAAAATTCAATTGATTCTGGATCAGCACGTAGCTGATCCAGAAAATCTTGCAATAACATAATATTAATTATAGATACTGGCTGATATTAATGTTGATGACCACCAGGACCATGGACATGTCCATGTGCGAGTTCTTCTTCAGATGCGTCTCTTACTTCAAGAAGATCTATATCAAAGTGTAATGCCATACCTGCCAGAGGATGGTTTCCATCGATGACGACTTCATGCTCTTCAAGTGCCGTAATTACAACATTAACAGCAGTTCCATCAGGTGTTGCAGATTGGAATGGCATACCTACTGCCAGTTCCTGTTCGGGTGGAAACATTTTCCTGGGCACGCGCTGTATTTTTTTCTCATCGCGATGACCATAAGCATTTTCAGGTTCGACAACCACATTGACCTTATCACCAGCCTGTTTGCCTTCCAATGCATTTTCCAATGCCGGAATGAGATTTTTGGCACCATGTAGATAGGTAAAAGTCCCATCATCGGATTGGTCCATTATTTTGTTGTCTTTATCTTTCAGGGTGTAATTGAGAACTGCGACCTTGTCTTTTGTAAGCTGCACGTTTTCCTCCAGTGATGTTGTATATACCTACTTATACCAGCGCTAAAACATACGATGCCAGAACAATCAGGTCTTATTTTGGGTAGTTAAAAGGCGTTACTATGCAGATCTAAGCTCAATATTTCAAATTTGATTGAAATTATGCAGTTTTGGTACGCGACAAGGCGCTATCTGTTAACCCGAAAGTAGATGAGTGTTAAGTAGATATTATTGTTAACTTACTGATTTTTGGTGTTGTAATAGAAATATTTCAACACAAATGGCTAGGGTCTTTATTCTACTTATCTCGAAATAATTGATGACAAGCAGCGCAGGTACGATTTAAGCGTTCAAACGCAGTATAGATAATCTGCTCCTGACCGCTGTCTGCAATATCAAAGTCATAGTTTTTCACTAATTGTTTTATATTATAGGATTCATCGTATAACTGGTTTGCCATAGCATTAAAAACGACGTGCTGATTTTCCTCCAGTTCAGTTGCTGGAACCTTTGCTGACATCAGTTCAGCGTAAAACAACAGTTCCTCGACTGCTTCAGATAACGCATTCGCATCAGCTTTTGTTAAGCTGAGATTCTCTTCGATTCTTTCTTCATGAGTTATCGAAAATAGGCGGCGCATAATAGTGGTTAGTCGTTCACTTGATTCCGCATGCAGTAGATAGTTATTACTGTCATCCTGACAATAACTAATAGTTGGTGCAGATATAGAAAGAATAAAGAATAGTGCGCTTAATAATTTCATTTGAATCAGCCTTTATATTTATTTATCTCGAAGAGATATAATTTAATTGTATAAATTAACATTATCTTCAATGTTAGGTATTCAGGTACTTACTATATTGATCTAGATTAACATAGCACAAACGAAAATTAACTATTTGGAATCCGCTTTTTTGCTACGACGTTTTTGAGGTTTTTTAGTTGGAAGCGTAAACCAGTCATCCTTGGTTATTTGATGGAAGTAATCTGTTTCTTCTATCATGAATCTTGAAGTTGTACTTTCCACAGCGGCAATCTCTACCCTGACACCTTCAGACTTCAAGTGTCGAACCAGTTCAATATAATCTGAATCGCCCGACATAATGATGATGGTATCGACTTTGTGCGCTAGCTGTATGGCATTAATTGATAGAGGAATATCTGCACTTTTATGGCAAGGTCTGACAGAGCCATGATAAAAATTATGTAATCGTTCCTGTAGCTTGTTCGAAATATGTTTCCCTTCGCGAAAATAGACGAGACGACTCAGGCCACGATTAACCAATAATTTGGGAATCAATGCATCAAAATTGAGCATGGTATTAGTATCGTTTGCTTCAGTGTGAATACTGCGTTCTATATTGTTACCGTCTACCAGAATCGCAACTGTTTGGGAGATAATAATATTCTCTGCAGGGTTTTGTACTTCTTTAGTGTCGCTCATGACATTCCTTTAAATAAACTATGTAGATGTATTATCGCAATTTATTTGTCTATATGTTGAATTATTTGCCATTTTTATAAGATATTTTCTTTCTTAATGACTACAAAATTAATGTCCCTTTTTCAGATTTAGTAGTACCTGTGATATTTCTTAAAAATTGTGAATACTAATAACCTTTAAAATATAAGTTTTCTTTAAACTCTGGCTTATCGTTATAATCAGGTCATATAAATATTAATTCTACAATCATGAAAAAAAATATTGATGATGAAACGCCAGCGGAAGTATTGGCGAAAATAAACAGAGAAACCTCCAAGATTGCCTGGACCGAGTTATTACCTTTCTTTGCAACCGGTATGGCGGTATATGTTTCTCATAAACTGGATCTGATACAAGTCGCCAGAGTTTTGTCTGATGATGACAAACAGCAATTCGAGGAATGGGTAAAAAGTGGTTTGGTTGCCAATGTCAGTGACGAACAGGCTGCTGCATGGCATGAGAGTAAGGTCGTAGTATGGGCCGTTGTGATTAAGCCCTGGGTTCTGGTACAACCCATCGTTGCCTAGGTGAATTAATGAGAACAGATAATAAGGTCAGTGTGCTTTTTGTCTGCATGGGCAATATCTGTCGTTCACCAACAGGCGAGGGCGTTTTTCAACATTATGTCGAATATAATGGCTATGCCGATCATTTTCACATCGACTCAGCGGGCACCATTGCCTATCACACAGGTGAACCTGCAGATGCTCGCATGCGTGAGTCAGCAAAAAAACGAGGCTATCAGCTTAAATCTCTTGCACGCAAAGTGACTCAACAGGATTTAGAATCATTTGATCTGATTGTAGCAATGGACACGGATAATCTAATTGAGTTGGAATCTCTGGCAGGAGGGGCACAACAACATCTCCGTTTATTAGGATCTTTCATTGAAGGCTATTCAGATAATTACGATGCGCCTTCGGTTCCCGATCCATACTACGGTGGCACGGCCGGATTTGAACAAGTGCTGGATATGATTGAATCAGCTTGTCCCACGCTGCTGTCCCATTGTCTTGAGTTACTAAATAATAAATGACACTCCAGTCCCGTATTGAAGCGGCCATTTCATCCAGTACAGGCAAAGAAGCCAATTTTGCTGATAGCAAAATAGCGCATGGCGGTTGTATTAATGACAGCCAAATTGTGACGTTAAAAGATGGCCGACATTTTTTTGTAAAAACAAATCCTGAATCAAAAACCCGACCTGGATTATTTGAAACCGAATACGAAGCCTTGCTATTGTTATCAGAACCGGGCGTGATTCATGTGCCCAAACCCATAGCCTGTAGTGATGATTTTATTGTTATAGAAACATTTAATGAAGGAGCCCCGGCTGCTGATTGGCAAGAACAGATGGGGCGTCGTTTGGCCGAATTACATACAGTAACAAAAAAAGATCGATTTGGTTTTAATAAAGATAATTATCTCGGTTTAAGTAAACAAATTAATAGCTGGCAGGATGATTGGTTAACATTCTGGCGTGAACAGAGATTAGGTCTACAATTAAAACGCCTGGCAATGATTACTGATAAAAGCGATCCCATATTAACAAAGGGTGAAAAACTGATGTCGCGACTGGATACATTATTAGGTGATATCGAAGAACCCGCTGTACTTTTGCATGGTGATTTATGGTCAGGAAACGCAATCGCAAATGAACAAGGACAACCGGTCATCTTCGATCCCGCCAGCTATTACGGTCATCGCGAAGCAGAGATAGGGATGATGCGAATGTTTGGTGGCTTCGATAGCAATTGCGAAGCAGCTTATGCAGAAGTCTGGCCGCTAGAGGAGGGTTCAGAACAACGCATTAGCTTGTATCGTTTGTATCATGAAATGAATCACTTCATATTATTCGGCTACAATTATTACCAAAGCTGTATCAAGACAATAGATAGCCTGATATAAAGTCTCGATGGATATAGTAACGCAAGGTGTTTTAGGTGCAGCGCTGGCTCAGTCTGCTGCTAAAAAAGAACATGTTCGTTTAGCGACAATTATTGGTCTGGTTGCCGGTGTGATTGCCGACGCCGATATATTGATTCGTTCGGCTTCCGATCCTTTACTCTCGCTTGAATTTCATCGTCACTTTACACATTCAATCTTCTTTATTCCTTTTGGTGCGGCGATTGCCTTTTTATTATTGTGGCCGTTTTTGCGCAACAAGTTATCTGCGGCCTGCCTATACCTATATTGTTTTATGGGGTTTTCATTAAGCGGGTTTATCGACGCCTGTACCAGTTACGGCACCTATTTATTATGGCCTCTGATTGATGAGCGGATCTCATGGCATATTATTTCAATAGTTGATCCTGTATTTACGATTACATTAATAGCCGCAATTGTGATTGGATATAAAAAGACCAGTTCAAACTTTAGTCGCATTGGTCTTGTTCTGGCAGGCTTTTATTTATTGTTTACATTTTCTCAAATGCATCGCGCTGAAAAATCGATAATTGATCTGGCTGCACAACGCGGACACACGATTGAAAAGATAATAGTAAAACCAACTATTGGTAATGCCTTGTTATGGCGATCAGTATATTTATCAAACGATACATTCTATGTCGATGCAGTACGGGCAGGCTTATCAAAGCGGATCTACCAGGGTGATTCCATAAAACAATTTAATATGGCAGAAACGTTTCCAGAACTGGATACTAATTCCTTGTTAGCTGAAGACATTCAGCGCTTCGAAATATTCTCTGATAATTACGTAAGTCAGTATCCGGGAAGGCCTGAGATACTAGGTGATGTCCGTTACTCAATGAACCCGATTGGCATTAAACCATTATGGGGAATTGAAATGAATCTGGACGATACTAGCCAACATGTGAAGTTCGATAATTATCGTGATGCATCGAAAGTGATTAAACAAAAGTTTATTAATATGTTATTGAATAGAACTATTAAAGAAGAGCGATTATCAGAAGACGCTCTATAACTTCATAAAAAATATGAATAAAAGCAGGCACCCAATATAGCAGAGAAGAAATACTGGATTGAATACAATACTGTGGCCAATATTACTTGACCACTACATGGCACAATAGACTGCAAGATTGATGGAGTAGGTGCAATGAAACTAAAATCGGAATTCGTTAAAAAAGTATGAACCATTTATGTTTGTAAGAAAGGTATTTGCGCTAACAAGCGAATTAAGCCGTTCACTTCCGCTCACTGGATGGACAAAAGGCTATCGCCTTTTACCGCCCCTTATACTAATCGTTATGAAATATACAAAGGATTGGCTAACCTCTGGATCTTATTAGCTATACAGGCGGTTTTTGTTTCCACGGATTAGGTAGCTTGCCCTGTATTGTCAGAGATAAACAGGAACCAATAATTAATATTGCCCCAATGCTGGAACCGATATCCGGTAGTTCATTCCAGCCGACCCAACCAAATAGTGTCGCCATCATCACAGTGACGTAGGTAAACGGTGCGACTGTTACGGCTTCATTATGGGTAAAAGAATAAGTTAATAAGGTTTGTCCACCAGTCGCGCAGATAGCGGCGAGCACCATGATCGATACATCAAACATGGTTGGCGTTTGCCAAAACCAGATCATCAGTATGCTTGAATATATCGTTGAGAAAATACTGAAGTAAAAAACGGTGCGCATAACCGGTTCGGTCGTGGCCATAAACCGGACTAATATTTTTGCACAGGCAATAAACAATCCCGAGCATAGGCCTATCAAGGCGGCGAAGGTGAATAGGTCGGTGCCCGGTTTTAGAATAAAGCAGACACCAATAAAGCCAACGACCAGAGCCATAGCGCTTTGAAATGTTATTTTCTCTTTTAATACAGGCATTGCTAACAAGCCGATAAATAAAGGTGACGAGGCATTAAGTAAGGTTGATTCAGATAAACCGACATGGGAAATGGCATAGAAGAAACAGGTCATAGCACAAAGACTGATGAATCCTCGTAGCATATGCAGGTGTATGATCGGTGTTTTTATAAAATTAATTCCGCGCGGTAAAACAATTGGCAGAATAATGAATAGTCCGATAATGCTACGTAGAAAGACGAGTTGTACGGCGGGTAATTCAGAGGAGGCAATCTTGATGCACATTGCCATGATTGCAAAACAGCAGGCTGAGCAGAATGCCGGTAAGAAACCATGGATCAGATAGCGTCTATCTAAATGCATATTTAATGTGTTTGTAATTCTTTTGCCATTGTTTCAAGTTCATCCCAACGACGAATAGCTTTATCTAATGCATCCTGTTGATCTCGCAGATCATCAAGTATCGGTTGCTGTTCCGTGTATGGTTTGGCATAAAAGTCATCATCACTGGTTTGTTCTTCCAGTTTTGTAATCATTTGTTCAAGTGTTGCGATCTTTTCGGGTAATTTTTCCAGCTCTAACTTAAATTTATAACTCAGATTTTTATTACTCTTGCCTTTGTTAACGGCATCATCAGGCTTATTCTTTTTACTCTTTGCAGATATCGGGTTATCCATTTCGGCAAGGTGCTTACCGTGTCTATGCCAATCACTAAAACCACCGGCGTAGTTTTGAATATTACCGGAGTCTTCAAATACCAAAATACTGCTGACAACATTATCCAGAAATTCGCGATCATGCGTCACGATGATTAGTGTGCCCTTGTATTCCATGAGTCGGTCTTCCAGTACTTCCAGTGTTTCTACATCAAGGTCATTGGTCGGTTCATCCAGTACTAACAGATTGCTCGGACGGGTTAATAGCTTTGCCAGGATGACACGGTTTTTTTCACCACCGGATAAAACCTTTATCTTGGTCATAGCGCGTTTGGCAGAAAACAAAAAGCCACGCAAATAGCCGATGACATGACGTTCCTTGCCATTCAGTTTTATATAGTCACCACCATCGCCTACGATCTGAGCGATTGTTTTTTCCGGATCAAGGTTGCGACGTAATTGATCGAAGTAGGCTATCTCCAGATTAGTTCCAATCTTGACTGTGCCAGAATTTGGCTCAAGCTCACCTAGCATGATTTTTAATAAGGTACTTTTACCAACACCGTTATTACCGACCAGACCAATACGATCACCACGCATGACCTTTAACGATAATTTGTCTATCAGCGGTTGTTCACCATAACTATGACAAATTTTATGTGCTTCAATTACCTTGCGCCCGGATTGTTCCGCTTCTTCAATATGAATACGCGCTTTATTTTGCGGTTTTAAGCGCTTAGCAACTTCTGCTCGCATTCCTTCCAGAGAACGTACGCGACCTTCATTACGTGTTCGTCGTGCTTTGATGCCTTGTCTAATCCAGACTTCTTCTTCGCCTACTTTCTTGTCGAACAAAGCGTTTGCTTTCGCTTCTTCTTCCAGTGCCTTTTCCTTGTTCACCAGATAATCTTGATAGGTTCCTGGCCAACTGGAAAGATTGCCGCGATCCAGTTCAATGATGCGTGTTGCCAATTTTTGCAAGAAGGCGCGGTCATGTGTAATAAAGATGACGGCACCATTAAAATTCAGCACACGATTTTCCAACCACTGGATAGTACTGAGATCAAGATGGTTGGTCGGTTCATCGAGTAATAATAATTGCGGGTTACTCACAAGAGCCTTACCGAGCGCGACCCGGCGTCGCCAGCCACCTGATAATTGAGTGAGTTTTAATTCAGCTGGTAAATTTAGATCGGATATAACGGTTTCGACACGTTGATCGATATTCCAGCCACCCTCGGCCTCGATCTGCTGTTGCAGGTCTTGCAGTTCGCGTAAGTTGGCTGGATTGGTATCATCATATTGATGTGAGAGGTCTTCGTACTCTTTGAGTAGTTGTTGTAAATGGCTGAGTCCTTCAGCCACATAGTCACGTACCAGAATATCCCGTGTCTGTGGCAGGGCTTGCTCTAACTGACTTACTCGGAGATGGGATTGTTTAATGATTTCACCGCTATCCGCTTCAATCTTTTCAGCAATAATATTGATCAAGGTCGATTTACCGGCGCCGTTACGCCCTATCAGACAGACGCGCTCGCCCGATTCCACTGCCATACTGACATTGTTGAGGATGAGTTGATCGCCGAATTCGAGAGAAACGTCACCAAAAGTGATTAAAGCCATTGCACACCAGCACTTGAAAAAGCGCGATTATATAGTATTCATTGGATTGCGACAGGATTTGTCATAGAGCTTAATCATGGTAAGTTAGCGAAAAATTAATAATGGACAGTTAGTGTCCTTTTTCCTCATAGAGTAGACGTGGAGTCAGACATGCTAGACAAGATTTTCGAGATGCAGACAGAACTAAATGATTATGTCTTTAGTAAAAATAAACTTAAGGATAAATCGGGGCAGGATCTGAATATGCAGTCGATCATAATGGCTGCTGCCGAGAATAAGTTGAGCGTCAATGATCTGCCGAATGAATGGCTCATGAACTATTCAAAGGCAATGAAAGAAGAATTGATTGAACTGGATGAAGAATTACTATGGAAGTGGTGGAGCAAGGATGAGATAGACATGCAGAACATTCGGGTTGAATTAATCGATGTTTTACATTTTCTTGTGTCTGCCATGATGTGTGCCGGGCTTAATGCTGAAAAGGTGTTTGATATTTATCAACAGAAACACGCCGTTAATCTAAAACGTCAGGATACAAATTATAAAAAGGATACCAAGACGGAAGAAGATAATAAAAAAATTAATTAACTACTCAACTCAATACGTTTTGGTGGAACTTATACTTTTACACTGGTCAATAAACGAATGAATTTAAGGAAACATCATGATTAAACAAATACTCGCATTATTTATTGTTCTCACTACATCAGCTTATGCTGTTCCTGAAGATCTCGAATCTGATGCTAACGCGGGTAATCCGGAGTCACAATATTTAATGGGATTCAGCTATGAACGAGGTCAAGGTAATCCCGTTGATCCGGCAAAGGCTGTTTACTGGTATGAGAAAGCAATTGTTAATAATTATCCTGCTGCACAATATCGGCTAGGATTGATGTATGCTACAGGCACTTGGGTGAAACAGGACTTCACTAAAACGGCAGAATTATTCGCTGCCGCAGCAAAACAAAAATATCCTGCAGCACAGGCAGATTACGCCATGTTTCTTATTGGATTAGCTCCACCGGAATATAAAAATCCAATAGAAGGTTATGCCTGGTTGACTGTTGTTATGACCAGCCACCCTGGTTTTTCCGAAGATGTCATCAATATTATGCAGCAGATGGATTCCTATCTTTCAGCCGCCGATTTAATTGCGGCTAAAGAACTGGGCGCTGAGTATGTCGTTGCCTATAGTCCTGAAAAAAGTCAGTAAACATGAAGTCAGTTATATTTGATGGTCAATCTATCAATCCATCAAAAGTTGTATGTGCAGGTAGAAACTTTACTGATCATATAAAAGAACTCAATAATGAAATATCAGATCAGGCGGTTTTTTTTATAAAACCAAACTCATCTATTTCGAATGAGATCTATTCCAGAGAGTCCGAGCTTGTTCATTATGAAGGAGAAATAAGCTTCCTGATTCGTAATAATGAATTGAGCGGTGTTGGATTTGGGATAGATCTAACCAGAAGGGAATTACAGACTAAATTGAAATCTGAAGGTCTGCCTTGGGAACGGGCAAAATCGTTTGATAATTCTGCTGTTTTTAGTGCGTTTGTTCCTTTTCACGGCGAGCTAAGTGCTCTGAGAATGGAGTTAACGATAAATGACAATCTGGTTCAGAGCGGTGGTTGTGACATGATGTTGAATCAGCCAGATGAATTACTCAAAGAAGCTAAAACGTTTCTTTCTTTTGAAGATGGTGATTTGTTGATGTGTGGAACACCCAAAGGCGTTGGTCCGGTGAATGCCGGGGACAGGTTTAACGGGAAAATTTATGAAAAAGAAAAACTGCTCGTTGAGCATCTTTGGACAGTGAAATAAAAAAATATAAGCAGATACAATTGAGGCTTAAGGGCAATGAATTTTGATAAAATACAAGTTAGAAGATTTAAGACCAACCGGCATCAGATGTTCAGCATGCCGCAAGGGAACACTCGAACCAACTCACGGACGTTTTGGTCCCATTTATCAGTGCTCAGCAACGGGGTGTAGTTTTTATGTGGAGACACGACCGACCGGAAAAAAATGCAAATATATTAGTGATGGGGTGAAATGTAATGCATGGATAGTTGAAGGGACCAAGACTATTCCAGATCGCTGTAGTGACAAGAACTGCCCAAATCGTAATCCACACAAACTAGATAAGTGAAGTTGTTTATAAAGGCCTGCCTTCAGGATAGAAAACAAATACGGTGCAACCTTTATTAGATTGTGGCATATGCGCTGAACCTTTTGGCATATGAATATAGGTGCCTTTTGGATATTCACGCTCACCATCACTAAAGACTCCTGAAGCAACATAGACTTCCTCTGAGCTTGATTCGTGAACGTCATCACCACCTTCCCAACAGGAACCCGGATCAAATTCCACCAGCATTGCTTTTATACCAGTTTCATCTTCCATTAATGTTTGCATACGGATGCCAGGAAATAATTCATTTATAGGTGCATCTTTTAGTTGGGTCCATTGCATTTTCGACATGTCCTTCACCTCACTTAATTAATGATTTAATTTGGCAAATGATATCAGGGTTTTTTGCTAATATACTCAGGTTATTTAATTACATAGGGTAATAGTACTGCTAATGAGAAAACAAAAGATCATCAAGACTATAACTATACTGCGCTTAATTCCTGTTCTGGTTTTTGGATTAGGATTGAATGCATGTACAGGCTTACCGAAAGACGTCAACCCGGTCCAGGGATTTGAATTAAACAAGTATCTTGGTAAATGGTATGAAATTGCACGCCTTGATCATTCTTTTGAACGTGGTCTGGACAAGGTCAGTGCCGAATATTCCATGCGTGAAGACGGTGGCGTCAGGGTTATCAACAGAGGTTATTCCATAGAAGATAACGATTCGCAGGAGGCAGAAGGAAAGGCGTATTTCGTCCGATCTAATACTGAAGGTTATTTCAAAGTTTCCTTTTTTGGTCCCTTCTATGGTTCATACATTATTTTTGATCTTGATAAAGAAAATTATCAATATTCATTTGTGTCAGGTAATAACACGTCCTATCTCTGGTTGTTAGCAAGAACACCAGAGGTGGATAAAACAGTATTAGATCAATTTATAAATAAGGCAGAACAACTTGGGTTTGATACTGATAAATTGATATTTCCTAATCAGAAATAATGTAATTATTTCTTGCTATTTCAACAACTCTTAATACGTTGTCTATTACTGCCTCAGGTGCATCTTTATAAATATTATGGCCACTACCTTCAACAATAATCTGCCAGCTCTTTTTGCTGAGCTTGAGTAATTCTTTTTGCATGTCGCGCCACTCCTGTTCAAGATTAATACCATGAATTACAGGTAATAGATCTTTACCTCTGGTGAGTACTGCCAGTGGAACATCAGGAAATGCTTTTGCATATTTAACTTGCTCAGCGCTTTTCTTAAAGCCCTTCAATTCATTCATTTGTGCAAATGTTGCCTTGCGGCTGGAGTTTAAAAAATACCACCGTTTCTCAAACTCATTCATGTAGCCTGGTGGTGGTTCCCTGCGGGATACTTTTAAAGGCGGTTTGTTTTCTGCTTTATCCAGTTCTGCAAGGCGATAGATTTGATCAGGGTGAGAAGAATCAATTAATACCACGCCTACTGTTTTATTTGGATACATACTTGCGAAGTAACGGGCTGTAAAACCACCAAAGGAATGTCCAGCCATGACATAGGGCCCGGGAATCTCTGCGAACTCAAATAACATATTTAATTCATGCACAATTTGTGCAGTTGTTCTATCACCAGGACCAGGATCACTCCAGCCGTATCCTGCACGATCATACACACATGTGCGTACATCTTTAGAAAGACGTTTTGCTACTTTGTACCAGTTAGCAGAAGAATCGGCCAGTCCAACATCGATTAACACCGTTGGTGCTTTATTTCCGAGACACTCTATATACATCACATGCATGCCCAGATTGATGAACCTGCCCGGTGGTTGAAACGGCATAAAATCTTCATCTGCAATACTATTACCAGTCGCGATAAGTAAACCCGCTATTAGTGTTATGGCTTGTTTATAGAAATGCATAAAAGATTATCCTGCTATCAAGATTATTTTATCGAGATTCCTTCAGCTTCTATTACTTTTGTCAGTGCCTGCTCCATGATTGATCTTGCATGACCTGTCAGGTTTCCGAGTAGTGCATGTAATTCAGCGTCTTTTTTATATCGCTCAATACATTCTGCACTGTACACCTCGAATTGGATTAACTTTAAAATCATGCTTGAAAGATGCTGTGGGCATTCACATTTAATCGTAGCTGAAGCTGATGATAATTTAATCAGCTGATTATTCGAGTAGGTTCTAAGCGGTGCTTTACCATCAAGTTCAAAACGGTTGGATGGTGTTTTAATCAAATTATCGTTTTTGATTATATGCAATAATTCAGATTGAAGATGATCAACAGTGACCGGTGCATGCAGATACAAATAGTTTGTTTTATTTAATAGTGCTTTCGCAGCACTATTAGTGAAGCCGTAGATCAATACCAGCTTTTTTGCACCGGACTTTTTAAACAGAGTGCTTATGTTTTCAATATGATCTCCCTGGATAGCCGGGTATTCAAGGACTAGAATATCGAGTTCACTATTCTGATTGCTTTCGTAAAAATCGGCTTCTGTTCGATATAATCCACTAAAAGTGAAACTGGAATTATTAATTTGTGTATGCTGAATTTGCAGTGGTAAGACATCGCCGATTACTGCAACACTTATTGATTTATACGTAGCGTTGTTATCACTATTATTTATATTTTTTTTATCATGTATTTCCAGACGCTCAATTAATTTACCATTTTCCAATCGAGCCACACTGCCAATAGAGTGACCTCTATCGACAAGCATTTTTAACAGAGTCAAACGATTAATGTCTTCTGTTTGATAGAGACGGTCAGAATTTTCTGATCTAAATGGGACTACGACACTATATCGTCTTTCCCATATTCGTAACGTATCAACAGGTATGTTTGTAATTCGTGAAACGGCACCAATCTTAAACATATTGTCTTGATTAATATTTGCCGAAGTTAACGCCGGTGTAGTTATAGACATCACATAGCCTCATAATTTTGATTGAAAATAGGATAGACAAAAAGTAGACAGAAGTCAGAATATTTCTGTAAATATCTTGGTAAAGCATGGTCAATATAGCTATTAATTTAATAAGTTATTGTTAAATATAGATATAAATATAATACATTGTCCAGGACAATAGCTTAGGTTTTAGGCGCTTTTTAAATTTGCGCTCGGACGTGATATCGGTTTAAGGTTCAAATTGATATAAATTATGTCCGGAATTGATCAGTATTTTTTTACCTGAATAGTGATACTGTTAATAATTGACTAAGATGACAAACAGACGTTTTGCAAACGTATTACTACAATATTTTTTTCTCGCGCACGCGTATCCATTGAGGCACTAATGAATAAACAAATGACGGATCTGGCAGAGATCATTATCTCTCGTCGTACAATACATGATTTCATCGCAGATAAATTTCCGGATAAAAAGATTATAAAAGATGCAATCGAGACGTCACGGTGGGCGCCAAACCATCACTTAACCGAACCCTGGCATTTTTATTTGTTGGGGAAAGAAACAATAAGCAGTCTCTGTGAGCTGAATATGGGATTGTTAACTGAATCAAAAGGAATAGAAGTTGCTGAGAAAAAGATAAAACGTTGGCAAAGTATTCCCGGATGGTTGGTTGTTACCTGTGAACGATCGGATGATGAACTAATGTTTCAGGAAAACTATGCAGCATGTTGCTGCGTGATACAAAATTTAATGCTTTCTCTATGGGAAAAGGGTATCGGTACCAAATGGTCAACAGGCCCTGTTACTCGAGAAGATCAATTCTATGACACGATATGGGTCAATAAAAAACTGGAAAGTGTTGTCGGCTTAATCTGGTATGGATACCCGGCTGAAATTCCACAAACGATGCGCAAGCCATTACAGCAAGTACTAACTGAATTGCCCTAGTTCAATTGTTGAAACATCTACTGTGCATTTAATTATCGGGATATTGGAACGTTAGCAATACCTATAGCCAATCCAGATGAACATGTTTTAAAAAGTGGTTGGGTTTCCTATGTCTGTCCGAGTCATATATTATTCATATACAAATATCGTCAGGCTGAAAGTTTCATTATGGAAAATCGACAAAAGCAACTTGTCGCACAAAAAAATAAGCAGCGCTACCTTAATAAACTGAAAAGGGAAGCGCAGCAAAAACTGGATAAACGAAAAGGGTCAGCGGACCTGCCCGATGAAAATGGCAGTGGTTTATCAACAGCAAAAACCAAACAAGAAGAAATTCTGGCTGCTGTTAATCGTGTTAAGGAAAAGCGTAAAGCCAGAGATAATTGAAATCAGTCGTAAACAGAGTCAGAAGATATAAATTCAGTAAAAAATACTTCTATCGATATTAAACGAGGGAGGTTTTGCTGAAAAATAACTTCATGCTGTCTGATCGTGCAACTATGCTCTTGATTTGAGCAATATTTGAATTAGTTAATGCACGTTTAGAACTAAATATAGTCGAATATATCCAAACAAGTGGTTGAAAACCCTACATGTCAGCGTGTTATAAGGAAATCGGCATAAATATTGTATTAATTTAGATATACGGTTTATTACTGTTAATAGGCTGAAAAAGCATCAATTGCTTGATTTATGTGCTGATAAAGTTTGTAAAGCCTATCGCATGTTCATTAATTGCTTATTTAGCCTTAAAACTTTTATGATATATTCCTATACTAAACATATTAGGGATTAATGAGTTTGCATCGGAGTTTATGAATGAAGGTTATTGCGTTAAGAGGTTTTTTTGTTGAAACAGGTGTGAAGATTCAGAAGGGAGATGTTGTTGATCTTCCTGATGATGAAGCGAAATACCTGATGGATTTTAAAGCTGCACGAGTAGCTACAAAAAAGGACGAGGAAAACTTTCTTAATAGTGACCGAGCCGTAAGCTTTTGTGGCGGGATTCTTCATATGGGTGTTCGTAAGATAGAACGAGATGGCATGGAACAAGAAGAGTTTATGAAGTCATTGAATATTAAGGATTAAACCAGTTATTCAGATAAAACGTTTTCATTTTCAATTCATTTAACATTTCTACAATAGCCAAACATAATATCGTTTTGTTATTTTTTCTTAACGATTAGATAATTTTTAGATGGCTGGGGGTAGAGGATTCGAACCTCTACTGACGGAGTCAGAGTCCGTAGTCCTACCATTAGACGAACCCCCAAGTGATTGATATATCCAGTTTTATCTAGGCAATACAATAGCATACAAAGCTAAGCCGGTCGGTTATGCTGCTTTTGATGTTGTTCATTATTGCTGAATACTGTCATTTATTGTGAGTAATTCCCCCACAATTGCCCCAGAAAGAGATCAATAAACCTTACGCTATACCAGAGACGGCGCAATCATAGTCTAAGTCTTGTTGATAATGAAGCCCAACTCTATGTCGATTCAAATTCATCATCTGAACGAAGAATTCTATATAGGTAGTTTTATGAGGTTTACAATGCACCAATCCTTTAGTACATAACCCGCCTTATCCCCACTCTTCATTCACCCCGAAAGTAATGCATTTTTTAGCACTTATAAAAGCCTTCCCTATGAAAATCATCGAATTTCCCGCCCGACTCACCACCCCAGATTTCCGCCGCCCTATCCAGGACACTAAGCAGAGCAGACCCCTCAAATAATCCATGACCAAAAACTAATCTATCGAAGGTATTGAATGCGCAAAAATGAGTACTGTTCTCCTGGCTTTGGCATTATTTCCAGTTCCTTTGCCATATATCGTATTCTGATGGACGTAAACGATAACGAGCAATATTCCCTTCATGTAAATTCATGACTTCTGTTTCCACTACTTCAAGAAACCGTGCCTGATCTTCTGGTGGTAAGTTGTCATTCGCAAATTGTTTAATGAATGTTGTTGCTGCTTTTTTATCAATTACTTTACGAACAATCTCACCAACAGTCTCAATAATTACAGTGCGGTATTGCAAACGAAATGGATCTGGTTCTCCAAGCGACTGGCGAACAGCCGAGTAACGCGCACATGATCGCTCATAGGCTTTGACAAACACATCACGTAGTAACTCAACACGATTTAATTCATACACTCCAAGAAGCCCATCAATGTAAGCGCGTTGAGGTACATCTACAAATGACAATGGAGACAGATTCAAACGAATAAGCGGAATATTAACTGAAAGACGAGAAACACGTTTATTTACATCTTCAAATGGTTGCAAATAAGGTAGATGCACCATAGTAAAGAATACTTGTTCAAATGGATCTTGAATTGCCGTAGCCGTATCTAGAATTTGTTGAAAACATTCATCAATCAATTTTCTCGATTCCAGAGGATGATAGACAGTTCCACTAATACCTACTCCTCTACCACGTAATCGTCCACAAGCTTTAGAATCAAGCAAATTTTCAGATAACAGAGCATGAAGATTCAGAATCGTATAACGATTGAAACCAATATCGGTAACCTGCCCCACCAAAAATTCAATTGCAGCTTTATGATTAAGGATCATTTGCGCTTCCTTTGCATCCTTGCCTTCGGCACTCTCTCCTAATTCCAACAAACGTTCCGTTTCAAGTAATGAATAAGTATTACCTTCCAAACGACTTGAGTTCCATGACAAATCAATCAACAACCGATTGAAGATCTGTTTCACATAAGTTCCCGCAGGAAGCTCATCCTCAGATGAACCACCTAGTGTCATTAGATGCCCTCGTGTTTCTTCAGAAAGATAAAAAGATTCGTTAGGGCGATATTCATTCAGAAATGCTCGGTTGTATCCAACTGGTTTTCTATCCCATAATGGGAAACGAATTTCTGTCTTGATGACTTCCCCTTCAGGTGAAATTGGAATATAAACCTCACCACTTGCCTCAACTGTAGGCCTAGGCATGACTATTTCTGCTTCACCCGTAATTCTAGGCAGTCTATAGCGGCTACCTTTTGTTTTGCCCTCAATATTCAGTCGATTTTCATCAACCAATTGAGCGAGGCGGCGCTGCAATGTCCGACGTGACAACCCATTATTTAATGTACTTCTTACACCTTCAACGGTAGCACCTTCGGTAAATTGACTGACGGCATCCAGAATAGCTTCGAGTTCTTCTTGTGGAATTATTTTTGGCATGATTCGATTATTATGGCGCAAACTAGGTAATTGCGCCATATAAAATGCTTTATTTGTCGTGATTTAGTGTTTATCACCACTTTAAGTGGCGCGATTTTGGGTTATTTGACGTAAATGTAATTTTATATGTCACAAATACTATCTGCTGCAATTGAACCTAAATTGGAAGTTAACTTGAACAGGTTCAATTAATAGGTTTTGAACCCGTATCTTCACACCAGAATACCCTGCCATCCTTTAGCCAGAAATGACTCATACAACCATGACCAACACCACAGAACCATCCAAATGCATAATCAAAAAGGGCACATGTCTAACCTTATCAGGCAAAGAAACTCAAACGCTATCACAATACACGGCGATTGATGATGCAACGCGTATAAGGTCACTAAAAGTCTATAAACGACACACACAAGGTAATGCCATTAACTTCGTTAACCATGTTATTGATAAGCTTCCATTTCGGATCCAACAGATTCGTACAGATCGAGGACATGAATTTCAAGCACAGTTTCATTGGCATGTTGAGGACTTAGGTATTCGACATGTTTACATTAAAGCGAGAACACCACAGCATAATGGTAAAGTTTAGCGGTCACACCGTTCAGATCAGGAAGAATTTTATCAACTGATGAACTATAAAAATGATGTCGGCTTAGATAAAAAGTTAGCTGAATGGGAGCAATTTTATAATTTTGCACGACCACATAGTGCCCATGATGGGAAAAGCCCTGATGAATCTCTTAGAAAGAAACTATTATAATAAAACGAGGTGTCCGACTGGTTCACATCTATTACAGAACCCCCAAATTAATCAGTACCAATTCTAGCAAGTTATCAAACAATAAAAAAAGAGGGTAAAAACCCTCTTTTTTGATACTGATGTAACTCAGGTTTAACGTTTTGAGTATTGAGGACGTTTGCGAGCCTTATGCAGACCGACCTTTTTACGTTCAACCTCGCGTGCATCACGCGTTACAAAACCGGCTTTACGCAATGGTCTGCGTAATGTTTCATCATATTCAATTAATGCGCGGGTAATACCATGACGAATCGCACCTGCTTGTCCAGAGATACCACCGCCCGTTACAGTGATATTGAAATCAAATTGATCCAACATCTCGACGGTTTCTAGTGGTTGACGAACAATCATCTGACCGGTTTCACGACCAAAATACTGTTTCAGGGTACGGTCGTTAATGGTAATTTCACCTGAACCGCGTTTTAGGAATACTCTTGCGGCAGAGCTCTTTCGTCTTCCAGTGCTGTAGTAAACTTGATCTGACATCCCTTAAATCTCCAATACTTGCGGTTGTTGAGCTGTATGTTGATGTTTGGCATCAGGATAAACCTTGAGTTTACGGAACATGTCCCTACCCAATGGTCCTTTTGGAAGCATACCTTTTACAGCAATTTCAATAACTTGTTCTGGTTTCTTGGCGATCAGTTTTTCGAAACTGATTGATTTGATACCGCCAGGAAAACCGGTGTGATGGTAGTACATCTTGTCTGTTCGTTTGTTTCCCGATACCTGGACATCTTTTGCATTGATGACAACGATATAGTCACCAGTGTCCATATGCGGGGTATATTCAGCTTTATGCTTACCGCGTAGGCGCCTTGCAATTTCAGTCGCCAAACGGCCTAAGGCTTTGCCTGAGGCATCGACGACGAACCAGTCGCGCTTAATATCAGCAGGTGTTGCAGAGTAGGTTTTCATGCTAATTCCTAGAAATTCGGGAGACCCGGGTAAAAAAGAGGTGGAATAGTACGGATTGACCTCTGGCCTGTCAATATTATCAGCACTATATTCTGATCAAATATGCGTGAATATTATAGTCTTTTGCCAGAAGCAATTTTTTATCAGACACTTTATTATATATGAATAACAGGAGCGCAGCAGAAATAGCAATGAAATCGAGACACTACACCGCATTAGACCGAGGTATTATGGCCCTGGATTCCGTATTTGCCGATCTGGTCGGAACAGACTCAATTCGCAGAAAAAGACCATACCCAGCAGCAACTTGTGTAACAACCGATCTTGAAGAGCAGGAAAGACAACATGTTTCCGGTCTGATGCGTGTCAATCATGCGGGTGAGGTTGCTGCACAAGCGCTATACAAGGCTCAGTCGCTGACAGCCAGAGACCAAGAACTAAAAAAGAGCATGCAACAATCTGCCGATGAGGAGGTTGATCATCTGGTCTGGTGTAAATCCCGATTAAAAGAATTGGGTGATCATCCCAGTTATCTTGATCCGGTCTGGTATCTGGGATCGTTTAGTATAGGACTCATTGCCGGATGTTTTGGAGATAAATGGAATTTGGGTTTTTTAGCGGAAACAGAACATCAGGTGGTAAAACATCTTGATGCGCATTTGGCTCAATTACCTGAAAGTGATAATCGTAGTCGATCAATACTGGAGCAAATGCGTGAAGATGAATTACATCATGCAACAACGGCTGAAACAGCGGGAGCAGAAGAACTGCCCGGTCGTGTCAAAAGCTTGATGAATTTGACCTCGAAAATAATGACTAAAATTGCCTACCGAATCTAGGCGGTGTATCTATTCGAGATACTTGCCTTAACTAAAATATTTTTTTATACGCTCTTGAAAAATATTGTCTGACCCCCATCTTTTCTACCAAGTTAAAAATAAAATTTCTGGAGGTAGAAAAATGGCTTTAGTAAATTACGAACCATGGAGTCTGTTAGATAGATTCCAACAACAATTAAATCAGTTGAACTACGCTGACAAAGCAGTAGCGGGCAATGATAATGATTATTCCAATATTATCACCAGTCATTGGCGTCCGGCTGTTGATATTAAGGAAGAAGCAGATCGTTTCCTGATTACGGCAGACCTGCCCGGTGTTGATCCAAAAGACATTGAGATAACAATGGACAATGGTGTACTGACGATTAAGGGTGAACGACAATCAGAAGCGCGTGAAGAGAAAGATGGATATAAACGCGTAGAAAGAGTTAGCGGTGCTTTTTATAGACGCTTTAGTCTACCTGATTCTGCTGATGCTGAACGCATTGAAGCGGAAGGTAAAAATGGTGTGCTGCAAGTTACTTTACCAAAACTTGAGAAAGTGCAACCGCGTAAAATTGAAGTAAAAAGTTAATAAGTTGCATTGATAAAAAGGCGGGCATGTCCCGCCTTTTTATTTCTCTGAATAGACTCTGTGGCAGTTTCAGTGAGAGTCCTGGTATTTGTTAATACCTAAAAACCGATATCGCTTTTAAGTTAATGTGGGCTGAAGTAGTAATTAATTTTTCGTTATTTTTCGAACGTTTATTTATTCTAAAATTTTAAATGAACTTTTATATACCAATACTTCCTAATAAGAAAATAAAAAACCAAACATGGAACGCGACGTTATGATAAATAAATTTTCCAGACAATTTTTGAATTTACTCTTTATTGCTTTTTCTTTACTGGTGTCTACTGCCAATGCAGCGTTACCAATGGGATCGGATGGAAAACAACTTCCCACTTTAGCGCCAATGTTAGAGGGGGCTACTCTCGCAGTGGTCAATATTGCGACTGAAGGACGTGTCAAAACCCAGATGAACCCCTTGTTCGCAGACCCACGTTTTCGTCGATTTTTCAATGTACCAGAACAACCCGCTGAACGTAAAACCAGTGCTCTAGGATCTGGTGTGATTGTCGATGCAAAACGAGGACTGGTTTTGACTAATAATCATGTGATTGCCAATGCAGTTCATATTACTGTGACTTTGATTGATGGCCGTCAACTGGAAGCTGAGGTGGTAGGTTCGGATCCTGAAACAGATGTGGCTGTAATAAAAATGCCTGCGGAAAATTTAACGGATATAAAACCAGCTGATTCAGATGCATTACGTGTAGGAGACTTTGTCGTTGCTATTGGTCATCCGTTTGGCTTAGGTCAAACCGTGACCTCCGGGATCATCAGCGCATTAGGTCGTAGTGGCTTAGGAATTGAAGGTTATGAAGATTTTATCCAGACAGATGCCTCGATAAATCCCGGTAATTCGGGTGGAGCACTTGTTAATCTCAATGGTGAGTTGGTTGGCATCAATACCGCAATCTTTTCACAAAGTGGTGGCAATATAGGGATAGGATTCGCTATACCTATTAATCTTGCAATGCAGATAGCTGAACAAATTCTTGAAACTGGAGAAGTCAAACGTGGCTTTCTTGGGGTCAGTATGCAGGATATTAGTCCGTCGCTTGCAGAAGCCTTTGGTCTTGATAGACAGGGCGGCGCCATTATTAATGAAGTGTTGGATGGGTCTCCAGCAGATAAAGCCGGTCTAAAGACGGGTGATATTGTGATATCAATTGATGGTAAACAGATACGGGATGCGAATGATCTTGGTAATCGTGTTGGTCTATTACCGGTGGGTGAAACAATAAAATTTAAAGTACTGCGTGATGGAAAACAGTCCGAGTTTGTCGTGAAAATAGATGAAAAAACTCAGACAAGCACAAACCCGAGATCCGTTAATGAATTATTACAAGGTGTTTCAGTCGGCGATATTGAACAAGGCAGTCCTTACTTTGGTAAAGTTGAAGGCGCATTTGTTGCTGCGGTTGAAAGAGCTAGCATAGCCTGGCGTAGCGGTTTAAGAGCGGGAGATGTTATTACCTCCGTGAATAAAAAACCGATTAAGAATCTGGATGAGTTTCTTACAGCAGTGGATAAAAAAGATGACTCTCTATTACTCTTAATACTTCGTGGTAATGCGGCTGCCTTTCTGGTGCTTAGAAAATAAGTGTTTAAGCAACTGGTTTACAATTAGCAATAGATTGTTTAACCAGTTCAACAGCTTTTATTCTGGGAAAAGATTTGCGGTACGCAATAATAACTTCCCTATAAGGGGCTGGTCTGGTGAATGGACGGTATTCCAACATACCGTTCAAACCATTATCAGCACCAATAGAAGAACTGGGCAGTATTGTAATACCTGCACCTGCAGCTACCATTTGTCTGATTGTTTCTATAGAGCTGCTTTGTAAGGTTTTCTGGAGATGTTTGTTCTTTCCGACGGGACTAATACAGGAAGGACAAACTTTCACGACTTGATCACGAAAGCAGTTCCCCGATTTTAATAACAACATAGTATCGTCCAGTAAATCCTCTGCATTGAGTTTCTTCTTTTTAGTCAGGGGATGATTGCAGGGCAAGGCAACCATAAAAGGTTCTTGATAAAGTACCTCAGTCTTTATTCCAGGTTGCTCAAACGGGTTTGCCAGAATAGCAATGTCGATTTCCCCGGCTTTTAACTTTTTGGATAGAATCTCTGTGTAGTCTTCTTCGATTATCAGAACCAGATCAGAGACCTGTTTATGTATAACCGGTATTAACTTTGGCAGTAAGTAAGGTCCAATGGTGTAAATTACCCCGAGTTTTAATTCACCGCTCAATTCATCTTTGTTTTGTTTGGCAAGCTCTTTCAGTGTATTTGTTTCATTTAAGATTACTTCGGCCTGTTTAATGATTGTTTCGCCGATAGCTGTAATAGATACTTCATGTTGATGTCGTTCAAACAGGGTGACACCCAATTCATCTTCAATTTTCTTAACGGCCACGCTGAGCGTTGGTTGGCTTACAAAACATTTTTCAGCAGCGCGCCCAAAATGGAGTTCTTTGGCAACAGCAACAATGTAGCGAAATTCAGATAGAGTCATAGTTTGTGATTACGAATTGATATCGACTAGTTCACTAATAGTGAGGAGATTTTACTACGCCGGACTGAAGAATGCTTAATTAATATTTGATGCGAATTTAGGCAGATTGTTATCAGAAACATCATTAATGATGTTTTCCATCAAATCAACATCCACATATGACTTATCATAATTATAGCCTTGTGTAATATTGAATGGGTAATCAGGCTCTCCGAGATGGTTAATTACCAGTGATGCATCGGTGAAATCATTATCAATGGTATAAGCGTGTGTTGTAATGATGGTCTTTAATCCTGCGCTGAGTGCGGCCAGGTTGCCGTTGCGGGTGTCTTCAATAGCAATACATTCATCTGCATCAAGCCCAATACCGGCCAGGGCACATTGATAAACAACTGGCGACGGTTTTTTATCTGTTACTGTGTCGCTGCTAACAATGGTTTTGAACAGGTCTTTGGGATCGATATTCAGCGTTGTATTAATTAGCGTGTTGAGGTTGGCCAAACATGAACTGGTTGCAACACCAAGTCGTAGTCCATCATTCTTTGCTTCATTGAGTAATCTTTCTATACCAGGACGAAGTTTAGTATGCTCGCTTGCCAGCATTGAGCGGTAGTGTTCAGACTTACATTGATGTAATTCTTTTATAAAATGCCCTGGGTTTTGTATTCTGCTTTTAAGTTCTTCATCTTTGTTAAGACAGATTTTAAATCGTTCTTTACCGCCGGATATGGAGAGTAATTTGTGGTAATCGGATTCCGACCAATACCAGCTAAGGTCAAATTCTTTGAAGGTTTGATTGAAAGCCTGACGATGAATCTCCTCGGTATCCGCCATGGTACCGTCTACATCGAAGATAATGCCTTTTAGTTTCATTAAGTTCTGGTTATAAAAGATGAATATACTTTTAATATTGCTTACTAGGTATTGATTATAAACAATAAAAATATTGAATCAATGGTGTAATCTGTCTAATTGCTCACATTATTCACTATCTGAAGCAGTCATTTTATATTACGGTTTCATCAGGTAAGGTGTTTAAACTATTAAAAATATATTGCGATGTTAAGACAAGTATTCCTCAAGGATGTTATCCAGGCATGATTGAACAACTATTAAATGCACACACACTGTTGGCCACGATTACAGGATTCTTATTGGGTCTTATACTTCTGTGGTTAATTTATCGCAGCAAAGCGAACAAATTAACCGATCAGAATATTGAGTTGGAACGTAAGTTAGCCGTAGAAATAGAACGTGCCGAGAATAGAGAACAACGTATAGAGGAATTGAATAACACTGTTCGCGAACGTGAAAACACAAATAAATATCTGCAAAAAGATGTTGAAAATAGCAAGGTTACTGTCGCCGAGTTAGTTACAAAACTCGATCAAGAAAGAAAATCCATGCAAGAAAAGATGGTTTTGCTGGAACAAGCTGAAACCAAAATGACAAATGCTTTTGAAAATCTATCTAATAAAATTCTTGAAGAAAAAAGCAGGAAATTTACTGACCAAAATAAACTGAATATTGGTGAAGTGCTTAATCCATTAAGGGAACAGTTAGGAGACTTCCGTAAAAAAATAGAAGATGTTTATGATAAGGAAACCAAAGATCGCTTATCGCTTTATCATGAAATTAGCAGCCTGAAATCATTGAATGAACAAATGAGTAAGGACGCAATAAATCTTACCAATGCGTTAAAGGGCGAAAGTAAGACGCGCGGTAATTGGGGTGAAGTTATTCTGGAAAAAGTTTTGGAGCAATCCGGTTTAACAAAAGGACGCGAATATGAAGTTCAGGGAAATTATCGTGATGAAACAGGAAATTCATTTTATCCTGATGTGGTAGTGCATTTGCCTAATAAACGAGATGTTGTTATTGATTCAAAAATATCTTTGAATGCGTATGAGCGATATTATTCAGCAGAAGATGAACAGGGTAAAAGTTTGGCGATCAAAGCCCATATCGATTCAGTTAGAACACATATCAGTGGGTTAAAAGGAAAAAGTTATGATGAATTAGTTGGCGTTAATTCACTGGACATGGTGTTGATGTTTGTTGCAATTGAACCGGCATTGATGCTGGCGTTTGAACATGATGAATCTTTATTTCAGGACGCATTCAATAAAGGAATCTTTTTAGTGAGCCCCTCTACATTAACGATGAATTTACAAATCATCCAGAATATGTGGCGATACGAATATCAGAATCAAAATGCACAGGAAATAGCTAAGCAAGCAGGTAATATGTATGACAAGCTTGCCGGCTTTGTTGAAGCACTGGAAGATGTCGGCGATAAAATAGGCAAGGCTCAATCTGCATATGATACTGCGCGCAATCGTTTGGTAGATGGAAAAGGAAACTTGGTCTCGCGCGCTGAGGCAATCCGTAAACTGGGTGATTTGAAAACAAACAAAAGATTGTCTGATGAACTGGTCAATAAGGCATTAACTGATGACAGTGACCCGAATAGTTAAATAATGTCAGACAACGAATCAACGGCGAAAAGCAACAAGCAAGTTATAAAAGGTAGAGGTAGTTCAAGTAAACCGGATGCACGTTACCTAAAATATACTCGACATCAGATTGATGATGGCTGGGAACATGAAAAGGAAGAGAATAAACCCGTCACTACGGTTACGATAGAAAAACCGAAAACCATAATAGCTAAAAATAAATCACCCGATATCCCATTTGATCAGTCAATCAATGCCTATCGCGGCTGTGAACATGGTTGTATTTATTGTTATGCCAGGCCAACGCATGCCTATTATGATTTATCACCAGGTCTGGACTTTGAAACAAAATTATTTGCCAAGCCAAATGCTGCGGAGTTATTGGAAAAAGAATTAGCTGCGCCTGGTTATAAATGTTCAACGATTGCACTTGGAACAAATACCGATCCGTATCAACCGATTGAACGGCAATATCAAATAACACGTGAAATTATTGCAGTATTAAACAAGTATCACCACCCATTAACGATAGTTACCAAATCCAGTCTGGTCGAACGTGATATTGATTTGTTGGCGCCGATGGCAGAAAAAAAACTGGTGCAGTTGTTTGTGTCAATTACAACTCTGGACCATCAATTAATGCAGAAGATGGAACCCAGAACAACTGCGCCGAAAAGGCGTTTACAAATATTATCTAATTTAATCAGTGCGGGCATTCCAACAGGCGTTATATTTGCGCCAGTGATCCCGGTCATAAATGATAGTGAGATGGAAACTATCCTTAAATATGCAGCGGAGGCAGGCAGCAATACTGCCAGCTTTGTTATGTTGAGGCTGCCTCATGAGATTAAAGATTTATTCAAGGATTGGTTGGATACACATTACCCATTAAAAACATCACACGTCATGAACATGATTACCGATATCCGAGCGGGCAAAAAAAATGATCCCAATTTTCACAGTCGACTCACCGGTACCGGGGTTTATGCGGATTTGATTCAAAAAAGATTTGTAAAGACATGTAAACAGCTTGGATTAAATGTCGGTGAAAATGTTTCTTTGGATACCAGTCAATTTATAAAACCCGTCTTGCAAGGCCAACAACATTCCCTTTTCTAACGTCGTAGTATTGCTAACCATCGATAAAAATTAAGCAGACTTGCCAGCGATGCTGAAACATAAGTAAGCGCAGCGGCGGAGAGAATTTTTCGAGCGATGGGCATAGCAGAATCAGGAATATAGTTCCCTTCACTTAGAATGGGTAATGCTCGATTAAAGCTGGCGTCGAATTCAACCGGTAAGGTAAAAATATGCAGGAGTATAGGTAAGCACATAATAGTAAGACCTGCTAACAATAGAATTAGACTAACAGCCGGTAGTTTTACCAGAATGAAGGTGAACGGTAAGCTGACTAGTAGTAAAGAAGCTATTTTCTCAGCGACCACGGCTTTTTTTGCCAATGAGGTTCTTAATAATAAAGGACTATAATGTGTGTGATGTTGTAGCGCGTGGCCAAATTCATGTGCCGCAATAGTAATGGCAGTTAATGATTTTCCAGCGTAATTTGTTTCAGAAAGACGAATTGTTTTTGAGTCTGGATCATAATGATCATTACCATTATCAGTTTGCTCGACAGAAACATCCGTCAATTGAAAACGATCTATAAGATGTTCAGCAAGTTCACCGCCAGTACCGGGAAGCTCATCAATTGTTTGACTATATTGTTTTATTACGCGTTGTACCCAGAACTGGGGTAGAAACACAATAATAAGTAATAGAAGTAATACTAATGCTGGTAGCATAATTTGTGCATGATATTATTTAATAATTAATTTAAGGCGCCTGGTTAATTCTAAAGTTCAAAATCCATAATAAGTAATATCATATGCAGACTCCATTAGATAAGTATAAAAAAGACATTCGCCTGAAAGGATTTAAACCTGATCCAGCTCAGAGGACTGCAGTTGTACATTTGCAAAATTTATACGACGATTTATGTGAATTATCAGGAAAAGATAATGGCTGGCTAAGCAAAATACGATCTCGATTTATACTGTCTGCACCAAAGGAGGTCAAGGGACTTTACTTTTGGGGTGGCGTGGGTCGAGGTAAAACCTATCTGGTGGATTGTTTTTATGAATGTCTACCGTTTGACAGGAAAATGAGAATACATTTTCATCGTTTCATGCAGAATATTCAAAACGAGCTTAAGTTGCTCGGAAATATAGAAAGCCCACTAAAGATCGTCGCTGATCGTTTAGCAGCAAAAACACAAGTCCTCTGTTTTGATGAATTCCATGTCGCGGATATTGCCGATGCCATGTTGCTGGGTGGCTTACTGGAAGCCTTATTTGAACGAGGTGTAATATTAGTGACCACATCTAACCAACATCCGGAGCAGTTGTACCAGGATGGTTTGCAACGAGATATATTTTTACCAGCGATCGATTTAATAAAAAAGTACACTCGTGTTGTCAACGTCGATACCGGAGTTGATTATCGACTGGAATTTCTTGATCACGCAGAGATATATCATTCACCGCTTGATGAACATGCGAATGCAATGCTGGAAGATAGTTTTATCCACGTTTGTCCTGATATAGGTGAAACGGCAGTCACACTGGACATTGAAGGTCGAACTATTGAAACGGTGCGTTGTGGTGACGGTGTTGTCTGGTTTGATTTTATGGCTATCTGTGATGGACCAAGAGGAGCAGCAGACTATATCGAGATTGCCAGACAGTATCAGACTGTGTTGATAGCAAATATACCGATTATGGATGATCATGTTAATGATATTGCAAGGCGCTTTATCACACTTGTAGATGAATTCTACGACCGCAATGTAAAACTTATTGTTACCGCAGCAGCGCATCCGAATGCTCTATATACCGGATCACGTTTATTTGAACCATTCAAACGAACCATTAGTCGTTTGGAAGAAATGCGTACTCATGATTACCTTGCCAAGCAACATATCCCTTAAAAACTGAAACCTGCTTTAAAACTGCAATTACACCAGTTTCATTCAAATGGGTGTTATTTAAAACCTCAATTTTATAGCGGCTTACAATATATATTTGACATTTAGCTATAGATAATCTATATAACTAGCTAATATATATAACTTAAATATTTTATTAGTTTGTAACAGGTTGGTACACATTGAACGCATTATCATCAGAATTAGAACAGAATATTGAATCGGACATAGCTAAAGTACTTGAATTTCATTACGGAGATGGCTTGGTTTATTTACCAAAAAATCAACCGGTAAGTCTAATCAAGCTAGCTGAACACAAGGGATTTATCGATCAGGAAGGCTATCTGACTCGAAAAGGCAGAAGTTTGTTAGCAAAACATCAATTTTCCTAAGTAAAAGACTCAACAAATTGTTCACTAATCAGTCTCATTGTAAAAAACAGTGATATTTCCTCATTTATCGGAAAATAATTCATCCATACTGTTTGATTTCTGTTGATTTCTGTTGATTTCAGCTATCATTGTCGCGCTCGCAATGATGTGTGCTTTATATAACAATTACGAATAAATATAGTTAAATCTATTCCTTTTCCATCTTAAAACTAATTGCTATCTTTCGCAGCCGTTACAAACCGCAGGACACAGTTCAAATCCTATGTACAAGTACGATAATTACGACCAGACCATCGTTGATGAACGAGTAGCCCAATTCCGTGATCAAACTGAGCGTTTTTTAGCCGGTAAACTGAGTGAGGAAGAATTCCGTCCTTTGCGTCTGATGAATGGACTTTATGTTCAGCGTTATGCGCCGATGCTTAGAGTAGCTATTCCTTATGGTTTGTTATCCAGTGAACAACTACGGATGTTGGCACACATTGCCAGAAAATATGACAAGAATTACGCTCATTTTAGTACCCGACAAAATGTTCAATATAATTGGCCAGCGCTTGAGACGGTACCTGACATATTAGCTGATCTGGCCAGTGTAGAGATGCATGCTATTCAAACCAGTGGCAATGACATTCGTAATACCACTTCAGATCAATTTGCTGGTATTGCACAAGACGAACTTGAAGATCCTCGTCCTTATTGTGAAATCATTCGACAATGGTCAACGTTTCATCCCGAGTTTTCATTTTTGCCCAGAAAATTCAAGATTGCAGTATCAGGTGCAACCCACGATCGTGCCGCAGTAAAGGTTCACGACATCGGTCTATATCTTGTTAAGAATGAAGCGGGTGAAATCGGTTTCAATGTAATCGTCGGTGGTGGACTGGGTCGCACGCCTTTTATTGGTCCAAGCATCCGACCCTTCCTGCAGAAGCAAGATTTGCTTTCTTATCTTGAAGCGGTACTGCGTGTTTATAATCGTTATGGTCGCAGAGACAATATATACAGGGCCCGAATCAAGATCCTGGTTAACGATCTGGGCAAAGAAGAATTTGCGCGACAGGTTGAAGAAGAATGGCTACATATTAAAGATGGTGTGATGAAACTTGATCAAAAAGAAATTGATCGTGTGAAAGGATTTTTTACTGCACCTGATTATGATAGCAGCGCCGCAGATGACAACAGCTTTGAAGCAGCACAGGAATCAAATAAATCCTTTACAAACTGGGCCAAACGAAATCTGTTTCCCCATAAGGTTGCTGGTTATAAAGCAGTCGTTGTTTCCTTGAAAGCACCTGGCATAGCGCCTGGTGATGCTACAGATGAACAAATGGATCATATTGCTGATCTTGCTGATAAATATAGTTTTGGTGAAATAGTTGTAACCCATGATCAAAACCTGGTGTTACCTAATGTAAAACAGGCCGATCTGTTTATTCTTTGGGAAAAGCTGTTAGAGAAGAATCTTGCCACGGCAAATATTGGTTTGTTAACAGACATGATTTGTTGCCCGGGTCTGGATTTTTGCGCGCTGGCCAATGCGGGTTCAATTCCTATTGCGAAGCAGATTAACGATAAATTCAATGACATTGATTATTTACATGATATTGGCGATATAAAGATCAAGATGTCTGGTTGTATGAATGCCTGTGGACATCACCATGTGGGGCATATTGGTATTCTCGGTGTCAGGAAAAAGGATGAAGAGTTTTATCAATTAACAGTCGGTGGTTCATCTGAAAGCGATGCTTGTCTTGGCGAACGTCTTGGTCCTTCTATTGCAAAAGAAGATGTTGCTGATGTGATTGGCAAATTACTTGATGTTTATGTCGAACAACGTCAGGAAGAAGAACGTTTTCTGGATACATTTCGTCGAGTAGGTATTACACCGTTTAAAGATCGTGTTTATCCAAAGAAACCGGTTAAGGAAAAAGCACATGCGAGTAATTAAAGATAATAAAATTGTAAATGATGATTGGTCTGTTGCGCGTGAACTGGATGCTGATGCGCCTATGCCCGACGGTGATATTATTTTACCGTTTCACTATTGGCAGGCGAATCGAGACAGCTTACTCGATAAAAAAACAAAGCATGCGGTCTGGATAAACGGTGATACTGATGTAGAGGAACTGGTTAGTGATCTTGAACACTTCTCTATAGTGGCGCTCGATTTTCCTGCGTTTAAAGATGGTCGATGTTATTCACATGCACGGTTGTTACATGATCGTTATGCCTACAAGGGTGATGTCCGTGCGATTGGTGATGTATTACGTGATCAATTATTCTTTATGTATCGTTGTGGTATCAGCAGTTTTCAATTGCGTGATGATAAAGACGCAGAAGATGCGTTGAAAGCATTTAATGATTTTACGATACGCTATCAGGCAGCAGCTGATGATGCGGTGCCGATTTATAAGTTGCGATAAATCTATTGGCTTGGAAGCTAGACCGTCAATACGGTGACAGAAGGCGTATTTAAACTTTGTTCGCTATGAAAGCCGCGTATCAATAATACTTTTTCACCTTTTACTGCAAGACCTTGTTCAAGCACTACCATTTTTGCTAACGCATTCGGATTAGTCTTGCCGGTATCTTCTGCGAGTACCGGAATTACACCCCATAGCATCTCCATTATACGACAGATATTAGGATGTCTTGTTATTGCAACAACTGGTGCAGCCGGTCTGACTGAACTCATTGTTGCGGCAGACATTCCACTTTGAGAAATAACTACGACGGCATGGACTTTAAGATCCTGGGCTAATTGAGCCATTGAGTTAGCCATAGCATCCCATACAGGTAGCGCCGATGAGGTGTTATTCGACAATTTTGCACCATAGGCATTATGTGACCATAGGTATGATTCTGTCTGTCTTGCAATTCTATCCATCATCTTAACGGCATCGATAGGAAATGCACCGACAGCAGTTTCTCCAGATAACATAATTGCATCTGTGCCCAGTGTTACTGCATATGCGACGTCCGTCACTTCGGCACGGGTTGGCCGAGCATTCTCAATCATCGATTCCAACATTTGTGTGGCAACGATGACAGGTTTGAATTTTTTACGGGCCAGATCGATTAATTGATGTTGAGCAACAGGGACTTGTTCCGGCTTGAGTTCAACGCCAAGATCCCCACGAGCCACCATGATGCCATCCGCAGCGTCAAGTATCGCGCTTGCTTCATCAAGTGCTTCCGGTTTTTCGATCTTGGCTATGATACGCGCATCACTGTTATAAGATTTGATCAGTTCTCTTAAGTCGTGAATATCATTAGCAGAGCGTACAAAAGACAGCGCCATAAAATCTACACCAAGTTCCAGTGCTAATTTGGCATCTTCTTTATCTTTATCGGTTAATGATGGTGCGGATACTTTTACACCGGGCAGATTAATACCTTTATGATTCCCCAATGTGCCACCATAAATTACGGTACAGGTAATTTCTGTTCCATCAATACTATCGACCTCCATTTCAAAATTACCATCGGCCAGTAATATTCGGTCACCCGGTTCCACATCATCTGCCAAGGCAGCATATTGAGATGGAATTAGACCCGGTTTACCTTCTACATCTCGGGTCGTGACGATAACTGTGCTGTTATTCTTTAATTCAATACTACCTTTCTTGAATTTACCGGTTCGAATTTTAGGGCCACAAAGGTCAGCCAATGTTGATTCAACTCTTCTGCTATTTTGCGTATTCGGGCATAGGTCTCTTTGTGATAGCTATGATCACCGTGTGACATATTTTGTCGAAATATATTAACGCCGGCCTTGATGAGTTTACGAATTTGGTCTGGCTCACTACTTGCGGGACCGAGTGTAGCGATAATTTTGGTACGCCGTTTCTTAAGCAGATTAATCTGGGTAATTATCGACATATCGTTATGAACCGCCTTAAATAATTAATTTTATTATTCAATGATGTCCTCTAGAAAGGGATATCGTCATCAAAATCATCAGTTGGGGTAGCTGCTGAATTGTTGCTTGATGCTTGAGGTTTTTGTGCCGGGGCACTGTTCTGTGGTTGTTGTGGCGCAGATTCATAATTTGCTGAACCGCCACTTTTACTGCCGAGCATCTGCATTTCATTGGCGACTATTTCAGTGGTATAACGATCAACACCCTCTTTATCCTGCCATTTACGTGTTTGCAGGCGACCCTCTACATAGACTTGTGAGCCTTTGCGTAAATATTCACCCACAATCTCAGCCAAACGCCCAAAAAAGACAATTCGATGCCATTCAGTACGTTCCTGTTGTTCGCCACTTTCCTTGTCGCGCCAGGATTCAGCAGTAGCAAGGCTGATGTTTGCTACAGCAGCACCGCCAGCGGTGTATCGTATGTCCGGGTCGTTGCCCAGATTACCAATTAAAATAACTTTATTTACACCCCTTGCCATTGTGACGCTCTCCTAAAATATAATTAACTGTTTTATGTATGTCTATGAAAGCTTTATACAACCTTTCAGTATGTGGATAGAGTATTTACACGTATGAATTTGGACCAACTCTTTAATAAATCATTTTCGCTTTAGAGCATACTTTCTTCAAGTGTATTTTCATAACTGTTCTTATGATCTGGCAGATAGATTACTAAACATAACCATAGTAAAGCTATGAATAGACACAAGAAATGGACACTTGCTATGCCAAAATACTGATGAAAAAAACCACCCGATAGGCCACCAATAAAGATCCCGATAAATTGTGAGCTGGAATAAACCCCTAACGCCGTACCTTTTGTATCGATACTCGTTGCTTTAGATACCTCTGAGGGTAAGAGTGCTTCCAGATAATTAAATGCGCCGAAGAACAAGATTAAAAATAACACCAGTAGCGGCAAGCTGGTATGACCGAAACTGAGTCCCAACTGAGACAGAATAATTAGTATTATGCTTGTAACGAAGAATAATTTTATCTTCTTCAAACGCTCTCCAAAGATGATAAAAGGCACCATAATAAACAGGGAAGTAAATAAAACACCCAGATAGACTTGCCAATGTGATGTTGATTGCAACTGAATAATGTCCCGCAACGCGACGGGTATAACAACAAAGTTTGCCATCAAAATTAAATGAGAGCTAAAGATGCTGATATCAAGTTTAATCAGGTAAAAATTTGATACTACATTTTTAAAGCCTTGCAGACTGATTGCATGTCTACCTTCATCGGCATGCCGGGTTGGGTTGGGAACGATTATTAATAAAGTAATGATAGCCAGTATCGCAATACAGACACTCAGATAAAAAAGACCCTGTATGCCAATGTGGGTATAGAGTAATGGTCCCAGAATAAAGGCAACGGAAAAGGACAGGCCAATACTCATGCCTATACAAGCCATCACCTTGGTTCGATGTTGTTCTGTCGTTAGATCAGCGGCCAGTGCCATTATTGCTGCTGCTACAGCTCCAGCACCCTGTAATGCGCGACCCAGAATCAATCCATAAATAGAGTCTGTCATTGCCGCCAACAAACTGCCTGCCACAAAAATAATCAATCCAAGACAAATGATCGGTTTGCGGCCAAATCGATCAGATAGCATGCCGAACGGTATTTGCAGGCTAGCCTGTGTCAGACCATAAATGCCAAGCGCGAGTCCAAGTAATTGTGGTGTAGACGATTGATATGAACTTCCGGCCAGACTTAATACTGGCAATATCATGAATAAAGGTAGCATACGCAAGAAAAATACCGCAGAAAGCGATATTGCTGCCTTTAATTCGGCGGCGGACATAGAAGATGAATTCATTAAAATTTGAAGTTAATTTGGATCGAGATTGTAAAAGCATTTATATTAACAGGTTGCTCCTAGAATAGTGAATTGTTTGAATGGATACGATTAGTATACGTGGTGCCCGAACCCATAATTTAAAGAATATTGATATTGATATCCCGCGCGATAAGTTAATCGTCGTGACAGGTATATCCGGTTCAGGAAAATCTTCATTGGCATTTGATACTATCTATGCTGAAGGTCAACGGCGTTATGTCGAGTCCCTGTCTGCTTATGCACGACAATTCCTGTCGATGATGGAAAAGCCGGATGTTGACCATATTGAAGGTTTGTCGCCGGCGATCTCGATTGAACAAAAAACGACTTCACATAATCCGCGTTCTACAGTTGGAACGATAACCGAGATATACGATTACTTGCGATTATTGTTTGCTCGTGTAGGCCAACCCTTTTGTCCAGATCATCAAACCTTGCTGGAAGCCCAGACGATCACACAGATGGTTGATCTGGTATTGACCCGTCCCAAAGAGGAACGTCTGATGCTACTCGCGCCAGTAGTGCAGGAACGCAAGGGAGAACATTTGCAAATCATAGAACGACTACGAACAGAAGGTTTTATCCGTGCTCGTATTGACGGTCATATAGTTGAACTGGATCAAGTACCTGAACTTGAGTTGCGAAAAAAACATACGATAGAGGTCGTTGTTGACCGGTTTAAGGTCAGGGACGATTTGCAATTGCGTTTGGCTGAGTCGTTTGAAACGGCATTACGCTTATCAGATGGTGTCGCACTGATTGTGCCGATGGAAGCAGATTCTAATACTGAGGAACAATTATTTTCTTCACGTTATGCCTGTAATAAATGTGGCTATAGCCTGAGCGAGCTTGAACCACGACTGTTTTCTTTTAATAATCCGGCGGGAGCATGTTCACGATGTGATGGTTTGGGTCATGTGCAATATTTTGATCCGGGACGAGTTGTACAAAATCCAGACTTAACTTTGCCCGGTGGTGCCATAAAAGGCTGGGACAGACGTAATGCTTATTACTTTCAGATGCTCAAATCGATTGCGTCCCACTATAAATTTGAACTTGATACGCCCTATCAAGACCTGCCCGACAGTATCAAACAAATATTGCTTTATGGCAGCGGTGATGAAGAGATTGAATTTGAATATCTGAGAGAACGCAATAAAACGGTTATTCGACAACATCCATTTGAAGGCGTCATACCAAATTTACAGCGTCGATATCTGGAAACTGATTCAGTCATGGTTCGGGAAGAGTTGTCAAAATACCAGACACACAAACCTTGTCCGGCTTGTGAAGGAACACGTCTAAACAAATCTGCGCGTAATGTATTAATCAATGACATTTCTCTATCCGATATAACTGCCATGACTGTTATCAAGGCACAGTCGCTATTTAAATCTCTCGAGTTGGATGGTGCGCGTGGCAAAATTGCAGTCAAGATTTTGAAAGAAGTTAATGATCGACTTAACTTTCTTGTGAATGTGGGGCTGGATTACCTGACCCTCGAACGCAGTGCCGAGACTTTATCCGGTGGTGAGGCGCAACGCATACGATTAGCCAGTCAGATTGGTGCAGGTCTGGTTGGTGTTATGTATATCCTTGATGAACCCTCCATTGGATTACATCAGCGTGATAATCAACGCTTACTTAAAACATTATTTCATCTGCGCGATTTAGGTAATACCGTCATCGTTGTCGAGCATGATGAAGAAGCGATTAATGCCGCTGAACATGTGATTGATATTGGTCCAGGTGCCGGTGTTCATGGTGGCGAGATCGTTTCTCAAGGTACACCAGCGATGATTGCAGCAGATAAAAATTCGTTAACGGGACAGTATTTATCGGGTAAGAAGCAAATCGCGATTCCGGAACAACGCATACCCTACAACCCGATGCGTGTTATGGAGTTAAAACAGGCTTCTGGTAATAATTTAAAAAAAATCGACCTGGTCATCCCCGTTAGCTTAATGACCTGCATCACTGGTGTATCCGGTTCTGGTAAATCGACATTGATCAATGACACGCTTTATCAAATAGTGGCACGTGATTTAAACAGGGCAAATACAACACCTGCACAGTATGAATCTATTCATGGTCTTGAACACTTTGATAAGGTCGTAGATATTGATCAAAGTCCGATCGGACGTACGCCACGCTCCAATCCGGCAACTTATACCGGTTTGTTTACACCTATTCGTGAATTATTTGCCGCAACTGCCGAGGCACGATCGCGTGCTTATAAACCCGGACGTTTTAGTTTTAATGTGAAAGGTGGCCGTTGTGAAGCCTGTCAGGGCGATGGTTTGATAAAGGTCGAGATGCATTTTCTTCCCGACATCTATGTCCCTTGTGATACCTGTAAAGGCAAACGCTACAATCGCGAAACACTCGATGTTCGATACAAAGGTAAAAATATTCATGAAACACTGGATATGAGTGTTGAAGAAGCCCATGAATTCTTTGATGCTGTGCCTGTGCTTGCACGCAAATTACAAACACTCATGGATGTTGGTTTGTCCTATATCAAACTCGGCCAAAACGCGACCACCTTATCCGGCGGTGAGGCACAACGGGTCAAACTCTCTAAAGAGCTTTCAAAAAGAGATACCGGTAAAACACTCTACATTCTGGATGAACCGACAACCGGTTTACATTTTCATGACATCCAGCAATTACTCGATATATTGCATCGACTCAGGCAACACGGAAATACCATTATCGTTATTGAACACAATCTTGATGTGATTAAAACAGCGGATTGGGTTGTTGATCTGGGGCCAGAAGGGGGTGATGGGGGTGGTGAAATTATCGCGACCGGCACACCGGAAGACCTGACTGAAAATAGTGTTTCACATACCGGGAAATTTCTTAAACAGATTCTTGCTAAAAATTCGAAAGCTCAAATAAAGCTTGGTAAAGCATCGTAAGGTCATTGTTTAGCCGGCCGAAGATTATCATTGTGCATAATCTTCCATGTAAGGGAATAGTCAGTTCATCTTAAAAATAAAATTAACAGGCATCCGTAGGGGTGATATATTGCACACTATAACCTGTCATTTTATTCTTACTTTACATCTATTTAATGATCTTAAAAATTCAATCTATAAAGGATTCTATCTTATGAGTGTTTTGATTTGTGGGTCTATGGCGTACGACCATATTATGGTTTTTCCAGATAAATTTAAAAATCATATTCTTCCTGAAAAGATACATATGCTTAATGTGTCATTTCTGGTGCCTGAAATGCGTCGTGAGTTTGGAGGTTGCGCAGGTAATATTGCCTATAACTTAAATCTACTGGATGATTCAATCGCGCTACCTATGGCAACAGTGGGTAAGGACTTTGAATCTTATGCTTATTGGATGGATAAGCGTCACATGAATCGTACCCATATTACTGTTGTTGACGATGCTTTTACCGGGCAGGCGTTTATCACGACTGATTTGGATGACAATCAAATTACCGCTTTTCATCCTGGTGCAATGAACGAATCTCATCGTAATAAAGTAACGGATGCGAAGGATTGTAAAATAGGCATCATTTCTCCTGATGGTCGTGATGGTATGTTGCAACATGCGGATCAATTTTCTGAAGCAGGTATCCCGTTTATCTTTGATCCTGGTCAGGGCATGCCCATGTTCACAGGCGAAGAGCTTTCTCAATTCATTGAACAAGCGACCTGGGTTACAGTTAATGATTATGAATGGCAGATGATGCAGTATAAAACCGGTCTTAGCCCTAATGAAATCGCAGCACAGATAAAGGCCTTGGTCGTGACTCGTGGTAGCGATGGTTCTACCATTTATACAAAAGATAAACAGTATGATATTCCTTGCGTGAAACCAGAATCGATTACTGACCCTACCGGTTGTGGCGATGCCTATCGTGCCGGTTTACTTTATGGGCTTGTAAATGAAATGGACTGGGAAACAACGGGTCGGATCGCATCGTTGATGGGGTCAATAAAAATAGAAAAACCGGGCACGCAAAATCATTCCTTCACACTTGATGAATTCGAGGCGCGTTTTGAAAAAGAGTTTGGTTCCAGTATTTAAATAAAATACCCCTGCATGCAGGGGTATTGTTCAAACTTTAAATTAATTTAACGCTTTTTGTTCTTGTCTTCGTTGATACAGTATAAATTCTGTATAACCATTGGCTTGTTCACGACCTTTTAGAACCAGATCCATTGCGGCTTTAAAAGGAACACTGTTTGAAAAATCACTCGCCATAGGTTGATAGTCTTTGTCATTTCTATTTTGACGATCGACGATAACTGCCATGCGTTCCATTGCAACACGTACTTCTTCTTCACTGACTATGCCATGGTGTAACCAGTTGGCAATGTGTTGGCTTGATATTCGTAATGTGGCGCAATCTTCCATCAATGCCACGTCATTAATATCGGGTACTTTAGAACAGCCTACACCCTGACCTACCCAGCGTGATACATAACCAAGAATACCTTGTGCATTGTTTTCCAGTTCATGTCGTATTTCATTGGCTGACAGCTTACGATCTTTGTCCAAGAGAGGAATGGTTAAAATATCGTCTACCAGAATCTTGCTTGTCGCCATCAGTGCTACTTGTCGGCTTTTTACATTCAAGCGATGATAATGAATAGAATGTAATACTGCTGCGGTTGGTGAGGGAACCCATGATGTATTCGCACCGGCCTTCAGATGCTGAATCTTGGTTTTCATCATGTTGTTCATTTCTTCAGGCATAGCCCACATGCCTTTACCGATCTGGGCGCTATCCTTAAGGCCACATTCGAGACCTATCTGCACATTAGAGGCTTCATACGCCTCCAACCATTTCGCTTTTTTCAATTCGCCCTTTGGTATAACCGGGCCTGCTTCCATATTGGTATGGATATCATCACCTGTTCGGTCAAGGAAACCGGTGTTGATAAAAACAAGCCGCTCTTTTACAGCATTTATACAGGCCTTAAGGTTGACCGAGGTGCGTCGTTCTTCATCCATAATCCCCATCTTCAGGGTGTGACGTTCAAGACCAAGCACATCTTCAGCGCGATTAAATAATTCATTCGCAAAGGCAATCTCTTCGGGGCCATGTAATTTAGGTTTGACGATATAGACAGAACCAGCTTTGCTGTTACGGAGCTGCGTATTACCTTTTAGATCATGAATAGCACAGAGTGAGGTGACCATTAAATCAACCATTGTTTCTGGAACCGGTTTACCATCATACAAAACCATATCGGTATAAAGATGATGCCCAACATTTCTAACCAGCATTAAGCTTCTACCGTTTTTAATCACAGGCTTACCATCGATACCGATGTATTCTTTGTCTGCTTCCATGGTACGTTCTATCGTTTTGTCATCTTTGACAAGCGTGCGCACCAGCGTGCCTTTCATCAAACCGAGCCAGTTACTATAGACTTGTAATTTGTCATTAGTGTCTACTGAAGCAACCGAGTCTTCGCAATCCATAATTGTTGTTATTGCTGATTCAACGAAAACGTCATATATATTGGCGTGATCACGACGGCCAATAAAGAGACCATCACCGAACTTAATTTCTAAATGCAAGCTATGATGACAGAGTAATACAGAGTCAGGATTCTCTGCTGAACCGGTGTAACCCACAAATTGTTGCGGTTTTAATAAAGTCGTTTCCGTACCGTCACCAAAAACAACAGCAAGTTGATTATCTTTAATAAAGTATTGTGTTACATGTTTATGCGTGTCGCGCTCAAGCGCAAAATGTCTATCCAGAAAGTGACGTGCACGTTCGATAACACGGTCACCTCTAATAGGATTATATTTTTTTATTCGTTTACAGCCATTAGCTTCCGAGATGGTGTTGGTTGAATAAAACGCATCATATAAACTTTCCCAGCGTGCGTTTACAGCATTTAATACATAGCGTGCATTATCCAGGGGAACAACTAATTGCGGCCCGGGTATTGTTGCGATTTCATCATCAACATTCTCAGTTGAAATATTAAAGTCAGCAATATCTTCAACAAGATATCCAATGTCTTTTAAAAATTTCTTATAGGCGATGGGGTCGTGACCCTTTGAACGATTTTCTTTATGCCAGTTATCGATCTTGTCTTGAAGTTCGTCACGGGTTTTTAATAAGGCGGAATTTTTTGGACCTAAATCACTGACAATATCTGTCAATGAGTTCCAGAAATGTTCAGTATCAACGCCGGTATTCGGGATAGCATCGTCCTTTACAAAATTATAAAGCGTCTCAGCTATTTCGAGCTTACCAAATTTTAAGTAATTAATATTACTAGCATTCTTTTTCATGGTTTCTTCATCACTCATGTTGAATTTTAGTAGGATTGTGCAGTGCAGCAGGTTAATTGAAATAAAGCACTAACGCAATATCAAACTTACTTGTCAGAAAACAGTTAAAAGCGAAATCAAACGTCATCTATTTTGACGCGGTTTCTTTGATTGTGACAGATGAAATTTCGAAATGAATTAAAATTTAATTTTGGATTTTTATTTTTTTAATGTAACCTTGCCGGCGCGTGACGGAGCAAACCGTCGACTAATTAGAGGTTAGAATATGAACACACAAACCAATGGGCTTTGTGTAAAGCCTGCCGTGCGGCCAAAAGATGCTCGTTTTTCTTCCGGGCCGTGCAAGAAACATCCTGGTTGGGATCTTACCAACTTTAATCTGAATAACCTGGGTCGTAGTCATCGTGCGGCTATCCCAAAATCTCGTCTAGCAGAAGCGATCAATCGTTCGGCTGAATTACTTGGCCTCCCTGAAGATTGGCAACTCGCTATTGTGCCAGCATCTGACACTGGCGCTTTTGAACTGGCTTTATGGTCCATGTTGGGACAACGCGGTGTTGATGTATTCGTCTGGGAAAGTTTCTCCAGTGATTGGGCGAATGATATACAAGCACAACTAAAACTTGATGATCTCAATATCTATCAATCTGATTATGGTGATTTACCGGATTTAAGTCTGGCAAAACCAGATCGTGATACGGTTTTTGTCCACAACGGTACAACCAGTGGTGTGCGTGTTCCGCATATGAATTGGATTTCACCCTCCCGCGAAGGTATTGTCTTTTGTGATGCAACGTCTGCAGCATTCGCTATGGATCTCGAATATGAAAAACTGGATGTTGTGACCTGGTCATGGCAGAAAGTGCTTGGCAGTGAAGGTGGCTTTGGTATGTTGGCTTTAAGTCCAAGCGCGATTGAACGTCTGGAAAATTACAAACCTGAACGTCCCTTACCAAAAATATTTCGTCTTACTAAAAAGGGTAAGGTGGATGACGCCATCTTTAAAGGGGCAACGATCAACACGCCAAGCATGCTAGCGCTTGAAGACCTGCATTCCGCATTGGACTGGGCCAATTCAATTGGTGGTTTGTCTGCATTAATAAAACGTTGTGACGATAACTTCGAAGTCTTGAATCAATGGGTCTCTAGATCAGATTGGATAGCATGGTTGCCGGATGATCCTGAAGTACGATCAACGACTTCAATGTGTTTGAAAATTGTGGCGGAAACTTTCACAAGTCTATCTATCGAAGATCAGCAAAAGGCGATTAAGACGATGTGTAAATCTTTAGAGCAAGAGGGTGTTGCCTTCGACATAGAAGCTTATCGCAGTGCACCTCCCGGCTTTCGTATTTGGGGCGGCGCCACCATCGAAGCGGATGATCTCAAAAAATTAATGCCCTGGCTGGATTGGGCTTATCAAAGTTGGTTAAGCGCAGATAGCGCTAAGGAAATAGCATAATGACAAAAGTACGCGTATTAATATCTGATCCTATGTCGAGTCAGGCTGTGAGTGTCTTCGAACAACGTGGAATTGAAGTAGTGCAAACAGGCAAAATGACCGAACAAGAGCTATTGGCAATGATTCCTGATTTTGATGGCCTCGCCATACGATCTGCAACCAACGTCACCGAAGCGGTTCTAGCTGCTGCTACCCGATTAAAAGTAGTTGGTCGTGCCGGGATTGGTGTCGACAATGTCGATGTGCCTGCATCAACCGCAAAAGGTGTCGTCGTAATGAATACACCTATGGGAAATGCCATTACCACTGCAGAACATGCGTTAGCAATGATGTTCTCATTAGCACGTCATATCCCTCAGGCTAATCAAACAACTCATGCTGGGGCCTGGGCCAAGTCCAAATATATGGGTATTGAATTAACCGGCAAAATGCTTGGGATTATTGGTTCCGGGAACATTGGTTCTATAGTCGCGCAAAAGGCGATTGGATTTGGTCTTAAGGTTCAGGCCTACGATCCTTATCTGACTGAAGAACGTGCCAATGCGTTGGGCATTAAAAAAGTGGAGCTGGAAAAATTGCTTACTACTTCTGACGTTGTCTCTTTGCACGTACCAAAAACACCAGAGACAGAAAATATCATTAGTGCAACAGCGATCAATAAAATGAAAAAAGGAGCATTATTGATCAACTGTGCCCGTGGTGGTCTGGTAGATGAATTGGCCTTAAAGGTTGCTCTGGAGAGTGGTCATTTAATGGGTGCTGCACTGGATGTGTATCTTGAAGAGCCAGCAAAGGAGAATCCTTTGTTTGGGATGGAGAATGTCATCTGTACCCCTCATCTGGGCGCATCGACAACCGAGGCACAGGAGAAAGTGGCGGTACAAATTGCTGAACAGATTTCGGATTATCTGTTGGAAGGTTCGATTAAGAATGCACTCAATGCGCCCAATCTGTCAGCAGAAGAAGCCCGTCAGTTAAGCCCTTATTTACAATTAGTAAATTATTTGGGTGCCTTTGCCGGTCAGCTGACCAATACTGCCATTCAAGGTATAACCGTTACCTATGGTGGTGATGTTGCCAAGATGAATGTTGAACCCTTAACCACACAGGTGGTTAAATCGGTCTTGTCGCCACGCTTTGAAAACATCAATGTTGTTAATGCACGTGATGTCGCCAAAGATCGTGGAATTCATATCACTGAAGCCAAAGAAGATTTGGAAGACGTTTATCATAATCGTGTAACAATTAGCATTATTACGAAAGACAAGACACGTAATGTGTGTGGCACACTGATACAAAATCGCCCAAGGTTGGTTGAGATAAAAGGCATTAAGCTTGAATCCGAGTTTGGCGAACACATGCTCTATATCACCAATCAGGATGAGCCGGGCATGATCGGCGCCATAGGATTGTTTGCTGCTGACCGAGGTATCAATATTGCTAATATGCATCTTGGTCGCAGGGAAAGTCGAGGTGATGCAATTTCATTACTTGAGATAGACGCACCGATTAATCAAACCGATCTTGAAGCATTAAGAGCGATAGAACATATCCATGATGCACAATACTTACATTTTGATTCGCTTGCGATATGAATGACGAGAAGTCATTTCCTGAGCCCTACTGGTTACTAAAAGAATCAGACGATAAACAAATGGAGTTTGTTGTCGTCCTGGTTTCAGAATTAGAAAATGGAATTGATATTGCTCAACGGTGTTTATATAAAAACAAAATCAGTATTGATTCAATCAATGCAATGTCTGATAACAATGCGACTGAGTTCTTTATTACAACTACAACAAAAGTTGCCTGGAAAGTATTCATAGAACTATTAGAAGCGGGACATGATTTCGACTGTTTTGTTTTGCCGCTTGAGGGGCGCGAGAAAAAACTTTTGATTTGCGATATGGATAGCACCATTGTTCAAACTGAAACGCTGGATGATATTGCAAAATTTATCGGCATCGGTGCACAAGTTAGTGAAATAACAACCAGGGCTATGCGAGGAGAACTGGACTTTCGTAAAGCACTGGATGAACGCGTTAGTTTGTTGGAAGGTATTTCAGGCAATGTTTTTGCCGAAATAGCTGAAACAGTAAAGTTTAATGAAGGTGCCGAGTTGTTAATTAACCGCGCACGCAAACACGGGATACGCACGGTATTGGTTAGTGGTGGGTTTGAGCCCGTTGTAAAATTTGTGGCGGACAAATTGGGTTTTGATCGCTATGTGTGTAACAAGATCGAAATAGCAAATGGCAACTTAACGGGCAAAGTAATAGAACCGATTGTGGATGCCGAAACAAAACTGAATGTATTGCAGGAAGAATGTTCGCAATCAGGCATTAGTGTTGAACTAGCTTGTGCTGTGGGTGATGGTGCGAATGATTTGCCCATGCTGCAAGCCGCGGGTATCGGGGTCGGATTTGAGGCTAAGCCACTTGTGCGTTCAGGCACACCGTATCAAGTCAATTATAGTAATCTGATTTCTATATTACTGATGATGGGAATTGCTGAATAGCAATTCCCATTTGAAACTATGAACTAGACAGCGGCAGCACCAGCTAGCGCGCAGTCATGGTCTTCTACGGGCGAACCACCACCTAAACCAAGCCCACCTATAACATTTCCATCTTTCAGTATCGGTACGCCGCCGGGGCTGGGTAAGGCTTGAGCGGGAACCACACTAGGTAATGAAAACCACAGCAGTGGATTGGCATCTTTATTTTCCGTGATTTCCATCGTCGATCGTTTAAACGAAGCGGCTGCCATAGCCTTTGCGCGCGAGGTATCAAAGGTAAAAAAACCAGCGCCATCACTACGTGAAAAATAAACCAGTCGGCCTGATTCGTCGACAACGGATACGCTCATTGGACGTCCCATTTCATCAGCCTTGGCCAAGGCCGCTTTGCCGATACGCTCGGCTATTTCCAATGTCATTTCTATCATGTTTTCCCTCTATATTTTAATAAAAAATTCTAAATTATTATTCTTGGTTAAGGACTTCGCTCCAGAGATCTTTTGACGGCATTACAAGGAACCCCGTTCATTGACTAAATATCTCTGCTGGTTCTATAACTGTGCATAGGGCGTAGAGTAAATCCATTTACATAAAAAAGCCCGCACTTGACGGGCTTTTTAGGAAGTGCATGAAGGTTCTAGGCAACTGCTTTTTTTGCCGATTCCAGTCTTCGTCTGAGATCTTCAACCTGCTTTGTTAGTTCCTTTGGTAAATGGTTACCAAAACGTGCATAGTACTTTTCAATGCCAGGCAGTTCTTGTAACCAGCCATCCGTATCGACCCGCAACAGGTTGGCTTTATCGACTTCATCCATTTCCAGACCTTCTAAATCAAGTCCATCCAATGTAGGCATTTTACCTATTGCTGTATCGATTGCTTTGGCTTTGCCGGTACAACGTTCGAACACCCACTTTAAGACACGACTGTTTTCACCAAAACCGGGCCACATGAATTTGCCTTTGTCATTTTTACGAAACCAGTTTACATAGAAAATCTTTGGTAACTTTGCGCCTTCTTTTTGGCCTATCTCTAACCAATGATTCCAGTAGTCGGCCATGTTGTATCCACAAAAGGGTAACATTGCCATCGGGTCGCGACGCAATTTACCGATTTTGCCAAACGCTGCGGCAGTCATTTCGGAGGCGATGATAGTGCCGATAAAAGTACCGTGTTTCCAGTTCAATGCTTCAGTGACCAGTGGTACAACCGTTGCACGACGACCACCAAACAGGATGGCGCTGATTGGCACACCTTTCGGATCTTCCCATTCATCGGCAATCACCGGGCATTGTGCGGCGGGTGCTGTGAATCGTGCATTTGGATGAGCTGCCGGTGCATTGCTATCAGGAGTCCAGTCCTTACCTTTCCAGTCGACTAAATGTGCCGGTGGCTCATCCGTCATATCTTCCCACCAGACATCACCATCATCGGTTTCAGCAACATTCGTGAATATTGAATTTTCAGTCATTGACAGCATTGCGTTAGCATTAGACTGCATGCTTGTGCCAGGCGCAACGCCAAAGAAACCAGCTTCGGGATTTATCGCATAGAGTTGGCCATCATCACCAAACTTCATCCAGCAGATATCATCGCCGATGGTTTCGACTTTCCAGCCCGGGATTGTTGGTGTCAACATGGCCAGATTAGTTTTGCCACAGGCGCTTGGAAAAGCACCGGCGACGTATTTAACCGCACCTTCCGGATTGGTAAGCTTGAGGATAAGCATGTGCTCCGCCATCCAGCCTTCATCACGTGCCATAGTTGAGGCAATGCGCAGGGCAAAACATTTTTTACCGAGCAGGGCGTTGCCGCCATAGCCAGAACCAAATGACCAGATTTCCCGTGTTTCCGGATAATGAACAATGTAACGGTTATCTGGGTTACATGGCCAAGGCGCATCTTTATCACCCGCTGCCAGTGGTACACCCACAGAATGAACACAAGGCACGAAATCACCGTCTGCACCTAAAACATCCAGTACCTTATCGCCAACACGCGCCATAATATGCATATTGGTGACGACATAGGGTGAATCGGTAATTTGTACACCAATCTGGGCAATCTTGGAACCGATTGGCCCCATGCTAAACGGGATGACGTACAAAGTGCGGCCTTTCATACAACCACTGAATAGCGCTTTCAGGGTAGTTCGCATTTTAGCTGGTTCACACCAGTTATTAGTTGGGCCTGCATCTTCTTCTTTTTCAGAACAGATATAGGTGCGGTCTTCGACCCGCGCTACGTCGGCTGGAACGGAGCGGATATAGTAGCTATTGGGGCGTTTATGTTCATCCAGTTTTTTAGCGGTACCGCTTTTAACCAGAATGTCCCACATATTACTCCATTCTTCCTTGGAACCGTCGCACCAGACAATATTTTCCGGCTGACATAAAGCGGCCATATCATCGACCCAGGTCAGCAGGTTTTTATTTGCTGTTGCCATTGGTATTTCCCTCTAAATTTGTTTATTTCAAGTTATTAACTATTTGATGTAAATGCGAAATTTAAAATATGCTAAATTTCCGCATTATCAGAATTTATTATTATGTATCGTTATAATAATTATATCGAAAGCAGTACGGCTAGCAGTCGTTACTGATTAATATGTTTAGCGTATTCAGCCGTATATCATTCTTGTTTTAGAGTCGTAAATCAAGCAATTCGACAGAATTAATTCTGATTTTTTTATCAGTTTATGATTAGCTGATTATTAGATTTTGTAAATCATGCAGACAGCTACTATTTCAAGACAATTGGTGTTTAAATTATTATGACACCAAGTAACCCGACAGCATCTTCAAAAGAGAGTAATTCTGATTCCTTATTTGGTTTTTCCGTATGATAAGATTAATTCACTATGATGTCCTATCCTGATATTGATCCCGTTGCATTAAACCTTGGTGTTTTAAAAATACACTGGTATGGCATTAGCTATGTAGTAGGCATTCTGGCGGCCTGGGTTTTGTTGCGTTATCGCGGCGCTCAAACACGATGGAATTTTAGTTCGGAACAAGTCTCCGATCTTATATTCTATGCCATGCTTGGTATTATTCTTGGTGGCCGTTTGGGATCAGTGATTTTTTACAATTTGCCCTATTATCTGCAACACCCGATCGAGGTTTTCTATATCCAACAGGGCGGTATGTCATTTCATGGCGGCTTGATCGGTGTGTTTGTCGCGGTCTGGTTTTTTTGCCATAAATTTAATAAGCCTTTTTTCAAGGTGACTGATTTTATTGCTCCAGTAGTACCTATTGGGTTAGGTTCTGGACGCATTGGTAACTTTATCAATGGTGAACTCTGGGGTGCGCCGAGTGATTTGCCCTGGGCGATGATCTTTCCGGCAGAAGCAGCGGGAGGAATTCCCCGACATCCTTCCCAGTTGTATGAAGCATTTTTGGAAGGACTGGTTTTATTCATAATACTTTGGTTGTTTTCGGCCAGACCAAGGCCGGTGAGAGCCATATCAGGTTTATTCTTGTTGGGTTATGGCAGCTTCAGGTTTGCAGTAGAATTTGTACGATTACCGGATGCACATATAGGTTATCTTGCATTTGACTGGCTAACGATAGGACAAATATTATCCATCCCCATGATACTTGCAGGCCTGGTTTTAATCGTTATGGCTTATCGTTCTTTTGATACGCAACAATGATTCAATATAACTTTCTATAACGGACGTTTATCGAACAACGTTTAATTTACGATAAAGGAAAAAATGGAACAGTATCTGGAACTATTACGGCACGTTAAAGTGCATGGCGTGAAAAAAGAAGATCGTACTGGCACGGGAACGATCAGTGTTTTTGGTTATCAGATGCGTTTTGATCTAAACCAGGGCTTTCCTTTAGTAACGACTAAAAAGTGTCATTTAAAATCTATCATTCATGAATTACTCTGGTTTTTGCAGGGCAATACAAACATTAAATATTTGAATGATAACGGTGTTACCATCTGGGACGAGTGGGCAGATACCAACGGTGAGTTGGGACCGGTTTATGGTGCTCAATGGCGATCATGGCAGGCGTCAGGTCATACCATTGATCAGATAGGCCAGGTTATACAACAGATAAAGACGAATCCTGATTCCCGCCGGTTGATAGTCAGCGCATGGAATGTGGGCGAACTCGATAAAATGGCATTGGCACCATGTCATGCATTTTTTCAATTCTATGTTGCCGATGGAAAATTATCGTGCCAGCTATATCAACGCAGCGCAGACATTTTTCTTGGTGTGCCTTTTAATATAGCATCGTATGCCTTGTTACTGATGATGGTTGCTCAGGTAACAAATCTAGAGGTGGGTGAGTTTGTGCATACCTTTGGAGATGCACATATCTATTTAAATCATTTCGATCAAGTCGATGAACAATTATCCCGCAAACCTTTTGCTTTGCCGACGATGAATATAAATTCAAACGTTAAAGATATTTTTTCTTTTACTTATGATGATTTCGAATTAATAAATTATCAGGCGCATCCATCCATTTCTGCCCCAATTGCTATCTAAAGGAAAGATTATGTTTTTAAAACAAACTGTATTAATAACATTGTTAACCTTGATGTTGTCTTTCACTGTACAGGCAAACGAAGAGTCTCCCGACAGAATCGTTAAAAATATAATCGATCAAGTTCTATTGGTTTTAAAAGATGAGAACCTTGTTGAAAGCAAACAAAAAGAGACTGTCTTCAAGTTAGTAAAGGAACGTATTAATTTTAAAGAAATGTCCAGACGGATACTTGCTACTAATTGGAATGTGGCCAGCGAAGAACAAAAGAATGAATTTATTTCATTGTTTGAACAAATATTACTCAATACTTATTGGTCAAGAATCAAACGCTATTCGGGCGAACGCATCGACTATGTTTCGGTGAGTTCCAATAATGAGGATTATGCAACAGTCGATACCGTTATAGTTAAAGATGACACAGACATACAAATCCCGATCTCATATCGTATGAAGCGTTTCGTGAATATCTGGTTTGCCTACGACTTTACCGTTGAACGGTTAAGTCTGGTACAAAGTTATCGAAATGAGTATCGAGCGATAGCCAAGAACCATGGTGTTGATGGTTTATTGGAATACATGCAGCGTGACATTGAAAACAGCCAATCTAAAAATAAATAATTATTGACTATGCAGTTATCAATCATTGTCGCTATGGATCGTAATCGTGTCATTGGAAAAAATGATGCTTTGCCCTGGCATATTTCAGAAGACCTGAAACACTTTAAAAAGATCACCATGGGTAAACCTATAGTTATGGGTCGTAAAACGCATGAGTCTATAGGCAGGCCTTTACCTGGTAGAGAAAACATCATTATTACCCGCGATAAAAACTACAAGGCAGAAGGTTGTACTGTCCTGCATAGTCTTGAAGATATTTTCAAGCATTGTAAGGATGTTGATGAAGTGATGATTACGGGCGGTTCAGAGATCTATAGATATGCGCTGGAAAAAGCATCACGTTTATATCTGACCGAAGTCCATGCTGAGATCGAAGGTGATACTTTTTTTCCGGAGTTTGATCGAAATGAATGGCAAGAAACAAGTAGAGAGGCTTTCAATGCCGATGAGAAGAACGATTATGATTACAGTTTTGTGGTGTTAGATAAGATTTAATTGATCAATATGGTGGCGTAATAATTGACAAAGATTGCCAATATATGCCAATCTTTTGCTGGAGGTATTACTATGGCAACTATGAATGTTTCTCTGCCAGATCTGATGCGTAAATGGGTTGAATCCCAAATTGAAACAGGACACTACAGTAACGTGAGTGACTATATTCGCGATTTGATCCGGCGTGATCAAGAGTATAAAGACAAGCGCGAAGCTTTGCTTAAAGCATTAACCGAAGGTGAAAGAAGTGGTGTTTCAAAACGCACACTCGATGATATATGGAAGGATGTAAAAACCAGGGAATAGTTAAATGCTTAAACTCTCAGAGGCTGCAGCCAGGGATATTGAGATACTATTTGAACGATCGATTAACGATTTTGGTATCGGGCAAGCAGAGGTTTATTATAGTTCATTAAAAAATTGTCTTGAGCTTTTGGACAATAATCCTCAAATGGATATTACTAAACATCTGGATGAGTAAGAAGTTATGTCAGAGCATTAGAGTTTAAATGATTCTGCTGTAGTAACAGCTTCGGGCATCCATGTCTCGTGTACATGCAACCATTGTAACGGTTGTGTCTTCTTAAAAACCACAGTTGCAACTCTGCCATTATTGGGCGGAGTAGAAGCGAGAGCATTACGTTGCCATTCTTCATAGGTCGCGATAATTTCATTTCCAAGCACACGTTGTACCTTAACGTTTCGAATAGCGATACTAAAATCAGGGTTGGTATCATATGTGTTTTTGATACTGGTACATAATGTATCCAGAGATAGTATTATTCCTGCAGGTGGAATCAATAAAAAGTCGGGATCGAACCGTGAAAGAAAACCGGATTCAAAACTATTAACATCAAGCGCACCAGTAAACCAGCCAACAAAGAATTTATGTAAATCCTCAATCTCAGTTCTAACAATATCTTCTAATTCATTTGTCATCACTCAGCTCCACCGAGTCTTGTTGCCATTGGAATTGTTTTAGTGAAATACAGTTATTATTGTTAAAGGTGATGCCTTCTTCTTCCAATAATAACCGTTGGTAGTCGTCGCAACCATCCAGACCTCTGGGACTGATCTTACCTTTTGCGTTAACAACACGATGCCAGGGTATTGAAGAATGAGTATCTAATGCTGCCAATGCATAGCCAATCTGACGCGCATGCCGTGGGAATCCAGCCAAGCTTGCGATTTGACCATAAGTAGCAACTCGACCTTCCGGTATACGAGCTACCATTGAATAAACTAGTTTATGGTTAACTGGCATGTTTCTGTGAATGGTCGATGCCGATAACTTTTTTCTCAAGAATGGGCTATGGCCTTGAAGAAGTGTATGGTTTGAATGAGATTGATTGTGTCACGCTAGATGACCAACTGTTGCCTCAAGTGATATAATGTCCGTCTTTTAAGAAAGATTTTTTCATTAAATAGCTTCTATCGATAAGTATTAGTCGGGCTTCTTATCTTGAAAAGCCCGACTAATAGATTAAAGCAAAACTAAATGATTAGTCCTGATTAAAATTGAATTAAGGAGGTTTTTAGTATTTATTTTTTGTATTGAATTGCAGCTCTTACTTTAGAGTCTATAGGAGTGTTTTTCGACTCTTCTAATGCAGCTACATCAGTTACCCTAATATTTTGTATGGTACGTTTATAGGGGGGCTTGCCAGTTCTATCAACTTTCACAACTTTAACTGTTTCATAAGAATTATTCTTTGCAACATCGTTATTATCTGCGAATGCAGGCGTTGATAAAAATACTAAACTTAATGTGATTAAACCCAATTTTTTCATTTTGTCTGATCCTATTATTTATTTTATTTTTAATTTGTTTCTAAATCTAACACTCTGAATTCTAGATTAACAATATAGTAAATTTGTAAGACATTGATATAGCTTTTATCTATACACCTTTTTATTTTTATCTCATTTTCTTTATACATGACGATTTTATATAGTGCATGAATGCACCATATAAGTGCAAATATATGTATTTTTATGACTATTTTAACTATTTGAAAAAAGAAAAGTATATACATAACAACAGGTTGTAAGATTAATTCTAAATTGGCAGGTTTTATGCTCATAAATTTATAAATATTTAATTTACAGATGAATCAGTTGCACTTTAAACACGGCTAGACTATTTGGAACTTATGACAACATGAAAATAAAATTACTCCTTGCCTGTCTACTAATATTTATGAATACATCCGCTCAAGCAACTGATGTAAACGTACCCATCGATAAATCACAATCTGGCAGTCTATATGTAGAAGCAGTAATCAACTCTGATATTCGTTCTCAATTTTTAGTCGATACTGGGGCAGGAATGATTACACTAAACCGTGAATTATTCGAAGAAATTTCGAAGTCTGGCAAAGTTGAAAAAACAGGTGAAATAGCGGCGCGGCTCGCAAATGGTAAATATGAAACGATGAATCTGTACAAGATACAATCTTTTAGTATTGGAGAGAACTGCAATTTAGGTGAAATGGAGGTTGCGGTAATGAAACATTCCGGTCGCAACATACTGGGTTTAAGCGCCTTAAGTATAGCAGCGCCCTTTGCAGTTCATATAGAACCACTGGAGTTAGTGTTGTCCGGCTGTCCATTTTATAAAAATTCAGCTGCTGAAAACCGAATATCGATGAAATAGCAGCCGATGTAATAAAAAAGATATTACAAAACACTTAACCTGGCCTTCTAATTACATTACTTGAACAACACCGCCGAGCTTTTCTTTAATCAGTTCTTTAAATACAACAGAAAACTCTCTAAAAAATGTTCGTGCGGGCGAACTATGACGCCATGCGATAGCATGCATTCGATAAATAGGCTCCCCTTGGATTCTCATTACATGTAAATTTGACTCAGCTCTAATCTCTGAATGAACATATAGTGAGGGGAAGAAAGCTATACCAACACCTGTAGAAACCATAGCACGCAGGGCATCTAAACTTGTTCCCTGATAATCTTTTAGGGGGGCTAAACTAAAACGATTACAAAGCTCATCTATTTGCTTTGAGTAAAGATGAGTATCTTCCATGTTGACAACTTTTTCTCCGACTAAATCGTTTGTAGTTATACTGCTTTTGTCTGCTAATGGATGATCATTGGCCATCACAATAAATAACTCCTCACGAATTAAGGGCTCAATATAGAAACTATCATTATTCAAAGGCAAAGGAATCAAAAGCAAATCATGACGACCATCTGTCAATCCTCCTACCAGAATGTTTGGCGCATCTTCACGAACAATAAATTTTAGATGATGATATTGCTGGTGAATTTCAGGTAACAGATAAGCGAGTAAATACGAACCTAATGTGGAAGTCACGCCAAGACGATAAACGCCCTTACTGCCACTCATTGCAATCTCTGCTGCGTCCATCAAATTATTCATGTCTTCAATCATAATCTGGACATAAGGTAAAAGATGTTGGCCAGATGGAGACAGTATAGTTCCACTCTGAACACGTTCGAATAAATTTAATTTAAAAATTTCTTCAAGTTTCGCTAGCTGAGCACTTAATGTTGGTTGGCTAATACCTAATGCATCTGCCGCTCGACGGATACTGCCATATTTAATAATAGCGAGAAAATATTCCAGTTGCTTTAAAGTGGGTTTCATAACTGTGTGCAATTAAGCTTCTTATCCTATATCTAAATATAATACGTTAAGTCTTGTCATTATTCCCATAATTATTAGACAAGTATTTTTAAATTTATTTAAATAAACGTTTAAAGAAAATCAATATAAATAAAAACTTTGATGTTAAATCATCAAAGATTAAATTTGGAAGCCTCACTGGGAAACAGTCCTGTTTATTTATTAGCACTTATGACTGTTTTGGGTCGGTTGCAGTAATTATTATTATATCTTCGATTGTTGAGATGGCACACTAAACAATTTTTTATCTTCCAAACGCATCGCTGTCATTTCGCCACCCCATAAGCATCCGGTGTCTAAAGGATAAACATTGTATTGATTAAAGTTCTTTTCATTACCCAAATGCACGGTAGACCAATGACCAAATACGATTTTATTTTTATTTGTTTGCCGGTCAGGTAGTGCATACCAGGGAAGTAGTTTTTCATCTTCTTTTCCAGGGGCATTCTTTGCCGCAAGATCTAATCGTCCATCAGCGTAGCAATAGCGCATGCGCGTAAAAGAATTGATGATAAAACGATGTCGATCATAGCCTTCTAATGATTCAGTCCATACATCTGGTTCATCACCGTACATATATTTTATGAAGTCATTAAACTGATCGCTACGCAACAAGGTTTCAGTTTCTTGCGCAAGTTGTTGTGCCTGTTCCAATGTCCATTGTGATGGTAACCCGGCGTGCACCATAGTGATGTTTAAATCTGTGTCATGCACAAGTAACGGAAGGGTTTTTAACCAGTTTAGTAATTCATTAGCATTTTTAGCATTCAGGATCTCATCAAGCGTGTCTTTTCTATGTGGCTTACGAATGTTGTTGGCAACGGCTAATAGATGCAGATCATGATTACCCAATACGGTTCTGGCAGATTCGCCTAATGATTTTACGAACTCCAGACAAGCAAGCGATTCAGGTCCGCGATTGACTAAATCGCCTACGAACCAGAGACGATCATTGGCCTTGTCGAAATTAATCTCATGCAGTAGGTCTTGTAATTCTGAGTAACAACCTTGCAGGTCACCTATCGCGTAGGTGCTCATGATTTAATGCAGGGTATTGGGAGTGGAGAGATTGAAAACCGGTATTTGAACATCGAAATCGACACCATCATCCGCAACCATTTCATAAGTCCCTTGCATACAGCCCACCGGAGTTTCCAGAACCGCGGCACTGGTATACTGGAATGACTCCCCAGGCATGATGTGAGGTTGTTCACCAATGACACCATCTCCTCTAACTTCCTGAACTCGGCAATTGGCGTCAGTTATTAGCCAATGTCTGCGCAAAAGGGTAGCCGCGGTAAGTCCAGTATTGGTGATGGTGATGGTATAAGCGAATACATAACGTTCTTCATCAGGGAAGGATTGGTCAGTAACGTACTCTGTTTCAGCTATGATTCTAATGTCATATTGTTTTTCACTCATATCCTTATTTCACCCTATTAGAGAGTCGGGTTCAAGTAGTAAGCACTTGTTTACATCAGAGATTTTGATTGGTTCGTTTTTTGCCTGTAACTGATTGCTTCACCAAGATGGCGGGTCTCAATGTTCTCGCAAGATGCTAAATCTGCAATTGTTCTGGCGACTTTCAAGATTCGATGTATTGCGCGCCCGGAGAGACCCAGTTTTATTGTTGCTGTTTGTAGTAAAGTTTTGTCCTTCTCGGCTAAACCGCAGAATTGTTCTATGTCACTGGTTTTTAAGGCTGAATTCGTCACGCCGTGGCGTTTGAGTTGCATATTAAAGGCAGTGATCACACGTTGCCTTACTGTTTCGCTGGCTTCTGCTGCTGCGTCTCTTGTTTGATTGATGATTGCCTCGGGCAGGCTATGCACTTCAATGATCATGTCAAGCCGATCCAGTAATGGGCCTGATATTTTATATTGATAGCGATTGATCTGTTCTTCTGTGTACGTCGTCAAAACCTTTTGGACAAAGAGCGGCATAAACTAAGAGACAGATCGGTTCATCGGGTTAGTTAATGTGTTGTTTATCGTAATGCATCTGTTTACGTAGTGCCAAGGTATTTTGTTTAATCAATGCACGTT
>JAURNW010000018.1 GCA_030829985.1 Gammaproteobacteria bacterium | reverse complement strand
TTCCGATGACGAATGATCATGTATCCTCTCGCTGCTTGATCACGCGACACTGGAGAGGTGGCAGAGTGGTCGAATGCACTGGTCTTGAAAACCAGCGGTCCTTTATCGGTCCCGTGGGTTCGAATCCCACCCTCTCCGCCATCTTCGAGTTAGTCATAATGAATAAGTTTTTACGACTACTTGCCTTAAATGGGTGGGATTCAAACCCGCAAAACACGTGGGTTCGTCTTATTCATATATGGCACCCTCTCTGCCAACTTTAACATCATTAATTTAGCCAGATATCCAATTGCCATATTGTTTCGCGCAATTCTTGATATTCTCAGCTCGGTTCAAGGGATCTCCATGAATCTTTAAGTTTGGATCCCGGTTCTCATCCAGTAATAGTGTTACAGCGGCTTTTATTTCATCGGGCAATCCATATCTGGCAACATAACAATCCGCCTGTTTCTCTGACAATTCAGGGTAGAAATCTGGGGGTAGCAGCGCGTGGTTTAGCATGAAATGCGCATAAGCATGCCCGCGAAAAAAAGCACAAGCATCACCGATTTGTTCACAAGTTACTGGATTATAGACAACAGTATATGAATTCCAGGGAAGTAGCCTGATAGATGCAATTTCTTCATGATTTGGATCTGAAAGTTCTTTGTAAGGCCTTGTGTAATTTGTAGTGCACGCGGCCACTGATAACAGCAAAGTCAATATCGTCAAAAACCTCATAATAAATTTATTCATACCATTGCTTATTTCGTGATTAATTTTCTGCCCAGTTTCCAGCCTGCTTTGCACAGTCCGTTATATTGCTGGCGCGGACTAATGGGTCGCCGTGAATTTTCAAATTGGGATCTCTATTTTCATCAAGTAAAAGTGTAACGACAGCTTTGATTTCATTTGGCTTACCATACTTTGCGACATAACAGTCAGCCTGTTTTTCAGACAGCGGCGGATAGTATTTTGGGCGCATCAATGTGTGGTTCAGTCTATAGTGTGCATAGGCATGTGAACGAAAAAAACCGCAGGCATCGCCAATCGCTTTACAGGTGTCAGGGTTATACATAACCATATAAGTGTTATAGGTATGTGTCCTTATTGATGCTATTTCTTCATGATTCGGATCGGCGATTTCGGCTATTGGTGTGACATAGTTGGTAGTGCAGGCCGTGAGAATTAGCAGACACGCGACAGACAGTTGTATTTTTATAACGCCATTTCTCATGCTTTGTATCAGCTCTTTAGTATGCCTAAATGTAGTTTAGTCTAAAATTAATTCTTAATTTGGATAGCCTAGCTTATTAAGGTTCTTGCAAGAAATAAACCCTATACTCAGACGAGTATATATAACCGTAAAAACGCTATCCCATAGTGAGTTCTCTAGGGAACAACACAAAATACCGACAAATCCGGATAGGTAACGTAATATTGTCTTATGTCTGAAAATCTTACTGTCTTTAATCTTAATTGTACTGAATGCCCGCGGTTGAGTCGTTTCCTCAAAGAAACGCAAGAAAAATATCCCGATTATCATTCACGACCGGTACCGCCTTTTGGTGTAAGCAAACCAAAATTATTAATCGTCGGACTCGCGCCAGGTATGCACGGTGCTAATGCGACAGGCAGACCTTTCACTGGTGACCATGCCGGTATTATCTTGTATGAGATGTTGCATAAACATGGTTTCAGTAATAAACCCATCTCAACGCATCTGGATGATGGCTTGAAGTTAAAGCACTGTCGTATCACTAATGCCGTTAAATGTTTGCCACCTGAAAATAAGCCGATAGGTGATGAGATTAATACCTGTAATCATTATTTGACTGAAGAACTTAAAATAATTGATAAAAAAGCTGTGATTTTGTGTTTAGGCCAAATATCACATAAAGCGGTGATTAAAGCGCTGGGATTAAAACAATCGGACTATGTCTTCAATCATGGTAAAGATCATGTGTTAGATGACGGACGCGTTATTACCGACTCATATCATTGCAGTCGCTACAACACCAACACCAGAAGACTGACTGAAGCAATGTTTAATGCTATTTTTATACAGATAAATACACGACTTAAATCCTAGTTTCCATGCCGTTTGATTCACGAAAATTCCTGAAATCGTTAACCAGTTTGCCCGGTGTTTATTGTATGCAGGATGCAGAAGGCAAGGTGATCTATGTCGGTAAAGCCAAGAATCTGAAAAAACGAGTCTCCAGTTACTTTAATCGCAGCCAGGCTGATTCACCCAAGACGCAGGTTATGATCAAACAGGTGGAGAATATCGAGGTCACCGTGACGCATACGGAAAATGAAGCCTTGATTCTCGAAAACAATCTCATTAAAAGTTACAAGCCGCGTTACAACATCTTGTTTCGAGACGACAAGAGCTATCCCTATTTATATTTATCAACGGATCACGCTTATCCGCATTTTCGTTATCATCGTGGTGCATTAAAAGGGAAGGGCAAGTATTTTGGTCCCTATCCCGGCGCGGGTTCAGTCAGACGCACACTTAACTTACTGCAAAAATTATTCATGATTCGTTCCTGTGAAGACAGTGTCTTTGCCAACCGATCAAGACCTTGCCTGCAATACCAAATCAAGCGTTGTTCAGCGCCTTGCGTAGAAATAATTTCAAAAGAGGATTATGAACGCGATATCAACAATGCCACCTTGTTTCTGGAAGGTAAAAATGAACAAGTAATCAATTCATTAACCGAACCCATGCAAAGGGCGTCAGATAAACTTGAGTTTGAAGTTGCCGCACGATTGCGCGATCAAATACGATCATTGCGCGAGGTACAGGAAAAACAACATATCAGCACGGATAGCGGCGACCTTGATATTATTGCCTGTGCTATCAGCGGTAATCATGCCTGCATCCAACTGGTTATCATTCGAGCTGGATTAAATCTGGGTAGTCGCAGTTATTACCCGCACTATATTGATGAACAAACCGAAGCAGATTTGATAAAAGCATTTTTGACACAGTTTTATTTGAATCCAAATACACAACAAAAAATCCCGGTTGAAATTTTGATTAGTCATCATTTTGATGACACCAGATTAATTGAAGAAGTACTTTCCGAAAAAGCAGATAGAAAAATTAAACTCAAAGCCAACGTCAGGGGTGAAAGAGCAAAATGGCTTGGCATGACACAGGAGAATGCCGATCTAACACTTAAACAACGGCTGGCCAGCAATAAAAGCCAGCATAAACGTTTCGATGCACTACAAAAACTACTCGGCTTTAAAGAACCTATAGAGCGGATGGAATGTTTTGATATTAGCCATACGCAAGGTGAGTCAACCGTTGGTTCATGCGTTGTGTTTGGTCCGGATGGGCCAATTAGCTCACAATACCGCCAATTCAACATAGAGAATATTACCAAGGGTGATGATTACGCGGCAATGAGTCAGGTCATTACCCGCCGTTATACGCGGCTTGTCAAAGAAGATGCAAAGTTACCGGATCTGATTTTAATCGATGGTGGGAAAGGTCAAATAGGCGTAGCAAAAAAAGAATTAACCGAATTACAAATTACTCATATTCCAATACTGGGGGTTGCCAAGGGGCCTTCAAGAAAACCCGGTCTGGAAAATCTTATTCTGGCACTTGATAATAAGACGATAGACTGTGATAGTTCGTCCCCGGCGCTACACTTGATTCAACATATTCGAGATGAGGCGCATCGATTTGCAATAACTGCACATCGCCAACGACGTAAAAATACACGTAACCGTTCGACGCTTGAAGAGATTGAAGGAATAGGGAACAAACGCCGACAAAATCTGATAAAACATTTTGGTGGCATGCAAGGTGTTGCAAAGGCAGGTGTCGACGATTTGGCGAATGTGCCCGGTATAAATAAAAACCTTGCACGTAAAATATATGAAACGTTTCATAACAATCTATGAATATACCTAATCAATTAACACTATTAAGAATATTGCTAATACCTGTTTTTGTTCTGGTATTTTATTACCCGTTCAAGTGGAACAGCCAGATTGCCTGTCTTATATTCACACTGGCAGCGGTAACAGACATTCTGGATGGTTATCTGGCCAGAAAACTAAACCAAACATCGTCACTTGGTGCTTTTCTCGACCCTGTCGCTGATAAATTAATGGTAGCAATAGCATTAGTCCTATTAGTACAACAAAACCCGACAGTTTATCTTGCCTTACCAGCGGCAATTATTATAGGAAGAGAAATCACGGTATCGGCATTACGTGAATGGATGGCTGAAATCGGTGCGCGCAGTAAAGTGGCTGTCTCTGTTCTTGGAAAGATAAAAACCATAGCGCAAATGGTTGCACTTGGGTTCCTTATCTTCGAGGAATCCGTTTTGGGAATCCCGGTTTATACAATAGGACAGGTTTTGCTCTATATTGCTGCATTTTTAACCCTGGTCTCTATGTTTCAATACATTTTGGCCGCTTGGCCAAAGTTAAGAGAATAAATCTGTATTATTGTTGACACATTAATGACCATGGCTACAATAAGCGCCTCTGCGGGAATAGCTCAGCTGGTAGAGCACAACCTTGCCAAGGTTGGGGTCGCGAGTTCGAATCTCGTTTCCCGCTCCATATCATGGAAACCCCGGTATTTCCGGGGTTTTGTATCTTGAAGGCGCAGAAATAAGTAAAATAATAACCCTGGCTGAGTGGCAGAGTGGTTATGCAGCGGTTTGCAAAACCGTGTACCTCGGTTCAATTCCGGGCTCAGCCTCCAAATTACAATACAAGTGTCTAGCCCGGGTGGCGGAATTGGTAGACGCAAGGGACTTAAAATCCCTCGCCTTAACAGGCGTGCCGGTTCGATTCCGGCCCCGGGCACCATCTTATGAAATATTTCTTCTGAGTTCATGCCTCTGTTCTTTCAGTTATAACAAGAAATAATTAGGCCATTTTTTTTTATTAATGCGTTACAATATACGTCCGTATTAATTTCATTAATCAACTCAAAACAAATAGGGAGTAGTTCATGGCCGCTAAAAAATTAACCGCTGTTAAAGATAGAATGACCAAAGCACAAATCATTTCTGAGATAGCTGATACGACTGGGGTAACAAAAAAAGACGTTAAAGCTGTTTTAGCTTCTTTATCAGAACAAGCACAGCGTCATTTAAAAGCACGCGGCTGTGGTGAGTTTATGGTGCCTGAGATAGGTGTGAAACTGAAACGCGTGAATAAGCCAGCTACAAAAGCCCGTAAAGGTATTAACCCATTTACTGGTCAGCCAATGATGTTCAAAGCAAAAAAAGCATCTACCAGTGTTCGTGCTGTCGCGTTAAAAGCCTGTAAAGATATGGCCAGCGCCAAATAGATCTTTGTCGTATACATACTTATTGAAGTAGATCGATATTAAAGCAAAAGGAACTTGCTTAATTTCAATAATCACATAATACAGTATTGTATCTTAGCTTTTATTTAGAGCTTATTTCGTCGAATAATGACTGCTTGTTTTATTGTTCGTTAGATGCCGTTTGAGAAAAACATTACTGTTAAATTATCGGACGATGCCTTTCGTCGCATAGACGAATCATCAGATGATCTATTTTACAGAATCCCCCGATTCGTAACGCATATAGATGATGCTGCAATACAGGCAGTGACGGACCTTTATAGAAAACAGATTCCAGCCAACGCTGTTGTTCTCGATTTAATGAGTAGTTGGGTTAGTCATTTTCCTGAGGACATTGAATATAAACGTAGGATCGGGCTTGGCATGAATGCAAGGGAACTTGCCAGAAATAAACAACTGGATGAATGGATCGTACACGACCTCAATAAACGGCCGGCATTACCTTTCGCTGATAATGAATTTGATGCCGTTACATTATGCGTATCAATTGATTATTTGACAGATCCGGTTTCGGTTCTGACAGAAATAGGGCGTGTACTCAAAAAAGAGGCTCCGCTTATAATCACTTATTCAAACCGGTTTTTTGAAACCAAAGCAACAACTGCCTGGCTTTCTCTGTCAGAACAAGATCGTAAGTATCTGGTTAAAACATGGTTGATGGACACTGGTGTATTTACTGACATCGATTATCTTGATTGTAGTCCAGCTAGCGGTGATCCTCTTTATGCTGTTTTAGCTAAAGCTGCATAAGCATATAGTTCTCATTCCTGTTAAGGATTTAGGTATAATTTTCATCAATTCTACAACTGTTTTAAGCGTCCATAATTAATGTTAACGACAACTGATCACAGCCGCGACAAGGCTGGCCTGACCTATGTCTACCCGGTGCTCTCGCGGCGCGCAGGCGGGCTTTCCATCGGCATTAACCTGAATATTAATAATGCCTGTAACTGGCGCTGTATTTACTGCCAGGTACCCGATTTGATTCGTGGCAGTGCTCCATCTGTCAATCTGGATAAGCTTGGGAATGAACTACGTAACTTTCTGGCTGATGTTGTGCATGGTGATTTCTATGATCGAGAAGAGGTGCCGGATGAATATCGGGTAATTAAAGATATTGCCATTTCAGGTAACGGTGAACCTACCACAGCCAATGAGTTTGATCAGGTCGTTAACCTGATAGAACTGGTATTAAAAGAATATGGTTTATTAAACAGTATCAAATGTGTGTTGATAAGTAATGGCAGTATGGTTAATCGTGAACAGGTTAAAAAAGGCCTAAAGAAACTCGCGAAAATTAATGGGGAAGTGTGGTTCAAGGTAGATAGCGCTACGCCCGGAGGTATTGCAACCATCAATCAGATTAGAGGTTCCAATACATCGATACTCAGGCGCCTGAAAGTTTCAGCTGAGCACTGCCCAACCTGGATTCAGACGTGTGTCTTTTCCTATAAAGACAAACCACCGAGTGAAACTGAAACCAATGCCTATATCAATCTATTAAAAGCCGTTAAAAGTAGAGAAATAGATATTAAAGGTATATTGCTCTATGGCGTAGAACGCGAATCACATCAGCCAGAATCCAGGTTTATCAGTAAAGTCCCAGAAGACTGGCTACGCAATTTTGCCGCCAGCCTGGATGACTTAGGTTTTGATATAAATATAAGTCCTTAAACTATTACTCTTATTTAAAATAAGCTTTTCAATTTATCGCCAATCGCGCCGGTCGCTTTTTTAACAGAATCGGTCGTTTTTTCTACAGTACTCTTTTCTTCTTCCGGTTTATCAGCGACTGTTGTTTTCTTGGGGGTGATACCTAATGCTACGTCACATGGGCTTTCATCAGCGCCAGATTTGTCCAATAAGCCTTGAGCAAGAATTGAAAGCCCACCTGTTGCAACGGCAGCGCCCGCAGAAAGCCCCGCTTTTAATGCCGCTTTGGTATCTGTTTTGGGGGTAGGGTTGGCCAATGTACCTTTGAGTCGTACCAGTTCTGCCAATTGACTCAGATTTATGCCAACACCTTCTCGTGCTTTTGGAGTAATCCCAATATCCAGTTCTTCTGTCTTTAAGTTAATACTGCCACTACCCATTACATTGACATGATTGGTTAACATGGCGATGCCTTTGTCCGCTGTCGCAATACCCTCTTTGATATCGAAATTAACCACGGCACATTCAAGTGTGCTGCCTTTTTTCTCTTCAGCACTCGGGTTCAACATCGACAGTGTGCTGGTTAATGCATCTGCACTTGCAGAATCCAATGCAGAATTTGAGATTTGACCTGCACCTGTTTTGATTAGTAACTTCCCATTAAGACCTGCCATTATTTTACTGACACTTTCACCGGCGCCTTTTACCTTGATCGAAATATCTGTTTTACCTCCGGTTATTGTTTGGTCTTTTTTAATGGCCGGTATTTGACCAAGTTCTAGCTGGGTTATGGTTATATCGTTACTAAGCGTAGCTGATTTACCACTGCTACCATCCAGATTGATATTTGCTGCAATTGTGCCACCTGCCGCTTTGGCAGTTTGGGTTATTTGTAATTTTCCGTTGTTTAACGTTAATAGTAGATTCAGATCATCAATAGTTAAATCTTTCGTGATGAGTTGCTTCGCTTTGAATTTCAAATCTATATCTGCAGCTTTAAGCCCCTCTAAAGGCAAAGGGTCCGATGAAAAAACCTTGTCTTTCTTTTCGGTTGTTTCTTTAGTCTCACCCTGAAATGGACTGATATCGATAATGTCGGTGGCGAGATTGGCAAGCAAAGCAGGGCGCGTACCACCCATATTTATTTCTACATCACCATTTACTTTATAGTCCATAATTTGCGCTGTCATAGACTTAACTGAATAACCCGCTCTGGTGTCAGCCAGTTTTCCACTGAAAATAATTGGTCCAATTTCAGGTAGCTCCGAACCTGCAAGTGAATTTAAGCTGCTCAATTGTTTAATATCTAATGTAGCGAGAATATCAATGCCTTTGGCATTCATCGGTTGTGCGAGTTTGCCCTCAATTGAGATAACTGCGCCGGCTATATTGCCTTTTAGGTTGAGTGGATATTCCTTGTTATCAAGTAAGCTATTAATAGATCCCAAAGTTCCTTCGAGCTCCAGCGGCGAACCATTGAGATCGGCGTTAATAAACAAGCTCAAAGGATCAGAAAAGCTGGAGGAATTAAGCTTAATCTCAGCAATATGCAACTCTGTGGTTTTATCTGTTTTACCGTCGATATAGATGATATTGGCATCTTTAATATGTACTTCATTGACTGCCAGTCCGGGTAATGCGGCCGGGCTCGAATCTGCTGCAGGTTCTTTTTCTTTTGGAGTAGGGCTGGCTAATGCCCAGTTACCTTCGCCTTGTTTGTTCGTTTCGAGATAAATATTCGGTTCAATCAGGATAAACTTAATGACTTGTATGTTTTTCTTTAATAGCGGCATCAAGGCTATTTGTGCTTCGAACTTGGCCACGCTTAGCATATTCTTCTCTTTTGCCCAGCTGGCGTTGCCAAAGGTGACGCCTTCAACCGCAATCGTCGGGATAAGTGATGGAGCCAGTTTTAAGTCGCCGTTTATTGCGAAATCACGTCCGGTGTTGTCTTTGACTACTTGGACAAGCTGGTCTTTGTATTGATTAACATCGGTCGTAAAAATGATACCTGCTAGTGCAACGACAACGATTAATACCAGAACGATAAGAATTTTAATGATTTTCGCCATTTCTGTATCCCTTAAGAATAGTTATAGGAAGAAGCTTATTACATACAGCTAGATCTTCAATAGATTACACAGGCTCTGTGACCATGCGCACATTGTAACACCACTGATTATTGCTTTTTAATGGTCCATATACGCCACATACTCGTACGCGACGTCCAATTATTAATGTTAATTTTTAATATCCAGCCAGGTAAAGCCTGACAAGTCAGTTCGTATGACAAACCAACAGTCTCTAACTCTTTACTCCGGTTACGTTTACGAGAGGCGTACAAAACACTTTTGTCTGGATTTGTAAGCATATACTCGGCAATCTCAGCTTCATTTCTAACAGAACCAATAGTCAGTTGTTCCGTGTTATAAAAGTCGAGGTTTAATTCTGCCGGATCAGAATAAGAGCCATCCTGATCCAGTACCAATAAAATGGCGGGTTCTTTGGCGGCAATGGGCGTCAGACAATTTTGCCATAGTGCCACTTCTTTACTGGCGGGTAGTGTTAGCACCAACAGTACAAGAATGAGGTTTAATAAAACGGATATCCAAAATATTAATTGCCAGGGATATTTAATGAATTTCAATTCCATCAGTTTGAATCGTTGGTTCAGCTCGATACAGACCATGGCAAACATAACTGGCGCAAAAGGTAACAGCGGGAACAAATAGCGCATCTCTTTATGACCAAAGTAGGTATGAAAAAAGATAAACGGTATGGTCAACCAGGTTATGGGATTAGTCGGAAAAAGCACCCAAAATGCGATAACGGCAATCGGCAATAAGATGGTTAACGGCGGAATCAACTGAAAAGCAGCATAATGAATATAAAACCACCATGGCTCGTGGACTAACACACTGATGCCACCAGAAGCTGAGGTTAAGCCATCATAATGCCAATTAAAGTACTGCCAGGAACTGAGTGTCGGTTTTCCATATAACCACCAATCAAACCCCGCACCTATAACCAACACAAATATACCGGCTAAAAGTATAAAAAACAGTTGCTTAAGACTGATTCTTCGAATAGATATCATCCATAAACCAAATCCTAGCAGCATAAAGCCCACTTGATAACGCGCTAAAAATGCCAAACCTAGACACAAGCCCACCATCAAATAACGTGTTGTAGTAGCTGGCGTTGGATATACGTATAAGGCAAAACCGAGTAGGAAAAATGACGTTGCCCAACCTTCAGATGAAAAACGAACGTTGGTGAATATCATTATCCAGGAAAATAACAGGAAAAACGCAGTCCATTTAAATACAGTTTTTGAGCTTATATCCTTTGCAATGGCATTAATAAAAACGATAGTAGCAAACAGCGATATAGCAGCACTTATAAGACGATATATAAATGACAGGATAAAAGGGGATTCTATTCCTATTAAGGTCGTACCTTTAGATATCAGGTATGCCATAAAAGGCTGAAATCCGCTTCGAACGCCGGCTTCAAACTCCCACATCAAATTACTTTGCATATCCAAACCAATCTTGGATGTAGCGAAATTCAATATCTGTGCATACTCATCATCATGGTAATGACCTATGCTGAACCAGGATGCTAATACGTATATTATAATGGCAGTAGTAAGCCAATATCGTGGAATCGAATTCATACGGTTAAATATATCTGGGAAGGGACTTATTTTTATTTTTATTAAATATTATCACAATTAACAGTCCATTCTTAATTTAACATAATATACATTATGCGCAGTTGCATTATGGGGTTTGGACTCGTGGGCTATTAGGCTTATCCACTGAAAGTATCGTCTCTACTGCTTTAGAGCGTGCATTGAAGAATTTAGTCGCTGTATTTTCGTCACGATTATTTACCGACTCTACTAATTCATTTAAGGCTTTTTCAGGATCTAAAAGATCACTGACCTTGGATTGAATAGCTTCAATAGTTGATAAAGGCTCAGAGGTTTCTTCCTCTGTAAGTTCAATATTCGAATAAAGGTTTAGATTATTTTCAAGACTTGAGTAGTCCTGGTTAAGCATATAAGCGTGATAGTTCGTTTTAGGCTTACAATTAGTATCAAGGCTGGATGCCGGTAGCGTGGTGAAATGCTGATGACCTCTATCATCTACACACTGGGAGAACTCAACAGCATGAGCACTAACAGCATAAGAGTATAAAAAAACAATTAATAATAATTTCATTGGCTTAGAGTTTGTATCTATGTAAGTAATTCTAAATAATACACCATAATATGAATGAGCGACCTTAAGCATGTCAATTGAACAATTAATAGAAAAAGAATTTAAACAAGATAATAACATTCTCTATTTAAATCATGCCGCAGTATCGCCATGGCCTGGACGTACAGCTGAAGCAGTAAAGCGATTTGCTGCTGAAAACACTACTTCAGGTGCCACTAACTACCTGGTCTGGCTACAGAAAGAAGCCGAGTTACGTCAACAAATCAAGCGTTTAATAAACGCCCCATCCGTTGACGATATATCACTTTTGAAAAACACGTCAGAGGCATTGTCTGTCGTTGCAGAAGGCATAGATTGGCATTCTGGTGAGAATATCGTTAGCTCTGATGAGGAATTCCCTTCAAATAGACTACCCTGGCTTGCTCAGGCTGATAAAGGTATTGAGTTTCGTGAGATTGACCTATCTCAGGCAAATACACCCGAACAGGCATTAATTGATGCTTGTGATAGCAAAACACGGTTATTAACTATTAGTTCTGTTCAATACGGAACGGGTCGCTGTTTAGATCTTGCTCAGATTGGAGAATATTGCCGATCAAATGACATCATGTTTTGCGTTGATGCAATCCAGAGTTTAGGTGCCCTGCCTTTTGATTGTCAGGCTATTAATGCGGATTTTGTCATGGCTGATGCCCATAAATGGATGTTGGGCCCTGAAGGAATTGCTTTGTTTTACTGCCGCGCCGAAATCAGAGATTCATTGACCTTACATCAATACGGTTGGCATATGGTTAAAGATGCTGGTAATTACGCTAATAAAGATTGGCAAGTAGCTAATACGGGAAAACGATTCGAATGTGGTAGTCCTAACATGCTGGGAATTCACGCGATGTCTGCCAGTCTGTCCTTGATTGAAGAAGTTGGTACAGAGAATATATCTAATTATATTATTAAGAATAGCGCATATATTATTGATAGTATTATTAATATACCCTCTTTAAAGTTTATATCCCCAACTAAAATACCGGACTATGCCGGGATTGTTACTTTCAGTATTGAAGGTTTAGACATGTCTGAACTGTATTCCAAGCTTATGAAAAACAAGGTTATTTGTGCAAATCGTGCGGGTGGAATTCGGTTTTCACCGCATTTCTATACCAGTCAAAAGACTATCGATAAATCACTTGAGATATTAAAGTTAAATATATAATTTAATTGAATAAAGATTGGTAATTAGAAGTTGTTTTCTGGGCCAGAAGGTCAAGCTCTATACCTTTCAAAGAAGCTATGAATTCAGCTACATGACGAACATAGGCAGGTTGATTTGTTCTGCCTCTAAATGGCATTGGTGCCAGATATGGCGAATCTGTTTCAACCAGCATTTGCTCTAACGGAACTTGTTTTGCCACTTCATGCAGGTCTTTTGCATTCTTGAAGGTGACTATTCCGGAAAAAGAGATCAGAAAATTAAGATCCATAGCGGCCTGGGCAGTTTCCCAGTCTTCAACAAAGCAATGCATAACACCACCAACCTTGTCCGCGCCCTCTTCTTTTAGCACGCGAATAACATCTTCTTTTGCATTACGGGTATGAATTATGAGCGGCTTATTGATTTCTTTGGCAGCATTAATGTGGGTTCTAAACCTGTCACGTTGCCACTCCAGGTCGCCTTTACTACGGAAGTAATCAAGCCCAGTTTCGCCAATAGCGACAACCTCAACGTCACTGGCCAAAGTAAGGATGTCGTCCACGGTCACTTCATTCTGTAATTCTGTATTTGGGTGAACACCGACCGAAGCAGAGATCATAGGGTACTGTTTAGCCAAATCAATAATATCGGGCGAGCCTTCGAGATCGATGGCAACACACAGCATGTGCACAATATCGTTTTGTTTAGCGTTATTAATAATCTCATTGACCGCTAAATCTTCACTCAATAGCGGGATATGACAGTGAGAATCTATCAGAGAGGACACAGTTGGAATAAAATGTTATTAAAAATTAGTTACTTACAAAATCACATAGTGTGAGTTGGTCGATCAGACTTTAACGCACCTGCTAATTGGTTTTCAATCTTGCTCTTGGTGGCACCTTTATCCAGTTCACTGAATTGGACACCAATACCGGCTGTTTTATTACCTTGCGCCCCTTTGGGTGTAATCCAGACAACTTTTCCAGCAACGGGTAATTTATCTTTGCTATCGGTTAAGGTCAGCAACATGAAGACTTCATCGCCTAATTTGTAGGATTTTGCCGTAGGGATGAATAAACCACCATTTTTGACGAATGGCATATAAGAGGCATAAAGCGCGCTTTTATCTCGAATGGTCAGAGATAAGATACCCTGTCTTGGATCACGGCCTGCAGCCATTTATCTTTACTCCCGTTGCTCTGTTGCTATTTCGGGGTTGTTCCAATGTAAAACAACCTCTTCAAGTATACTTAATGGATTGTAATTCATTGGTCCGGCCGATTGTTGATATTTCAGTAGTACGAAATCGTAATTCCTGACCAATGCGACCAAGTCTAATGAATTTACAAGGTCTTGCAAGTCTTCTTTCAAGTCAAGGTTTATCAAATTTGCCCTTTCACGAAGTAACTTTAGGCGAATCAGATCCAGTATGATTTTCATTAGCCAGGAGAGGATATTCTCCACTCCCAAGCTCTGCCAATTACTCGCGATTTGAACCGGGTCGCAATTCTTTTTGCCCATCAATTTCAAATCCTTGATCAGGGTGAGACGAAATTTTAATTGTTCATCCTCGATCAATGTCATGGCCTTTAGTGGCCCTCCTCCTGATAGGCGCAGTAGGGCCTCTGTCGACAGTTCAGAATCATTAGTTTGCTTGCTAAGCCAACCTAATGCTGTCTCATCATAAACAGGTTTAAAATCGATCCTCTGACAACGACTTCTGATGGTTATCGGCAATTTTGAAGGCCGATGACTCAATAGGAAGAGCATCGATTGTGAAGGCGGTTCTTCCAGTGTCTTTAATAAAGCATTAGCCGTTGCACGATTCATGGCGTCCGCTGGTTCAATAATGGCTATCTTGAGCTTGCCAGAAAAACTTTTTAGTCCAACATATTCGATTAATTCACGAACCTGGGCAATTTTCAGTTGTTTGCCTGATTCTTCAGGCTCGATGATATTCAGATCAGGGTGATTGCCGGCAGCATATAACTGACAGCTCTGACATGTTCCACACGCACGGTTTGTTTCCGGGTTTTTAGATAAACAGAGAAATTGCATCGCGACAGTTTGTGCGAAACGATTTAAACCTATCCCTTCGGGCCCACATAACAAGATGGCATGCGGCATACGGTCTTGCTGTTGCATCTCCATGAAACGTTGCCATTGCTTATTTTGCCAGGGAAAAATATCGATCATAGATAATCGTGCATAATTTTTTGTATTTGTTCTTTTACATTTTCATAGATCTGCGCTGCGTCAACGATACGAAAACGATCAGATTCAAGTTTGGCCCGATCGAGATAGCAACTACGGATACGTTCAAAAAAGTCTTTTTCTTCCTGTTCAAAGCGATCAGCCTCGCTTCTTTTGCCGGCTCGACGTAAACCCATCTCAACATCAAGATCAAACAACAGTGTAAGATTGGGTTTTAAGTCACCCTGAACCCACTCTTCCAGGGTTTTTATCCGAGCTACATCTATTCCTCTGCCGCCACCTTGATAGGCATAGCTTGCATCAGTAAAGCGATCGCAAATCACTACTTTATTTGCTATCAGAGCCGGTTTAATTACTTGTTCGATATGCTGCATTCTTGCCGCAAACATTAATAGCAACTCAGTATTGTCCGTTAAGGCAATATTATTACTGTCTAATAAGATGTCGCGTATCTGCTCGCCCGTTTTTGTTCCGCCAGGTTCACGGGTCTTCACAGTTTCATGACCGGCTTTTATAAATAAATCTGCGACAAAATCGATCAAGGTGCTTTTACCTGCACCTTCAACTCCTTCAAGCGTTATAAATAAACCTTTAGTTTTCATCAGACCTTGATTGCATCATTTTTTTAATTGGTATTTTGCAACAGCACGATTATGTTCTGTTAAATTCTCTGAAAAGTAATGTGAACCATCCCCTTTTGCAACAAAATATAATGATTTACCTTCTTCCGGATGTAAGGCAGCGTGGATTGCCTCACGACCAACTAAAGCAATAGGCGTTGGTGGTAAACCCTTATAGCGATATGTGTTATGAGGTGAATCTATCTCCAGATCTTTTTTACGTATATTCCCGTCATATTGTTTCCCCATTGCATATATGACCGTCGGATCAGTTTGTAACTTCATGTTTTTGTTTAAACGACGCACAAAAACGCCCGCAATAGTACCGCGTTCACTCGCCAGTCCCGTTTCTTTTTCTATGATAGAGGCCATTACTAATGCTTCGTAAGGTGTTTGGTAAGGCAAATTCTCGGCACGTGTTTGCCATTCTTCTGCTAATACATGCTGTAATTGTTGATAGGCTCTTTGTAAAAAAGCCTTATCAGTCGTGTTTTTCGGGAAGGAATAGGTGTCAGGGAAAAATAATCCTTCCGCTACTGTTTCGGTATAGCCCAACTCCTGCATAAGCGTGTCTTCGCTGACATCAGTCAATGTATGTATAAGCAAATCCGTGGCATGAATAGCTTCCAGCATTTCTCTAATGTGCCAACCTTCAAGCAAGGTAAATGAATATTGAATTTCCTTACCAGCGACAAATACGTCCAGCAATTCTTCAGGCTTTAATCCCACTGGCAATAAATATTCTCCAGTTTTGATCTTATTTGCTTTACCGGAGTAGCGAGCAAGAATTTCAAGGTACTCTGCATTACGATTAAGACCGAGTTGACTAAGCTGCCGATTGACGTCGGAAAAAGACATCCCCGCTTCCACTGTAAATACTGCCGGACTTTCAATAGTCAGCGGTGTATCGAGGTAAGTTTTATAATCCTTATGTAATAAAACCGCGGTAATAACAGAAAAAAATAAAGCGAGCGTTATTAATCCGAGCAGGCGTTTTAACATAGCGTTGGTATAGATTGATATTTTTCTAATGACTGTCTGATTTGATGGGTGGTTTCTCCGACCTGGAAAGGTTTTTCATCAATCATTTTTATTGGCCATACACCAATAATGCTGTTGCACATAAAAATTTCATCTGCTGACATTAAGGCATCAAGTGGTGTTTTTGTTATACGCACTTCTAATTGCATTGTCGCGGCCAGTTCGATAATTTTTTGTCTAACAACACCGTTAATCCCGCTAGAGCTTAAATCCGGGGTAAGTAAAACGCTTTCAGTAACATAAAAGATATTACTCATGGTCCCTTCGATAACATTATCATTCTGATCCATGACGATGCCTTCAGCGATTGAACTTTCTTCCCATTCTGACCGGGCTAATATTTGTTCCAGACGATTAAGGTGTTTTATACCTGCCAAGCCAGGATTTATTGCATAACGATAATCACACACTCTGGTTTGCACACCCGACAATGAGTTTTCATGCGCATAGTCAGGCCATGGATACAAAGTAATTATCCTGCTGCTGTTATTGTCTTTTGGCGTGGCATAACCACGACCGCCCTGCCCTCGAGTAATGATGATCTTAATGACACCCCTTTCGATTGATTTAACCAATCGAGCAGCTTCTTCGAGTAATTTAGTTTCAGCAACTGGCTGGATATTTAATCGACTACAGCCCACATTTAATCTGGCAATGTGTTCATCCCAGCATAATAGCTGTTCATGCTCAACGGCAATGGTTTCAAACAAGCCATCGCCGTATTGCAAACCACGATCAAGCAAGGAAATTTCATCACTCGACTTACCATTTACAAAGGATTTGAGTGCCATGTGTATTTGTAATCTATACAGCTAAGTTATTTTTTTAAAAACGAGAGACCCATTGGTGCCACCGAAACCAAATGAGTTAGAAAGCGCAACATCGATTTTCATTTCCCGTGCGGTATGAGGAACATAATCTAAATCACATTCAGGATCAGGATCATCAAGATTAATTGTTGGTGGTGCGACCTGATCGCGAATCGCTAATATCGAGAATATGGCTTCCACGCCACCAGCGGCACCCAATAAATGACCAATCATCGATTTAGTGGAACTGACAGCCACCGATTTTGCATCATCCTTAAAGACTCGTTTTACTGCCATTGTTTCTGCGATATCCCCCGCCGGGGTCGACGTACCATGTGCATTAATATAGTCAACTTCATTGTAATTAACAGCGCCGTTTCTTAAGGCGTTTATCATGCAGTTCGCCGCACCTTCGCCATTCACAGATGGTGCAGTCATATGATAAGCATCTCCACTCATGCCATAACCGGCCACTTCCGCATAAATATTTGCGCCCCTTTTTCTGGCGTGCTCATATTCTTCCAACACAACGACACCTGCACCATCACTCAATACAAAACCATCTCTTCCCTTGTCCCAGGGTCGACTTGCCCGTTCGGGTTCATCATTTCGGGTTGAGAGCGCTCGAGCTGATGCAAAACCAGCTACTCCATTTTCGGAACTTGCCATTTCTGCACCACCAGCGATCATGACATCCGCATCACCATATTCAATTAATCGAGCGGCATCACCGATGTTGTGTGTACCTGTTGTGCAGGCAGTTGAAATAGCGAAATTAGGTCCTTTTAATCCGTACATAATGGAAAGATGCCCAGAAATCATATTGATGATATTGCTTGGAATAAAGAAAGGTGAAACTTTTCTTGGTCCGCCCTTAATAAAATCGCGAGTGCCTTTTTCAATACCAGGTAAGCCTCCAATGCCTGAACCAATCGCAACACCAATGCGTGATGCATTTTCATCGGTAACTTCTAGACCAGAATCTGTAAGCGCTTGAATGCCTGCAGCAAGACCGTAATGAATAAAAGGATCCATTTTCTTTTGTTCTTTTTTAGGGATGTAGTGATCAACATCGAGATTCTTGATAGAACCACCGATACGAACACTAAACTCAGAGGTGTCAAAATGTTCTATCAGGGCAATACCACTTTTACCCGCGAGAATATTATTCCAGCTTTCAACTACATTATTCCCAACAGGCGTTACCATGCCCAGACCTGTTACTACTACTCGACGTTTACTCACTCGACAATACCTGTAGTTATTTAAACTGATATTCAGATAATGATTATCACAATCTGAAATTACAACCGTAAAATAAAAAAGCCGCGCAAGAGATCTATCAATACGCGGCCTTGTGTGTCCTTTTTATTTTTGGTTATTCTAGATGTGCATTGATGTAACTAACTGCCTGGTTAACTGTAGTTATATTTTCAGCTTCTTCATCGGGAATTTCAGTTTTGAATTCTTCTTCCAATGCCATAACCAATTCTACCGTATCCAGAGAATCTGCACCTAGATCATCTACGAAAGATGCTTGATTAGTAACCTCATCTTCTTTAACGCCCAGTTGTTCTACAACGATTTTTTTTACGCGTTCTTCAACACTACTCATGATTAATAAATCCTCCCTTAGCGGCTCATTGGCCGTTTTTCGTGTGCTAAGTTTAGTGAAATGAAATCTTCTTGCAACTTAGATTATTGACAGATATATATATTCTTATATATCAGTGTTTTAAATATATTTTTTAATGTTAATTATAGACTCTACCCCATATACATCCCACCATTTACGCTAATAGTTTGTCCGGTAATATAGGCCGCTTCATCTGATGCTAAAAAATCAACTGTACTAGCTATTTCATCTGCTTGCCCTAAACGTCCCAAAGCAATTTGATTTAACACGGAATCACGAACTTCAGAACTCAATTCATTTGTCATGTCAGTTTCAATAAAACCTGGCGCCACGGCGTTTACAGTAATGCCTCTTGAACCAACTTCTCTCGCTAAAGATCGAGTGAAACCGATCATACCGGCTTTTGATGCAGAATAATTTGTTTGTCCAGCATTGCCTGACAAACCAACAACGGAACTAATATTAATTATTCGGCCATAACGTGCTTTCATCATTGCACGTAAACATAGTTTTGTAACACGGTACATCCCGGTTAAATTAGTATTAACAACATCTTCCCATTCATCATCTTTCATACGCATCAATAAATTATCACGCGTGATTCCGGCATTATTAACAAGTATACCGGGGGCATTGAATTGCTTCAGTTTGCTTTCAAAATCCTCAACTGAGGACTTGTCGGATATATTCAATATCAGTCCTGTACCAGCCAGATTGGCGTCCGTAAGACTTTTTGTGATTAGATTGGCTGATGCTTCTGTAGTAGCTGTACCAATCACAAAGGCACCTTGTTCTGCAAATTTATTAGCAATGGCTTTGCCTATGCCACGACTGGCACCAGTTACAATTACTGTCTTATCTTTATATTTTTCAATCATCTTATGTTTCTCTTAAATTATGCTAATGCTTTTAAAAGAGAATCTGCATCATGAATTGATGATATATCCAGTTCTCTATCTATACGCTTAATTAACCCAGATAAGATTTTGCCGGGACCACATTCAACCACCCTGGTTACACCCATATTTTTTATACTATTTATGCAATCAACCCATAGTACTGGTTTATATAATTGTTCCAGTAATGCCGCTTTGATTTCATCGGCCGTTGATTTCACTACAGCATCAACATTTTGTAATACGGGTATTGTGGCATCATTAAATGTAATTTTATTCAATGTTTCAGCAAATTCATCGGCGGCCTCTTTCATAAGCAGACAGTGAGAAGGCACACTGACGGGCAAGATCATTGCACGTTTTGCTCCGGCATCTTTTGCAGCATTAATAGCTCTTTCGACAGCCGCCTTATGACCTGCGATTACAACTTGTCCGGGTGAATTATAATTTGCAGCAGACACAATTTCATCTTCTGCACTATCATTACAAACCTTAACAATCTGAGCATCATCTAATCCGAGAATTGCTGCCATTGCACCCATGTTATTAGGCACGGCTCTTTGCATACATCGGCCTCTTTCAGCCACAAGCGCGATACTATCTTCAAAACTTATCACGTCGGCACAAACCAGCGCTGTATATTCTCCGAGGCTATGACCTGCTAACACTGTCGGTTTTACATCAATGTTTTTGCACCAGGCAGACCATATTGCATAAGCGGAAACCAGTAATGCGGGTTGGGTTATTTCGGTTTGATTAAGTTTTTCTTCTGGATCTGAAGTTATAATTTCCAGTAGATCGTAACCTAAAATATCTGATGCGATAGCGAATGAATTATTAATATCGGGGTATTTTTCAAGCACACTATCCATCATGCCTAAAGACTGGGAACCTTGACCTGGAAATACGACGGCAAGTTTGGAACTACTACTCATTTTTATTTTTTATAAACAGTTGAAAATCAATTAATAACGTAACAGTACAGAACCCCAGGTAAAACCACCACCAAATGCTTCCAACAAAACTGTTTCATTTGCTTTGATTCGGCCATCTCTGACGGCAACATCAAGCGCTAACGGCACTGATGCAGCTGAAGTATTACCGTGCTGATCAACAGTAACAATGACACGGTCCATAGACATGCCTAGTTTTTTGGCAGTAGCAGAAATAATACGTGTATTGGCCTGATGCGGTACCAACCAGTCGATATCTTCTTTTTGCATAGAGTTTGCTTCAAGCGTCTCGTCAACGATTCGACCCAGCGTATTTACTGCAACTTTAAATACTTCATTACCTTGCATGGTGACAAATGCTTTCTCTGCTTTAAGCATGTCATAGTTCGATGAAATACCAGCAGGGACTTTTAACAAATCCTGATATTGACCATCTGCATGGATATGAGTTGATAAAATACCCGGTGTTTCACTTGCCTGAAGAATTACAGCGCCAGCTCCGTCACCAAAAATTACAGATGTATTTCTGTCTTTCCAATCAATAATACGTGAGACACACTCAGCGCCTATAACAAGAGCACACTTTGCGTTGCCATTACTTATAAATTGATCGGCGACACTCATTGCATATATAAACCCGGTACAAACAGCCTGTATATCAAATGCCGGGCAGCCATGAATATCTAAACGTTGCTGTAGCAGGCATGCTGTACTTGGAAAGATAAGGTCAGGGGTGGTTGTGCCGATAATGATTAAATCTATATCATCATTTTTTATGCCTGCAGCTTCTATGGCAGATAATGCCGCTTTTTCAGCAAGGTCACAGGTGCTTTCATCATCAGCTGCTATATGACGCTTTTCGATACCGGTTCTGGAACGTATCCATTCGTCTGAGGTATCGACCATTAATTCCAGGTCTGCATTAGTAAGAATGCGTTCAGGCAAATATGAGCCTGTACCTGTTATTTTTGAATACATTAAAGACTTTGCCTGTCGATCAACAATTGTTCCAGTTTCGCATTAATTTTTTCTGGAACATTATGTTCTACTTCGATGATGGCTTCTTGAATTGCAGTGGCAAACGAATCCCTGTCTGCTCCGCCATGGCTTTTGATAACAATCCCTCTCAGGCCTAGTAATGAAGCACCATTATATTGTTTTGGATCAATTTTTCGTTTTAATGATTTAAGCACTGGCAAAGATACCAGGGCTGCAAATCTTGAATATATGTTACTTTTAAATTCCAGTGTTGCATGATAACGGAGAAATTCAGCCAAACCTTCGCTTGCTTTTAAGGCGATATTTCCAACAAAACCATCACATACAATCACATCAACTTCACCAGTATATAAATCAGTGCCTTCAACGAAACCAATATAATTCAAATGACTTTCTGTCAATAAAGTCGCCGCTTGTTTAACGCGGTCATTACCCTTGATATCTTCTTCACCTACGTTGAGTAGGGCTATGGTTGGCTCTTCATTACCTTCAACAGCACTGGCTAATTGCGCACCCATAATTGCAAATTGAAATAATTGCTCGGAACTTGAATCAACATTGGCACCTAAATCCAGAACATGTGTATGACCATTCTTACCCGGCAAGGTAGTGCATATTGCTGGTCTGTCCATTCCAGGTAACATTTTTAAAACAAATCTTGATGTAGCCATTAATGCGCCTGTATTGCCCGCACTTACACAGGCACCGGCGTGACCGTCACGCACGAGCTCGATAGCGATCCTCATTGAAGATTCTTTTTTATTTCGCAGTGCTTGTGAAGGAGGCTCATGCATCTCAACTACTTCAGATGCATGAACGATATTGATGCGTTCGTTATTGAGCGCATTATGCTTTTTTAGCTGTTCAATAATGAGATCTTCTTTACCAACCAGTGATAAGCATAGTTCACTATTTTTTTTGAGCGCAAAAAGCGCGGCGGGCACAATTTCTGATGGGCCAAAGTCGCCACCCATTGCGTCAATTGCAATTGTAGTTTTCGAAGGCATAGTCTATCCAGAGTTATTTCTATAGTCTCTGGAGAGCACCAGAATAGACAATCAGGTCAATTATTCCTGACTGCCTTTTACATTGATGACTTTCTCACCTCGATAATATCCATCCGGGCAAATATTGTGACGTAAATGTACTTTACCTGAGGTAGGTTCCACCGATAGCGTTGCTGAAGACAAGGCATCATGTGAACGACGCATATCACGTCTTGAGCTTGATTTTTTCGTTTTTTGAACTGCCATGAGTACTAGTCTCCTGAAAATTTAACTAATTATATTGATTAATCTTTATCTTTTATTAAAGCCGCTAAACCAGAAAACGGATTTAGTTTTGCCTCTGCATTAATTCGTTCCAAGTCTTCTATCGCTGTGCACTGATCCAATGGATGAAGCGCAGAAAGCGGGATAGATAACAACAACTCATCCTCAACCAGCTCTTCGACCGTAATAAGACTGTCATTGAGTTGTAAGGGTTCATATTCTCTCGCTAATGAATCAAATGCATCTTCATCATCATTCACTACCCCTAGCAACGAGCTTTTATTAATCTCGACTTCAACCGGTTTAAAACACCGCTGACATTGAAGTATTAACCGAGACTCAATACTGCTCCCAACTACGCAAACTCCAGCTTCATCATAATCGAAGGTCAGGCTGTATTTCAGTTCCCCCTTGTTTTCCAGCAAAAGCCCTTTCAGGCGGGCCAATGAACCGAGTTGTAAGCTACCTACAATTCTTTCTTTGGCTTTTGCTAGACGCAATGGATTTATAGATCGCGATTGGTCAGTAGGCATCAGGCGGCGAATTTTATCGATAGACCCCTAAGGTGTCAAAATATTATCGCCGTATTCCTGTTAAATAACTGACTTATTTGATATTTATTACAATTTGTCCAAAATACAGCGCAAATTATCCTTTTCGAGAGCTCATATTAGCGTGAACAACATCATACTTGCTTCGTCTTCACCGTATCGTAAGACATTATTGGAACGTCTCCAGATTAACTTTACGACGGAATCTCCCGATATAGATGAGCAGTCTATACAGGGAGAGACTGTATATGACTTCGTCCTGAGGTTGGCTGAGACAAAAGCAAGCCATATTGCCGCAAAATCTAGCGATGCTATTGTCATAGGCTCAGATCAAGCGCTTGAATGTGAAGGCAAGATTTTGGGCAAACCCGGTGATCACGCTACGGCCAAGCGACAGTTAATGGCAATGAGTAACAAGACGTTGTCATTTTTTACTGGCCTTTGCGTAATCAACACCCGTACAAATAATATGCAAAAGGATGTCATCATTTACCAGGTAACTTTCAGAAACCTGAAAGAATCTGAAATTGAAGCCTATTTGATTAAAGAACAACCTTATAATTGTGCAGGTAGTTTTATGTCGGAAAAACTGGGTGTCAGTTTGGTAGAACGAATGCAAGGAGATGATCCTACTGCATTGATTGGTTTACCATTAATCAGCCTGTGCAAAATGTTGCGTCATCAAGGCGTCAAGCTCCCATAAACATTACTGTAACCGCATTGAATCATTCAAACTATGCAACATTGCTGAACCCATTTGTTTAGCAAATCGATCTAGATAATTTTCATGTTTTGTATAATCAATGATATCTTCAGCACCAATTACATCACGAGCAACTTGACTGGCACTCGCGAGTTCATCAACTAATCCGAGTTTGATCGATTCCTCTCCAGACCAAATCAAGCCTGAAAATAGTCTTTCATCCTCTGCTAGTCGATCACCTCTACCTTCTTTCACCACATTAATAAATTGTTGATGAATTTCATTTAATAGATCTTGTACATGCTCTTCTTCATCCGCTTTGAGCGGCTGAAAAGGGTCCATGAAACCTTTGTTTTTACCCGCATGCAATAATCGTCGCTCAACGCCCAATTTATCTATAGCATCAACAAAACCAAAACCAGCCATAATAACGCCTATAGAACCAACAATACTTGCCTTATTAGCGTAAATCTTGTCTGCTGCCGCAGCGATGTAGTAACCACCAGAAGCGCACATATCGCTAATCACTGCGTAAACTGGAATCTCAGGATATTCTTTTTTAAGACGTTTAATTTCATCATTGATATACCCCGCTTGAACCGGACTGCCACCGGGACTATTTATTCGTAATATTATCCCTTTTGTATTCTCATCCTTAAAAGCTTTTCTTAAGCCAGTGACAACATAGTCTGCTCTTGCTTCTGAATCAGCAGCAATGACGCCGTTAATTTCAATTAGCGCGGTATGTTTATCACTACTAAAGGTGCCTGTATCAGTATTATTAACAAAATAAATTATCAGAAACGTGAGCAGATATAAGGCGAATAACAATTTGAAGAAAATACCCCAGCGTCGATTACGACGTTGCTCACTGAGAACCTCTCTAGCCAGTTCATTAACGAGTGATTTTTCAAAATTATTTTGATCATTATATTCTTTATTATCAGCCATATATATATTATACTTAATGTTAATTATTTGTTAGTGTGATGCGATTATAGGGTTTAAGTCAAACTATTAATATCAGTCTTTAAAGAATTACCAAATATGACAATATTTTGGAGATTCTGTTCATGATTTTGTATCACTCAGTTTTTCTATGAAATTGACCAATTTCGTCTCAAGCGGCGCATCGATGATTAATGGCTGTTGATTGACTGGTGATCTTAGTTTTAAGGTTTTTGCGTGCAAAAACATTCGTTTTAAACCTCGTTTTTTGTATTCCTGATTGATTGACCGATCACCATATTTCATATCCCCTATTACCGGGTGATCTATAGATGCACTGTGCACACGAATTTGATGGGTTCGACCAGTTATTAACTTTATATTGACCAGGGTGGCCGATGGAAAGACCTGGTCGCGACTGATAATGGTAGTTGCCGACTTACCGTTTTCATCTATCTTAACGATACGTTCTCCCGAACTGACTGAATTCTTACTTAAAGCGCTATTAACAGTTATCTCTTTATCAGCCAGGCACCCGGCTAGAAGAGCGCAATATGATTTTGCAACTTCATTGTTGTTTATAGCTTCGTGCAATTTTCTTAATACAGGTATATTTTTAGCCAGCATTAGACATCCAGACGTATCTTTGTCCAGTCGATGTACTAATTCCAGCTTTTCATAGTCGCCGCCCATCGATCTAAATGCTTCTATGACCCCATGTGCCTGTCCACTACCACTATGGACGACTATCCCTGCTGGTTTATTAATAACTATCAGGCCTTCATCTTCATAAATGATGGCATCGCTTATTTTCTGTTGCAGCGAACGAGTCGGAATCGTAACTCCACGCTCATCAAGAAAGATCGGGGGAATTCGTACATTGTCTCCTTCCACCAACTTATATGTCTGTTTAATCCGCCCACTATTGATTCTAACCTCGCCTTTACGCAACATTTGATAGACGCGAGATTTAGGAATTCGACCAAAATAACGGATGAGAAAATTATCAATTCGTTGGCCTGCATTGTCAGATGTTATAACTACCTGTTTTGAATTGATTTTTTTTAAATGGTTTTGATTCATTTTTTGCTCATTTTATTGCTGTAAACCAGCAAGATTGCTATATTATGCGGCTCAAACTTGGCATTCAGATTTAGACTCATCACAGTCAGTGTATAATGCACAAAACTGGTGCGAAACAATTTTAAAGTTTGGTCATAGAAATGGTCAGGATGATAAAACTAAAAATATCATTCCAAAAGAATATTTTACGTAATATACATTGAATACTGAGGATATATTACAAACCATAATTATGTAACAGGTGGTGTTTGGGGATTAAATAAAAAGTATTCGAAATAATGCGAATACATGAAGTCCAAACATAGGGTTGTAATTATGCTCAACCCAAACAAAATGAGCAAAAATAAGTGTCCGCGCTCCCAACGCAAACCACACATTTGATAAAAATCATACGTGGTAATGCAATTAAGGTAGAGCGAGGCTTAAGGAATAATAACAATGAAACGTATGCTGATAAATGCATCTCAGCCGGAAGAGGTGCGTGTCGCACTTGTAGATGGGCAACGATTATATGACCTCGATATAGAATCAGTTGGTCGAGAGCAAAAAAAATCCAATATTTATAAAGCACGAGTAGTTCGAATAGAACCAAGTCTTGAAGCCGCATTTGTTGACTATGGCGCTGATAGACATGGTTTCTTACCTTTTAAAGAAATAGCCCGCAGTTTTTTCAAACCTGAACAGGCAGATAATCCGCGATCTGGTCGAATTAGTATCAGTGATGCAATTAGCGAAGGTCAGGAATTTATTGTCCAGATAGAAAAAGAAGAGCGCGGCAACAAAGGTGCCGCATTAACTACTTTTGTTAGCCTGGCTGGACGATACCTTGTACTCATGCCAAATAATCCTCGTGCCGGGGGCGTTTCCAGACAAATCGAAGGTAGTGATCGCTCAGAGGCTCGCGATGCAATGAGTGGTCTGGTCGTTCCTGAAGGGATGGGACTTATATTAAGAACCGCTGGAGTCGGTAAATCATCAGAAGAACTACAATGGGATCTGGACTATTTATCTCAGCTTTGGGCAGCAATTAGTACCGCTTCCGAGGAACGCCCTGCTTCTTTTCTTATCTATCAGGAAAGCGAAGTTATTATTCGCGCCATTCGTGACTATTTACGAAAAGATATTAATGAGATATGGATTGATGACCCTGAGGTACATAAACGCTGCCATGATTTTATGACTCAGGTCATGCCCCATAATCTGGAAAAATTGAAACTTTATAAGGATAGCGACCCCCTTTTCACTCGTTATCAAATTGAATACCAGATTGAGACCGCATTCTCGCGAGAAGTCCGCTTACCATCTGGTGGCGCTGTCATTATAGATCACACCGAAGCATTAATTTCTATTGATATAAATTCAGCCCGAGCGACTAAAGGCAGTGATATTGAAGAAACTGCATTTAATACCAATCTGGAAGCTGCTGAAGAGATCGGACGACAACTACGACTACGCGATATCGGCGGTCTAATTGTCATTGATTTTATTGATATGTTGAATACTCGCAATCAGCGTGAAGTTGAAAATGCTATGCGTGAAAGTCTGAAAATGGACCGTGCTCGTGTTCAGGTAGGTCGGATATCCCGTTTTGGTCTGCTTGAAATGTCACGCCAACGACTCAGACCGTCTTTAGGTGAATCAAGCCAGATACCCTGCCCTCGTTGTGATGGTCAAGGAACTATTCGTGATGTTGAATCATTAGCACTTTCAATACTGCGCATTATCGAAGAAGAAGCGATGAAGGACATGACAGCAAAAGTAGTTGTTAGAGTACCTGTAGATGCAGCAACATTTCTGTTGAACGAAAAAAGACAACCCATAAGTGAAATTCAACACCGTCTGGATGTTGAAATCCTGGTAATTCCGGATTCACTAATGGTTACCCCCCAATATTCAGTTCAAAGAATAAGATTAAGTGAAGCCAAACAAAGTGAACACCAAATGGCTAGTTATAAGCTTGAAGACGATGACAAAATCAATACTTCTAATAACGTTATAAACCCTGAGAAAAAAGGTGTTCTTGAGCAACCTGCAGTTAAACAATTTGTGCCCGCGTCACCCGTACCGGTTACTGCAATCAAAAATAAGTCTAAGGGTTTGATCGCAAGATTATTTGGTAGTTTGTTTGGTGTGCCTGACGAAAAGAACGAGTCAACGACAAAGCCTACCAATACTCGACGTCAGAGTAATCGTCCAAGGAATGACCGCAATAATGACTCTAGTCGCGATAAACAAAGACGAAATCCAAATTCTAATCCTAATGCTAATCCGAACAATCAACAGCGAAACAGAAAGCCGCGTGATAACAAGGATAATACCCCTGAAAATAGTGCTGATGCTGCTAAACGCAATTCGAATTCAGGATCACGTCGCGGACGCCGTGGTGGTCGAAGACGTAAACAGGAAAATGTTAATAACGATACAAGTAATCAAGCCAATACCGTTACTAATCTAGGTGAGAATAATAAGTCTGCGAATACTGGTGCTGAAAATAATAAGCCTGGTAATACAAGTGCTGAGATTAATGCTGTTGAAAACAAAGCAACTCATCAGGTAAGTAATGATTCGGCTAATGAGAATAATTCATCCGAGAGAAATAACCATAACGCTCATAATAACCAGTCTGAAACACCTAAACCTGTTGAAAATAATTCAGTTGATAAACAGATAGATAAAGTTAGCAGTAATACTACTCCAGATAGGAGCAATGAAGCATCACAAATTGCAACTTCCGAAAAGCCTGCGCAAAATCAAAATAGTGTCAGCAATAATCATGTGGATTCAACCCCTAATGATATTCAAACGCAAGCACCCAAAGCACCCATAAATGATAATCAGCAAGCTAAAGTGGCCGTACCGGAGGAAGTAAACAAGAATTGATGTATCAATGCTCTCGGGTAGCATGAAATTTAATATCAGGCCAGCGTTCTATTGTTAAATTAAGATTAACCATGGAAGGTGCCAGATAAGTTAAGTGTTTGCCCCCATCAAGAGCAATGTTATCACTGGCTTTTTTACGAAATTCATCGAGCATTTTATTGTCGTGGCATTCAATCCAGCGGGCGGCCACGACAGGAATATTGTCATATGAACACTCGACGCTATATTCTTCTTTCAGGCGCCAGGCAACAACATCAAACTGAAGTATACCGACTGCACCAAGTATCAAATCATTTCTATTAAGCGGCCTGAATATCTGGGTTGCGCCTTCTTCACCTAATTGGGTCAACCCTTTTTGTAGTGCTTTCAACTTTAAAGGATCGCGTAATTGGACACGTCTGAATAATTCAGGCGCAAAATGAGGTATTCCAGTGAAATTTAGTTTTTCACCCTGAGTAAATGTATCACCTACCTGTATCGTGCCATGATTATGCAGACCAATAACATCTCCGGACCATGCTTCTTCTGCTTGTTCACGATTTCCGGCCATAAAAGTCAATGCGTTTGATATTTGAACATCTCGCCCTAACCTTACATGGTGAATTTTCATGCCTCTTTGGTAGTTACCCGAACATAAGCGGAGAAATGCAATTCTATCCCGATGAGCAGGATCCATATTGGCCTGTATTTTAAATACAAACCCACTTAACTTTTCTTCTTCGGATCCAATTTTACGTTCTTCAGCATCCCGAGCCTGTGGGTATGGAGCATGCTCAATCAAACAATCCAGAAATTCTTCAATACCGAAATTATTTAACGCAGTCCCAAAAAACACAGGTGTGATTCGACCTGATAAAAAATCATCCTTATTAAATACATCGTAAACACCTTGAATTAATTCAATCTCTTCATCGATGTCATTAATTTGATCGCCCAATATTTGTTTTGCGTCTTCACTATGCAAACCGGCAATTAATTTTCCATGATTAACACCGGCTTTTTTATCATACAAACGCAAACTGTCATCAATTAAATTATAAATGCCTTTCAACCTTGAACCCATTCCGATCGGCCAGGTAAAAGGCACACACTTTATGCCAAGTTCTGCTTCAATCTCGTCCAGCAGGTCAATTGGCTCTTTGCCTTCTCGATCCAGCTTATTAATAAAAGTAATAATGGGGGTGTCTCTTAAACGACAAACATCCATCAACTTAACAGTTCGTTCTTCTACGCCTTTAGCAACATCTATTACCATCAATGCAGAATCAACGGCAGTTAGCGTACGGTAGGTATCTTCAGAGAAATCTGCGTGCCCGGGGGTATCTAACAGATTAACAACCTTATCTTTATATTCAAATTGCATTACAGAACTGGTGACAGATATACCTCTCTCCTTTTCCATTTGCATCCAGTCTGATGTGGCATGACGATCTGATTTTCTGGACTTAACTGTTCCGGCCATTTGAATTGCACCACCGAATAATAAAAGCTGTTCCGTAACGGTTGTTTTACCCGCATCCGGATGAGAAATTATCGCAAAGGTACGTCTTTTTTGAGTTTGCGCGCGTTGATTTGACATCTACTTGGTAGTCTTAAAGAGGTAAAATTAATTTGATGAAAATGCTGTTATATTAATCAGCCTTTTCATTTCGCTAACTGCTTCTGTTAATCCGGACAAAACAGCGCGAGAGATAATACTATGCCCAATATTTAATTCCAGTATATCTGCTATAGCTGCTATTTCTATTACATTAGTATAATTTAAACCATGACCAGCATTCACCTTCAGTCCAATTTTGGTCGCAAATTCAACAGATTTTATTATTCTATCCAATTCCACTGCCTTGCTCTTATCATCAACTGTATCGGCATAATGTCCGGTATGTATTTCTATATAAGGTGCGCCAGATTCTGCTGCAGCCTGTATTTGTTTTTCATCTGCATCAATAAATAAAGAAACCCTTATTCCTGATTCATTTAAGCGCTGACAACTTTCTTTTATACGTGGTAATTGAGCAACGACGTCAAGGCCTCCTTCTGTTGTTAGCTCCTCACGTTTTTCTGGCACTAGACAACAAAATTGTGGCTTTATTGATTCAGCAATCAGCATCATCTCATCAGTTAACGCCATCTCAAGGTTCATTGGTGTTAGCAAAGTATCTTTTAAAATACGAACATCTCTTTCCTGAATATGTCGACGATCTTCGCGTAGATGTACAGTTATTGAATCTGCTCCCGCCTGTTCTGCTAGATGAGCAGCACTGACTGGATCAGGATAACGTGTCCCACGAGCCTGACGAAGCGTTGCTATGTGATCAATATTTACACCAAGTAACATAAGAATAAATTTTAGAATTGAAAAATGATATTGTAACGATAATCAATTTGCAGGTACATCAACTCGTTAGTTTGTTTTTAATATAAGCCTCATATAATTGCCGACTGGCTAAAGGTTTGTCTCCCAGATATTGCTTTAATAATGACCTTAATAAAATTTTTGCTTCATTTTTATTTTTATTGTCCAACAAGGTTTCATTATTTAACTCTATTAGAGTTTTACCTGAAACAACAATACCGTTTGCCTGTACGTCAGAACAAGGACCAATATCAAGTTTATAGTAGTAGTTATCTCCAGCAACAACAGGGCTTCCAGTGCTCTGATCCTGGTCAAAAATCACACCATAACCTAACGACTGTAATAATATTTTTTCAAAATATCGTAATAACGCCTGATCAGTATTATCAGCAGCCAGCTCAAAAATAGTTGCATCATAAGAGTCAAATAGTTCAGGATGCGACTCATGCTTGTGTAGTAACCTCAATACGATCTCATTCATATAAAAGCCGGTCATCATCTGCTGAGGACTCATTGAGTTCATTGTCGATGCTATTTCGACGTCAATCAATGTGCCTAACTCAGACCTGCTGACCCAAGACATAAGGTATTTTTGGTAAAGGTTGAAATTTATACCCTGATGTTTTTTATTTCTCTTGGCACCTTTTGCAACAAGGCTGACGCGGCCATACTCTCTGGACATAACCTCCAGAATAAGACTGCTTTCACGATAATCTCTACTATGTAAGATATAACATGGTGTAAGATCGACTTTCATTCAAAATGATACAAATCAAAATCTATTCGTAATAACCAAATTGTTTTAATGCTTGTTCCGAATCAGCCCATTTGCTTTTAACTTTAACCCAGGTCTTTAAATTTATTTTTTTTCCATACAACCTTTCCAGTTCAAGCCTTGCTGCTTGACCTACTGCTTTTAATACCTTGCCTTCTTTTCCAATGATTATTGATTTTTGTCCTTTCTTTTCAACCCAGATGCAAGCATGAATATGTATGATATTTTCATCTTCTTTAAATTCATCGATTGTTATAGATAAACGATAAGGCAGTTCGTCACTAAGTCGCGAAATTAATTGCTCTCTTATAAACTCTGCAGCAAAAAATCTTTCATTACGATCAGTGATTTGGTCTTCCGGGAATTGTGCTGGCGCAACCGGCAGGTCTCTGACAATTAATGATTCCAAATCAGCTAAACCATTTTCTTTTATTGCTGAAACTGGAATTATTTCCTTAAACTCAATCATCCCGGAGATTGTTTCGATATAAGATAACAACTGACTTTTATCAGAAACTTTATCTATTTTATTGATCACCAGAAATAACTTGTTTGATGAGATATTTTTTAACGCTTCAACAACATTCTCATCTAATTCGTTCCACTTCAATGCTTCAACAATAAATAAGACGATATCGATATGATCGAGTGAGTGTGATACTTCACGATTCATATGCCTATTTAAGGCTAAGGTGGGTTGTTTTTGCAATCCCGGAGTATCGATAAATATTATTTGCGATTCGGGAGATGTTTTTATGCCTTGTAGATTCCAGCGGGTCGTTTGCGGTTTTCTGGAAACAATACTCAATTTTTGGTCAATAAGATGATTTAATAGCGTTGATTTTCCAACATTAGGTCTGCCAACAATGCTTACATAGCCTGTTTTGAATTCATCCATATTTAATTTTTCAACTCGTTTGATGACAGCATCGCTATGACTTTTTTTGCTACTGCCTGTTCTGCTTTCCGTTTGCTCTTTCCTTTCGCTAAAATAACTTCATCAAATAAATCGACTTTACATGAGACAGTAAATTCAGGTTCATGTGATGAGCCTACTTCCGAAATCACTTCATACACAGGGACGTTTTCTTTGCGGGACTGGAGATATTCTTGTAATTGCGTTTTGGCATCTTTTTTAATATCTGAAGTTTCTATTTTATCAAGGTGCGATTTGTACAAGTTGAGTATAAATTCACGGCACAAGTCAATATTTGAGTCAAGATAGATGGCCCCTATCAGGGCTTCAAGCGTGTTGGCCAAAATCGAATCCCGTCGCCAACCACCACTTTTTAACTCCCCTGTGCCCAGTCTTATCTCATTTGAAAGTTGAATTTCCCTACTGATTACCGCGAGCTTTTCCCCTTTGACCAAGGATGCCCTTAATCTCGTTAAATCACCCTCAGATGCCTTTGGAAATTTGTGATAAAGCGCGTCAGTTATAATAAACCCTAATATTGCATCACCCAGAAATTCAAGTCTTTCATTATTATGATTTCCTATACTACGATGTGTCAGAGCCTGCTCTAACAGACTCTTATCTTTGAATATATAATCAATAAAATTACTTATTGTGGCGCACTCCCGGTCAGCTCAATGGTTTCATCTACATCCATCATAAGAAATATATTTTTAAAGAGTTTATTACTAGCCTGATATTTCACGTTCAAGTATTTCTTTTTGCCATCTTTAGACTTTTGAACATTGACCAATTCTTTTACTGACTTATCTGTAAATCGTTCCACATTATTAAGTTCCACATTTCGTAGGAATATTTTTCTAGCCTCTTTTGTGGTTGTTCTCAGCTTTGGATCTGCATTGGCTACCGATTGCATACCACTAGTAACGGCAAAATACTCGTTATACAAAGGAAACGCTGTTAAACCAAATAATACAAAACAAGCTAGCATTGCCAATATAATAAATATGCCAAGTGCTGTCATTCCACCCTGTCGTTGAGAAATATGTTTCATAATGCCCCTGAATTAATTAAAGATTATTTGATCATTGTACCAATTCGATGAAAATCTACACCACCATTCTTAGTGTCCCAATTCATCCAAATCATAAAGGCGCGTCCGACGAGATTCTCATCTGGCACGAACCCCCAAAAACGACTGTCTTTACTATTATCTCTATTATCACCCAAAACAAAATAATGGCCCTCTGGCACATGAACTTCCAGTTCCTGCGATAACCTGTTTGGAGATACCAGTATTTCGTGGTCTATATCGTCCAAATGTTCGATTCTCAAAGAGACTCCATCCATCATCAGGCCTGAACCATGGGCATTATAACGTCCATTCATGGACTGTGTAACCGATATATCATTGATATATAGAGTTTTATCCTTATAAGTAATTTTATCCCCGGGTAATCCAACAACTCGTTTAATAAATGGAATACTTGGGTCTTCAGGATAACGAAACACAACAATGTCGCCTCTTTCAGGCGTTTTGTTCTCAATGATCTTGTAATTGAGCACTGGTAATCGTATACCATAATCGAATTTATTCACCAGGATGAAATCACCTATTAGCAGGGTTGGCATCATTGAACCTGATGGAATCTTGAAAGGCTCGAATATAAATGAACGGAGTATTAAGACGATAAGGAAAATAGGAAAAAATGATTTTGCGTATTCTACAATGAGAGGCAATTTCAATTGCTCCTCACTCTTGGATGCATGTTCGGCATCGTCAGAGGAAATAGCTGATTTATCACGAGCAGGTGCAAAAACAAGATTATAGATTAACCAGATAAACCCACTGATCAGGGTTAAGAACACTAATAATGCTGAAAAATCAAAATTCATTTATCTTTACCTACATGAAGGATTGCCATAAAAGCCGATTGTGGTATTTCAACAGAACCAAATTGTTTCATGCGTTTTTTACCGGCCTTTTGTTTTTCAAGTAATTTTCGCTTACGTGATATATCTCCACCATAGCATTTTGCTGTCACATTTTTTCTCATTGCCTTTACGGTTTGTCTGGCTAATATTTTCGAACCGATAGCCGCTTGAATTGCAACTTCATACATTTGCCGAGGTATAAATTCTTTCATCTTTTCTGTTAGATCTCGTCCTCTGCTGACTGATAAGTCCTGATGTACTATAGAAGACAATGCATCAACACGTTCATTATTTATCAGAATATCAAGTTTAACCAATTTGGCCGCTTCAAAACGGTTGAAGGCATAATCAAATGATGCAAAACCTCTACTAACGGATTTTAGTCGGTCGAAAAAATCCAGGACAACTTCACTCATCGGTATTTCAAATGATAATGCTATCTGTTTACCCAAGTATTGGAGTTTTTTCTGAACACCTCGTTTTTCAATACATAATGCTATTACGTTGCCAAGATATTCCTGTGGCACGAGAATATCTGCTGTAATAATGGGTTCACGAATTTCCAGTACCTGATTCGGTGGTGGTAGTTTAGATGGGTTGTCAATACTGATAACTTCATTACTGGTTGTAAGCACCTGATAGATTACAGTAGGAGCAGAGACAATTAGTTCCAGATCATATTCCCTTTCCAAGCGTTCCTGAACAATCTCCATGTGTAACATACCAAGAAATCCACAACGAAATCCAAAACCCAGAGCTTGTGATGTTTCTGGTTCATAGTGAAGTGCTGCATCATTCAAGCGGAGTTTTGACAATGCTTCCCTGAATGATTCATAGTCTGAAGAATCAATCGGAAACAAACCAGAAAAAACGCGCGGTTTAATCTTCTGAAAGCCGGGCAATGGTTCTGTTGATGGCGCTTCAGTGAGAGTTAATGTGTCTCCTACCGGTGCACCATCAATTTCTTTGATGCCAGCAACGACATATCCGACCTCGCCCGTATTGAGCATTTTTTTAGGGGTTCGTTTAGGAGTAAAGGTACCGACTTGATCAACGATGAAATCTCTACCGGTAGACATGATCCTGATTTTTTTCCCTACTGGTAATTGGCCATCGACAATCCGAACTAATGAAACAACACCTAAATAATTATCAAACCATGAATCTATAATTAATGCTTTCAGCAATCCTTCTGTATTTCCTTTGGGTGGTGGAATTTTTTTTATTAATTCTTCCAGAAGTTCTTTTACACCCTCACCTGATTTGGCACTGACCCGTAGTGCTTCCTGTGCATCAATACCAATGATTTCTTCAATTTCATTGATCACACGCTCCGGTTCTGCGGAAGGCAGATCAATTTTGTTTAATACGGGTAAAACCTCAAGATTATTATTAATTGCTGTCAGACAGTTTGCGACACTTTGCGCCTCAACACCTTGAGCCGCATCAACAACCAGCAGTGCGCCTTCACAGGCAGCTAATGATCGAGATACTTCATAGCTAAAGTCAACATGACCCGGGGTATCAATTATATTTAGTTGATAACGTTGACCATCATTAGCATCATAAAAAAGCGTAACACTTTGAGCCTTGATAGTAATACCGCGTTCACGTTCTATATCCATTGAGTCCAGAACTTGTGCGGACATCTCTCGTTCTGTTAAAGCGCCACACATTTGTATGAAACGGTCTGCCAGGGTTGATTTACCATGGTCTATATGGGCAATGATGGAGAAATTACGTATATGCTGCATTAATAGCGTCACTTATGGTGGTATTGTTGGACTGAGTGTCTACAAAATGCGCGATTCTATACGATCTTGTTCAGGCCATAAATGGAATATAGAAAAATAATTTTGAAATTAAGGACTAAGTCTCGCCTTCAAAATAATTTGATAACGCTTGCTCATCGAGATGATATTGACATATTTCAGTATCGCCCGCCGCAAGCAACGGTATTCGAGCTGAAAATCGGTCTGTTAAGACTGGATCATGATCAATGTCAATCATCTCGACTTTAAAGTTAAATCGATTTTGCCAGATTTTGAGACCCTCAAGCATATCATGACATAAACAACAGTCTTCTCTTGTGTATATAAATAAGACCTGCCCGGTATTATTAGTCATCTATTTTTAATGCAAGAAAAATTGGTCCGCCTCGGCGTTGAATTAATACAGGAATAGACCTGCCTTTAGGTAGCTCTTTAATCAAGCTTGAAAAGTGTGAGGCATCTTTAATTTTGATATTGTTCAACAATAGTATGAGATCACCTTGTCGAATGCCTGCTTTTTGTGCCGGACCAGCACCAATTGTCTCAACCAGAACACCATGATCTTCCAGATCTAACTCTTTTTTCTGTTCTTTTGTCAGGTCTTTAGCAATGACATTTAAAACATTTTCATCGGGAAGTTTCGGCGTATCCGAATCCTTTGCAATTACCTCATCGTCAGTAGGTAACTCTGATATTTTAACCTGTATAGTTTTATGTTTTGATCGTCTTATAATCTCAACTGGTACAGTTGTATTTACCATTGTTGAGCCGACTAATGGAGGTAAATCTGAAGAAAAACTAACCTTCTGCCCATTAAATTTGACCACGATATCACCTACTTCAATCCCGGCCTTTTCTGCTGGACCTTCAGATAAAACCTTTGCTATCAATGCCCCATGAGGATGGTCCATGTTAAACGATTCAGCCAATTCACGGGTAACATCCTGAATTAACACGCCTAACCAGCCTCTGCTAACCCGGCCTTTGTTTCTTAATTGTTTATACACGTTTTCAACGACATTTGCGGGCACAGCAAATGACAAGCCCATAAACCCGCCTGTTCGACTATATATTTGCGAATTAACACCAATGACATCACCATCAAGGTTGAACAGTGGGCCACCTGAGTTGCCAGGATTAATTGCAACATCAGTTTGTATAAAGGGAACATAATTTTCATTTGGCAGGCTACGACCAATAGCACTGATAATTCCTGCTGTAACAGAAGCATCAAATCCAAAGGGAGAGCCAATCGCTAAAACCCATTCCCCAACATTAAGGTTCGATGAGTCGCCCATTTTCAATGATGGGAGATCAGTTGCATTAATTTTTAAAACAGCGATATCACTTCTTTCATCACTACCGATTAATTCGGCAACAAATTCACGGCGATCATTTAGCCTTACAATTATTTCTTCCGCATTAAGTACTACATGATGATTAGTAATAACATAACCATCTTGAGAAATTATAAAGCCTGAACCTAATGATGAACGTTCTTGTGAAGGTTCTTGTCCTTCCGGGATTTCACCAAAATATTTTTTAAAAAATTCATAAAAAGGACTGTCTTCAGGGATATCAGGCAGATTATATCCTGGAGGCAACCCTTTTGGCCCTGTACTTTTACTGCTGGTACTTATGTTAACTACCGCAGATGAATTTTTACTGACAAGATCTGTAAAATCAGGAAGTGAACGTGCCTGAAGCAAGCTGGTATAAGATAGAAAAAATAAACTGACAATAGATATAGATAATTTTTGATACATTACATTGCTGTTCCGTGTTGGATCGCCATCTGGATATTGATAAATATCAGTTGCGTATAATATTAAAATTAAACAAAGCTTAAAATAATTTTATATATAATCAATCATTGATACGATTTTACTGAAGCCGCCATTAATTTGACTGTAGCTTCAGGTACTTCACCGACTGCGGTAATTTGATAACCACCCGTGTGAGTTGCATAGGTATTTACTCCACCAAAATTAGAATGACCTGTATTTGCATCGGGTTGCTGATTTAATTTTTCTACATAAATAGACACCATTGCCAGACCATCAGAATAGATCAGATGATCAACAGGCATATGACTGGTAATCATCGCTTCTCTTGATTGTTCGCTCATTGTGAATCCAGCGGGCATCCATGTCGCCTTCCACTGTTTATCATTAGAGGTCACATCGATGTTTTCTTTGTTTTCGTTATGGTGCCAGGTATAGTCTTTATCAGAAACAGATGGCTCTAACAGAGCGTCTTCAATTTCATCCAATACATTCAATTGTGCAAACATAATTTGTTCAAGCGTCACACCTAACTGGTTTTTAAGTTCGGATTTAAGCAAAAGTCTGGATTTTTTATCAATCCAGAGCTGATATCCATAACGATACTTGTCAATAGGCCTGATGTTGATAATCCACGCATCCAGACCCGCAACCCGATCTTCACCAGCAATTTCAAAAATATAAAATTCAGAAATAGATTTGATAGGATGAGGTAAATAAGTTGAAATTAATTTGCCTAAACGGCTTTTTTCAACAACAACTGCTTTATTTTCGGGAAAATAACACCTTACCTGGTCTTTATCTCGAATCACTTCCCTGGCATGCCCGGTTAATGAAACCAGACGCTCAATAGAACCATCCGCATCAGATTTATGAATTATTCGCATTGTGTCAACTTGTTTACCCAGTCGATAAACGAACACACCATCATAATTCAATTCACGACTTGCCTTAGACATCTCGTTAATTAATGTCTGCGGGTCAGGTCTGGTTTCTTCAGAAGAAACTACAGAAACACATCCGAAAAAAAGTACTAACGAGATAAATAACGAGTGAAATTTCAATTAAAGTTATTCCTGCGACTCAATCGTAACCAGGCGGACATAAGGTAACATGCCATTTACACTGCCATTACTCCGATATTCGTTATGGTTCATTAAATAATTATTTAATCGTTTGTTTGCTATTGCTTCTGGTGTGTCTGTGTCACTTACAGATGCAGGCAACATTTGAACTTCAGGAAAACTGTAAGTTTTAGGTTGCGCAATAATTTCATTGACTGATGTGGATGCAATTGAGGATGAAGTAGAAACCGGGTCGACATCATTACCACGTTGGACACTAAAAACAGCAACCATCGCAACAGATGCGGCAATGGCAAATCCAGCAAGCGGTTTAAGATTAAATTGTTTAGATTTTTGCGGAGCAAGAACTGTCGGTTCGTTTGTAAGCACATCAGTTACACAACTTGTCGCATAACCAGAAATTTTTTCCGGTAACTGACCACGTAGACAATCGCCTATTAGATGATAACGTGACCACTTATCTTTCATTTCCTGATCATGAGTCATGGTATCAAGCATCTTGTTGTCAAGATCGACTTCACCGTCGATTAATGCGGAAAGCAGTTCTTTGTTTTGTTCATTCATTATCTTTAGCCTATATTTCAATTTTGAAGTAATGGATTCATCTCATTATCAATCGCTTCACGTGCCCGGAATATTCGAGATCGAACAGTACCAATTGGACATTCCATAACACTTGCAATTTCTTCATAACTCAAACCTTCAACTTCCCGGAGCATGATAGCCGTTTTTAAATCTTCAGGCAGTTCTTCAATAGCTTTTAATACTGTTGCCTGCAATTCATCTTTAAGCAATATGTTTTCAGGTGTTGCCTGTTCTGTTAGAGCACTATTACCTTCAATTTGTTCAATTTCAGAGACATCATAATCACTATCTCTAGGTCTACGTGATTGTACAGCAAGGTGATTCTTTGCTGTATTCACAGCAATTCGATAAAGCCATGTATAAAAAGCACTATCACCTCGAAAATTGGGTAATGCCCGGTAAGCTTTAATGAATGCTTCTTGTGTGACATCTAAAGCATCACTATGGTTCCTGACAAATCGCGAGACAAGATTAATAATGCGCTGTTGATATTTAAGCACAAGCAGATCATAGGCCGCCTTTTCGCCATTCTGAACACGCTCTACAAGTTGTTTATCTGTAATGTTATTGGCCATCAGGCCTACCCTCTTGTGCTATTATTTTGTGTATTGCAATAAACGTTTGAACTGTCTGTTTTACACGTATATATAATGAACTATATATGTATCTACAATCAAAGGCTTAGCTAAAAAAATGGCAATACTACCTTAAGTATCATGCATGACCAACAACAACATGACATATTGATTATCGGCAGTGGTGCTGCAGGACTAAGCTTGGCCTTAAAACTGGCCGATAATGCGAATGTTGCAGTCCTCTCCAAAGAAGCACTATCCGAGGGCGCAACCTTATATGCCCAAGGTGGTGTATCTGCAGTACTGGACGAACATGATTCAATTGAATCACATGTTCAGGATACATTAATCGCGGGTGCTGGCTTATGCGACACAGATGTCGTGCGGTTTGTAGTCGAACAAGCGTACCAGAGCATTGATTGGTTAGTTGATTTGGGCGTTGATTTTACCCGTTCAGATGCTGATTCCGGGACTAATTCACCCTTTCACCTACATAAAGAAGGTGGTCATAGCCATCGCCGCATAATTCATGCGGCCGACGCTACGGGTAAAGCAATTGAAACAACACTTGAATCTCGTGTGAGACAACATCCCAATATTCATTTATACGAACATCATATTGCGGTCGATTTAATCACTACAAATAAACTGTCGAAACCCGGGAATCGCTGCCTTGGTGCGTATGTACTTGATATTAATAATAATAATGTGATGGTATTTAGCGCGAAAAACGTTATTCTGGCAAGTGGTGGAGCAGGAAAAGCATACCTTTATACGAGTAACCCTGATGGTTGCACGGGTGATGGTATTGCAATGGCCTGGCGAGCAGGATGTCGTATTGCCAATATGGAATTTATCCAGTTTCATCCAACCTGTCTCTATCACCCAATGGCTAAATCGTTTCTTATCTCGGAGGCATTAAGGGGTGAAGGCGCAAAACTGGTGCTTGAAGACGGCACACCTTTTATGCAGCGTTATGATAAACGCGAAGAATTAGCCCCTAGAGACGTAGTCGCACGTGCAATTGATTATGAAATGAAGCGCCTGGGTCATGATTGTGTTTATCTGGATATTTCACACAAATCTGCAAAATTCATAGAAGAACACTTCCCTACAATTAATCAACGCTGTCTCGACCTGGGTATTGATATGTCTAAAGAGCCGATACCAGTAGTCCCGGCGGCACATTATACCTGCGGTGGAGTCATGATTAATAAGGATGGTGAAACCGATATATCAGGCTTATATGCCATTGGCGAAGTCAGTTGTTCCGGTTTACACGGCGCAAACCGAATGGCAAGTAATTCCCTACTGGAATGTATTGTCTTTGCTCACGCCGCAGCCGAGTCCATTCGTAAATCGCTAGCCACCTCTAAATTTCCTGGCAAACTACCTGAATGGGATGAAAGCCGCGTAACCGATTCCGATGAGGAGGTCGTCGTAAGTCATAATTGGGACGAGATCCGGCGATTTATGTGGGATTATGTTGGAATCGTCAGGACGACCAAGCGGCTTCAACGCGCACAACATAGAATTGAATTACTTAAGTCTGAAATCACTGAATACTATGGCAATTTCACAATTAGTAAGGACCTGGTAGAACTACGTAATTTGGCTGTGGTAGCCGAATTAATCATTGAATCTGCTTTGAGAAGGAAAGAAAGTCGTGGTCTTCATTACTCAACGGACTATCCCGTTGCAAATATAGATGATAAAGCAGTAAATACTATCTTAAATATAAAGACATCTGAGAATGATCCTGTTGCGGCTTAAAGAGTATTAGAAAGATTAATCTTTTCCATAAAGGATTCTTCATCCAGCGTTTCAATACCTAGCTTCATCGCCTTTTCATATTTACTTCCCGGGTCTTCACCAAAAACCACGTAGTTTGTCTTACTGGAAACACTGCCAGTCACTTTGGCACCTAATGCAATCAGTTTTTCTGTTGCTTCATCACGAGTCATCTTTTGCAAACTCCCCGTCAATACGAATGATAAACCCGCAAACACCTGACTGGTTTCAGCTGCTTTAGATTCCCACTTTATACCCGCTAATAACAAGCGTTGGATAATATCCAGATTATGTTCTTGTTTAAAAAATGTATGAATATTTGCCGCGACAACAGGCCCTATATCATTCAACATTTCAAGCTCATCGGTCGTTGCTTTTTCTATTGATTCGATAGTTTTATAGTGTCTCGCAAGGGTCCGAGCCGTAGCCTCACCGACATCACGTATACCTAGTGCATAAATGAATCGTTCCAACGTGGTGGATTTACTTTTATTAAGCGCTGAAATTAAATTAGAGGCAGATTTAGACCCCATTCTGTCAAGCTCGCTAAGTTGCTTATCTGTTAATGAATAGAGATCAGCAACAGTTGAAATCAAACCAAGCTCAGTTAGTTGCATTATCAGTTTTTCACCGAGTCCATCTATATTCATTGCCTTACGTGATGCAAAATGAATGATTGCCTGAATATTTTGTGCCACACATGAGATACCACCCATACAACGATAGACAGCTTCACCTGGTTGGCGCAAAACATCAGCACCACAAACCGGACAAACTTCCGGCATTACAAATTCAGAAACATTAGAACGCTTCTCTTTAATAACACTAACAACTTCCGGAATAACATCACCAGCTCGACGAACAAAAACCCAGTCACCAATCTTGACATCTTTACGAATGATTTCATCAATATTGTGTAACGTCGCGTTAGTAATGGTTACCCCACCCACGCTAACCGGAGACAATCGTGCGACCGGCGTCAATGCGCCCGTACGACCAACCTGGATCTCTATATCAAGTAGCTGCGTCATTTCTTCCAGTGGTGGATATTTATAAGCAATTGCCCAGCGTGGAGCGCGTGAGACAAACCCTAAATTGTGCTGTTGCGAGATATCATCGACTTTAAATACAACACCATCGATATCGTGCGCCAGTTGTGAACGACGCTCGCCAATCTCATTATAATAATCAATGCATGCCTCGACACCATCCAACTGTCTTGCTTCAGATGAAACAGGAAGGCCCCATTGCTGTAGTCGTTTTAATATATTTGCATGGCTGTTTAATACAACATTCCCTTTGTAATCACCAATACCATAGGCAAAGAAAGATAATGGACGCTGCGCCGTTATCCTTGAATCTAACTGGCGTAAACTTCCTGCCGCAGCATTACGCGGATTTGCAAAGACTTTCCCGCCCAGTTTTCGTTGATTTTCATTTAATGTTTCAAAACCTTTATGCGTAATAACAACTTCACCTCGTACTTCCAATAGGTCAGGAATATCATCACCACCAAGTCTTAGGGGAATCTGATGAATCGTTTTGATGTTATGAGTGACATCCTCACCCACATAGCCATCGCCCCGTGTAGCAGCGCTTATTAACAAACCCTGTTCATAGAGTATATTAACTGCTAGCCCATCAAATTTTGTTTCCCCGGAAAACAATATCGAATCTACTAAAAGCTTATCCTTTATCCTTTTATTAAAAGCCAGCAATTCATCTTCATTAAATGCATTAGCCAATGACAACATTGGTTTTATATGAATAACTTCTTTTAATTCAGAAACAGGACTAATTCCGACGCGTTGAGTAGGTGAGTCTGGAACAATCAATTCAGGAAACTCATTTTCGATATCAATCAGTTCGCGTAATAACTTATCGTACTCAGCGTCAGATATCGTTGGGTCGTCCAACGCATAATATTGATAATTATGTTGATTGATTAATTTACGTAAGGAATCAACCCTTTTTTGAGCTTGTTCCAGTGTCATTCTTAATTATTATCTGAAAATGAAGCGGCTTTATCACGCAAGGTGGTAATAGACGCACTATTTAAAATTTCATTATCTGCAGTTCGTACATCACCGCCGAGCAACCTGGCAATTCGTTGTGTCGTATTTAAATATAATTCAAATACAACGCTCGCATCAATTGATGCAGGCGAATACATAAAAGCAGTAATTCCTTTTGTTTTTAAATCTGCTATACGGCCAAGATCAAATGATCCTGGTTCATACATATTAGCGATACTAAATAATGGTTGGCCGGAATGTAGTTTACCTGGTCCAAAGTGGTGAAAGATATTCATATGTCCATAGACCATGCCTACTTCATCTGCTGCTTTGCTGATAGAAAGACCGTTGAACAAAGTTTGTCTGGGGCTGGTTATATACAACACTAGAATTTCATCGGCGTCTTTATTCAACTCTGATGTATCAACTTCATTTGAAGCAGTTGCTTCCTGTTCCTGAATCTCTTCTTCTATTGCTGCAAAAACATCATAATCATTCTTTTGGGATAATTCAGTTTCAAAATCTTTAACACTCATTTCAAGCGGCAAAGGGTCATCCTCATCCAGTTCGCCAGGGAGATTAGTAGATTGAGAGGAACTAAAAGTTTCAGTTTGTTTGTATGCTTGCATACTTTCGTTGCGCGACTGCGTTAACAGACTACCCAAATCAGACAAAGAAGCAGAAAAATCATCCGCTTCATCATTATAAGAGGGTAATGGAACGTCAGGGATATCGTCTACTGCATCAAGAATTTCAGTCTTTTTTCTGGGAATTGATTTGAAAAATACTTCCCATAGGTAAATTCCCAGAACTATTACACAACCAATTATTAATAATATCAGGCGCAACTTTTCCATAAGCGCTTATAATCCAGAGTTATATACTGCAATAGAATAGTAGTAATGCAAACAAGCAAAGCTGATAACAAACTGTTGGAGTCGTTAAGCAGAGGCGGCCATCTCAACTGCTTCGTCCATATCGACAGACACAAGGCGTGACACACCTGCTTCATGCATTGTGACACCGAGAAGTTGATTAGCGATTTCCATCGTAATTTTATTATGCGTAATGAAAATAAACTGGACTTCATCAGACATTGATTTAACCAATTCGCTGAAACGTCCCACGTTTGTATCATCAAGCGGCGCATCAACCTCATCAAGTATACAGAAAGGAGCCGGATTCAATTTGAATATAGCAAACACAAGTGCAACAGCGATTAGTGCTTTTTCTCCACCTGATAACAAATGGATATTGCTATTTTTCTTACCTGGAGGACGCGCCATAATAGCGACACCGGTCTGTAACAAATCGTCTCCGGTTAACTCCAGATAGGCATGGCCACCACCAAACAGTTTTGGAAACATATCTTTGATGTTTGTATTTAACTCATCAAAAGTTTCTTTAAAGCGTGTTCTGGTTTCCTTATCAATTTTGTGTATTGCATTCTCAAGAGTCGATAAGGCATCGACCAAATCTTTATGCTGGCTATCAAGATATTCTTTTCTCTCGGAATTCTGCGTGTACTCATCAATAGCAGCAAGATTAATTGGACCCAAACGTTGAATTTTTCGTTCTAAGGTTTCTAACTGATTACTCCAGTCTTCCTGATTTGCAGCCTCTTCCATTGTTTCAAGCAATGCTTGTACATTTTGTTCATCAGCAGATAATTTTTCCTCTACTGTTTCAATTCTTACCTGACAACTATTGACACCAAGCCGTGCTTTTTCAAGGTCGGAGCGGAGCGTTTCGAGGTCTTGCTCATATTTATGTCGGTTCTGCTCAGACTCTCGCATATTAGTTTCAATAGTCTGCACATTTGTTCTGGCATCACTGAGATTCTTTTCTGCATGTATTTTATCTTGCAGACGCGCTTCTATTTTTTCCTGTAATTCATTGATAGGTGCTTTATTTTCTGACAGGTCATTTTCCAAATCATTTATTCTTGCCTCAAGCTGAGCGACTTGAATATCGTTTCGTTTGATAGCCTGTTCATAAGATGCGCGACGTGAACTATACGATTCAAGTTGCAGGGCAATACCATGACTTTCATTATGTGTTTCTTGCCAGCGGGCCCTGGCGTTATTCAATGATTCACGGTGGCGATCTTTTATTTCAGACAACTCCGTTCGCTGTTCCTGTAATTGAGCTTTATCTTTATCAAGTTGTTCTAAACGTTCTCTAATAGAATCGATTTCTGTTTTATCTGTTCTATTCTGATCTTGATTCAAATCCCGTTCTTCAACAAACTGTTGATACCGGATAGATTGTTGTTCAACTTCTGTTTGGGCTGACGCAAGTCTGGAGCGCACATCTGAAATACCCTGTTGTTGACTGTTCAACAAGGTTTGTTGTTCATCTACTGTCGCTTCAGCCTGTTCCAGCGACTCTTCATTTCCCTTGAGTTCAATCTCTATGTTTTTTATTTCAACTTCACTGCTTTCAAGTTCCTGTTTAAGTTCAGTGATCTCAGATTCCCTGTTTAATACTCCACTGCTTGCCTCGTTAATGTTATTAATAACGACCCAATCATGACTCATCCAGACGCCATGAGCAGTAACAACGCTTTCTCCTATAGACAAACTTGCGATCATGCTACTGGCTTCTTCTGTAGTCTCTGCCAAATAGACCTGCTCCAGAACAGATGGAACGCTTATATCAGTGGTAATTTTATCTATCAGACGCGGAAATTCTTTAGCTGAATCATTAACGTTACTCCGACTTGAGTTAATAAATCCAACTTTACCCGGCGCTTGCTCTAATCTGTCAAAATAATTGCTGATATCATCTACACAGATATCATGTAGATGATTGCCCATGACAGTTTCCAGTGCATGCGCCCAGTGTGAATCAATTTTGATGGATTGGGAAAGGCGTTGATGTTGATCCAGCCTGTTCTCTTTCAACCAGTCAGTTAACTCTTGATTATCATCAACGACTGATTGTTGTATTGTTTCCAGAGAAGCTAAACGTCCTTTTAGATGCTGAAACTTTTGGCGTGCAGCATCCAGTTTTGTAGATAAAGTCCTGACGTTTTCACGATGTTCTTTGACTATATTTTGTTTCTCGGAATGTTGTTTTAGTAATGCGGATTGCTTTTCCTCTTCAACTTCCAGGTTTTTTGTTAACTCTTGAATTTGACTGTTTAAATCAGATTCTTCAGATTTTACTATTTCTCGATCCAATAATATTCGACGTTCAGCAAGTTCTCCAAGCCCAAACTCAAGATGTTCTAGTCTGGTTTTATCTCTTTGTTCTTGACGAGTAAACTCGGAAAATGATTCATTGAAAGCATCCCATTCGATTTGCCATCCTTGCATTGCTTCTTCAGCATTATTAAGAATTTCATAAGCTTTGTTACTTTCGTCTCTGGACCCATGTAATTTAGGTTCAAGCGATGCTAGTTCGGAATGTAATTTTTCATACTCAGCCTTGTCCTGCTCATGCTGCTTTACTGTATCCGCATGCGTATAGCGTACTTTTTCAAGCTCTGATTCAATAGATGTGATTTTTTCACGTGTATGCTGTAGTTTTTGTTCATACTGAGAGATGTCGCTTCCCACTTTATAGTACTCGGACTGCATATTATTAAAGTGCTGGTTTGCTTCACTCAGTCCATCGCGTTGTTTTTCTATCGCCGCTTCAGTTTCGCGTACTCTTGCGATGGAAGCTTCTACCGCATTTTCTCTTTTGCCAGCCTCCTCCCGAAGTTTACTCATTTCAGTGTTTAAATCACGCCAGTTAAGCGCCAGAAGTTCCGAGCTTAATTTACGTTCTTCCTGCTTCAGGTTTTTATAACGTTCAGCAGCCTTTGCCTGTCGTTGCAAATGGTTTAATTGTTTCTCTAGCTCTTCTCGAATGTCAGTTAAACGCTCAATATTTTCTTTCGTATGTCTTATACGATTTTCTGTTTCACGTCGGCGTTCGCGATATTTGGATATGCCGGCAGCCTCTTCAATAAATACCCTCAATTCTTCAGGCTTAGCCTCAATCAACCTTGAAATCATGCCCTGTTCAATGATGGCATAACTACGGGGACCCAAACCGGTTCCCAAAAAGATAGCTGTAATATCTCTTCTGCGACAACGTGTACCATTTAGATAATAAGTTGAAACAGCATCGCGATTTATCTGTCGTTTAACTGATATTTCATTGTAACTGGCGTACTGTCCGCCAAGCTTTTTCTCTGTATTATCAAATACGAGTTCAACAGAAGCCTGGCCAACAGGTTGTCGGGAGCTGGAACCACTAAAAATGACGTCGGTTAATGATTCTCCACGGAGATGTTTGGCAGAGCTCTCTCCCATTACCCATGTAACAGCATCAATAATATTTGACTTGCCACAACCATTCGGTCCAACGATGCCAACAAGGCTACCGGGGATGATAAGATTGGTCGGATCTACAAATGATTTAAAGCCTGAAAGTTTTATATTGCATAAACGCATGGGGCGATACGATACTAGAGATCATGTTCTCTGTCCAAGTGAATATATGAACTATATTTTACATTAACTTATAATCATATCTATATGATTAGATTAATGTTTTAATATATGTAAAAAATTACTGTTCAGCTATGCAATAACATTATAAATGAACTATGTTATGGTTCGATTTTTGTAACTTAATAGAGAATTTTACAGTATGTCCACCCAAGCTACTGATGCAATTGATACATTCCCAAATCCTAAACCGGAACGTGATTTTACTATCCGGATTGAGATTCCTGAATTTACCTGTTTATGTCCTAAAACAGGCCAGCCTGATTTCGCTACACTTGAAATTGAGTATATTCCGGATGAACTATGCGTCGAATTAAAAGCATTAAAACTTTATGTCTGGTCGTATCGTGATCAAGGCGCCTTTCATGAAGCCGTTACCAATAAAATTCTGGATGATTTAGTAACAGCAAGTGCACCACGATTTATGCGATTAACCGCTACTTTCAATGTAAGAGGTGGAATCTATACCAGTGTTGCTGTTGAACATATCAAAGAGGGATGGTCTCCCGTTTGACCGTTACTGGATTAAGAAATAGTAATGAATCAATTTAAACAAGGTTTCAACTACCTGTTGTCAGGATTCAAGTTAATTCTGCAACCCGGGGTTCGTCTATATGTCGTCATCCCATTACTTATAAACAGTCTCTTATTTGCTGGCGTTATCATCTATGGGGCAACCTCATTAAATGAATTGATTAGTAGTCTGTTAGCACAATGGCAATGGCTTGAATGGTTAACCTGGTTGCTTTGGCCTATCTTTGTAATCGTTGCATTAACGATAGTCTTCTTTGGTTTTTCGATTATTGCCAACCTGATTGGGGCCCCGTTTAACGGGTTTTTAGCCGCCGCAGTCGAAAGGTCATTAACAGGCAATGAAATCATGTCTGAAAATGAACAAGCCTTGTTGCAGGTTATTATTCTATCAATCAAGTCTGAATTTCAAAAATTGCTTTATTTTATTATCCGGGCAATTCCCCTTCTGATATTATTTATCATACCAATGGTTAATGTAGCAGCGCCGATGATCTGGTTTTTATTCACGGCCTGGATGATGGCTATAGAATATGGCGATTATCCAATGGGAAATCATGACATTATTTTTAAACAACAGCGTGAAAAATTCGCAGATAATCGTCAACTTGCTTTTGGTTTCGGAACCGGCGTCATGTTATTAACCATGATCCCGGTTGTTAATTTTTTGGCTATGCCAGTCGCTGTTGCTGGAGCAACCAGGCTTTACGTAGAGACACCAGGAATGAAATAATGAAATTATTATTAATTGATAATTTATTGCTTAGCTTCAACCTTTCTGGTATAGATGCACGCTGATTTTTATAGGTCGGAGACTTGGAATGGCTACCAAGAAAAAAACGAGTAAAAAAACTGCTAAAAAGAAAGTGACTAAAAAGAAGGCGCCTTCAACAAAGAAGAAGGTTAGCAAGAAAAAAGTCGCTCCTAAAAAAACGGCAAAGAAAAAGGTTGCCAAGAAAAAAGCTGCTTCGAAAAAGAAAGTAGCTAAGAAAAAGTCGGCCGTCAAAAAGAAAGTTTCCAGGAAAAAAGTAGCTAAGAAAAAGACAGCTGCCAAAAAGAAAGTTTCCAAGAAAAAAATTACTCCGAAAAAGACGGCTAAAAAAACGGTCGTAAAAAAACAATCCGTTAAACCTGCAAAGAAGAAGAATAATAAAGGAATGGCAAAAGTAACCAAGATCACCACTAAAACAGATAAAAAAACAAAAGTTGCACCTTACACAGAAAGAAAAGGTGAAGATTACATGGGCACAGAGCAAACAGAACATTTCCGTACCATATTAAATGCCTGGAAACGTGATCTGATGGAAGAAGTTGATCGAACCGTCAACCATATGAAAGACGAAGCATCTAACTTCCCTGACCCAAATGATAGAGCTACTCAAGAAGAAGAATTCGCACTGGAATTACGTACTCGAGACAGAGAAAGAAAACTGATCAGAAAGATTGATGAAGCAATCTTGACTCTGGATAGTGGCGATTATGGCTATTGTGAAGTATGTGGTATTGAAATCGGTGTACGTAGACTTGAAGCACGGCCGACTGCAACTCTATGTATTGATTGCAAAACGCTGGATGAGATTAAAGAACGTCAGTTAGGTTAAATAACGTTTAGTGTGAAAGTGAAATATAATTTTTCTTTTCATTCTCCATTATTCAGGTTTCACATTAAAGTTTGTTCCTGAATAGACTCACAACGATTTAATTGTTTCACTATGCCGAGCAACGGCTATATTGGTCGATTCGCCCCAAGTCCAAGCGGCCCACTTCATTTTGGCTCTATCGTTACTGCCTTAGGTAGCTATTTACAGGCTCGTCAACGGAAAGGTAAATGGCTGGTTCGAATAGAAGACATAGATACACAAAGGACCGTTAATGGTGCAGACAAGATCATTCTTCATCAACTCGAAAACCTCGGATTATTCTGGGATGACGAAGTCGTCTATCAAAGCCAGCGCATTCCACTCTATGAATCAGCTCTTGAACGGCTAAACAAATCCGGGCTCACTTTCCCCTGTGCATGTACACGTAAAGAAATAGCAGAGAGTCCTTATTCATGCACATGCCGTAATGGTATCGCAAAAGGCAAAACAGGACGTTCAATACGCATCAAAACTGATGACCGTGATATTTCGTTTAATGATAAATTGCAAGGCTCCTATTCTCAATCACTGCACACCGAGGTTGGTGATTTTGTAATTAAACGTGCAGATGGGCAATTTGCCTATCACTTGGCTGTCGTAGTTGATGACGCAGAACAGTCTATTACAGATATTGTGAGGGGTGCCGATTTAATCGATTCAACCCCCAGGCAAATCTATTTACAAAAACTACTTGAATCGGCTACACCTCATTACACACACTTGCCTGTCGTAATTGACAAATACGGAAATAAACTAAGTAAAGCCTCTACCGCAAAAGCGGATTATATCGATAATCCGGCAGAAACTTTGACTAAAGCATTAGTATTTCTGGGGCAATCACCGGAGAAACATTTATCTAACGCATCCGTTCAAGAGATACTTCAGTGGGCTATAAATAATTGGACACTTAAAAATATATCTCAAATCAGAGAAATAACGCTAGATTAAGTCGTAACAAAATATTTATCGTGTAAAGCGACTCGTTTAAGGTAAGTTTCCCGAGCAAGTTTCAAATCTTCAATGAACCATTCCAGTTCATTCATCATTAAAGCTTGTGGTCCGTCAACCAGAGCCTTTGTTGGTGCTGGATGAAAATCTGCCAAAACCATGTTTGCACCAGCAATAACCCCTTGTGCAGCAGCGTGCATGACATCCAGAATTCCGTCAGGGTCATAGTCTCTTGAGCCAACTGAATGAGATGGATCAATACAAACGGGCATGTGTGTAAAGCGTTTAACCACTGGCACATGCGCGAAATCCACCAGATTACGATGTGGATCACCCATATTGGTCTTCATACCACGCAGACAAAACGCGACATTATGGTTGCCTTCGCTGGCGAGATATTCAGCCGCGTTTAACGATTCCTCGAGTGTAATGCCGAAGCCTCTTTTGATTAACACAGGAAACTTCCGTTGTCGCCCTACGGCTTTCAACAACTCAAAATTTTGAGTATTACGGGTACCAATTTGCAACATCACTCCAGTTGGATTCCCTGAGCTTTCCAGTGCCTCACTAATTTCATCTATATGAATATCGTGCGTAATCTCCATGGCGATGACTTTTATGCCATATTTTCCTGCCAATTCAAACACGTAGGGCAAGCACCCTTTGCCATATCCCTGAAATGAATAAGGGTTGGTACGCGGTTTATATGCGCCCATACGGGTGCAGTTTAGTCCTAGTTCGTTTAAGGCACGCATCATGATTTCAACATGTTCACGCGTGTCGACCGCACATAAACCAGCAAAAATATTAAACTCGTCTTGACCGAATCTGACACCATTATAATCAAAATAGCTGGCTCGACTGTCTTCTTTATGTCGACCCAGAACACGGTATTCGCGTGAAACCCTGACAACACGTTCCACCAGCGGTAAATTACCAATATATGAATCATCTAATGGCAAGGTATCGCCAACAAGATAAAACTCTGTTAATCGTTGATGCTCACCGATTTCTTCATGCATGCGAATCGTAATATTCGGCAAGCTATCCAGATATTCCACTAAATTAGTGTATTCGGTGCTACCCTTATCGGAATCAGGTTTTAATATAATAATCATGATTAATCATTTATCTCTTAACAGAACGTTTATAAAAATATTGTTTCAAATCATTACATTTAATATTTTATAAATAAATAACAATTTAAGCTTTAATGTCTTTTTCTAAAATAAATCGACTAGCTCTGTATTTAGCTCTAATACTTATATGTCAATCAGCATATGCTATTGAGAAAATTATTATCAATGGTCTATTTCAAGATAAGGCAATTGTTACTATCGATGGGAAGCAACGTGTACTGGCAAAAGGGATAGCAAGCCCGGAAGGTGTTTTGTTGATTCAAGCTAATAGTAAAGAAGCGATAATTGAAATTGATGGTGATCAAGAAACCTATGTTCTGGGGACGCATATTGGAAATAAATTCAAAAAGCCGACTGATGGTAAAAAATTAATCCTTACACCTGACGCTGGTGGGATGTATAGCATCAGCGGCTCAATCAATGGTTCACACGTTAGCTTTGTAGTTGATACAGGTGCGACCCTGGTTTCAATGAATAGTAATGTGGCCAAAAAACTTGGGATTGATTATAAATATACTGGCGAGGAACGTTTTTCCTATACAGCATCAGGTAAAGACAAAGTTTATGTTGTCAATCTAAATAAAGTAAAGGTGGGCGATATAGAACTACGAAATGTAAAAGGTGCTGTCCATGAAGGTGATTTTCCAGTGGTCACATTATTAGGTATGTCATTCCTTGAAAAACTCGACATGAAACGCGAAGGACGAATAATGGAGTTACACAAAAAATATTAGTTTATTAGACAGAACGTTTTAATCGTTCGCTATCCCAGAATATTTCCTTACCACCCTTCCCCTGATTCAGGGTTCGTGCAAGAACAAATAACAAATCAGATAAACGATTAATATAACGTATGGTTTCTGGATTGACATATTCCGATCTACTCATACAGACCAGGCTACGCTCTACCCGCCGACAGACACTTCTGGCTAAGTGACAAATTGACGCTGTCAACGCTCCTCCTGGCAATATGAATTCTTTTAACCTTGGCAGGTCTTCGTTATAGCTATCAATGAGTTCTTCAATCCTATCTACTGAGGAAGGCGCAATCGTTGCCTTACCTGGCACTGCTATCTCTCCGCCCATATCGAATAATCGATGTTGTATGTTCAATAAATACCCCGAAATATCATCCGGTATATCATTCGCTTCGAGAACACCGATGAGACTATTTAGTTCATCAATATTACCCATCACTTCAACACGAATGCTGGATTTATCAACACGCAGACCATCCGCCAAACCCGTCGTGCCATCATCGCCGGTACAGGTATATATTTTAGTCAATCGATTAGCCATTGCCTTGTTCTTTTGTTGTTAAATCAGGCTGTTTTAGTGATGTATCTTTTTTGCATCCATGTTTGAGTCGCTTCAAAGAAACCAAATAATACTGCCGTATAAAAAAGATCGCCCAATAGAGTATTACCGAAAAATGGTATCGCCATCACATAGCATTGGGTCAAACCTGCTAACGACATTGGATATAATGTGCCGCTTAGCCATGTTCCAAAATTAGACAAGATAAAGAATATAGTTGCTGAACAAAGGGCCGCTCCACCTATCCTGAGAGCGGCGCGTTTTTCTGATAACAGGAAACGGCCTAAAAACGCACTTAAAGCAAACCCAAGATAAACAAATATCATCGCAATGGGTTCATAAAATCCAATAAAAAAATCACTCAACAGTAGTGCGCATAGCGGTAACATCCACGATCTACGATCAAGAAGATAAGCCCCTGCAAAAAGACCAAGCGCTCCTATAGGTGTAAAGTTGAGTGGATGTGGCACAAGTCGTGAAAAAGCCACGATTAAGATTAGTAAAAATAAAATCACATTATTTTTGTTAGACATAGCTATACACCTGTGTAGATTTTTGAATAAACATTCGATATTTTATTATTTTAGCATTTAATTAAAATTATAACCTATCGATATTGTGAAACTCCGTTCTGGCAATGGTTGCCCATTATATCTGCCAGCGACGCCGGTACTTCTTACACCAAAATCAAATGCTTTTTCGTCAAGTATATTATTGATAGAAAAACTGCTAGACCATGCCTGATAGCTACCGGTTAATTTTAAATCCCATATATCATAGTTGGGTATTTCCTGACCAAAATCATTAGTTTGATCGTTGTCGAAGCGTTTTTTTCCGACATAACGCCATGATGTAGCCAGGGAGAAATAATGATTAATATCCCAATTAGCATATAGACTAGCAGTATGCTTGGGAACTAGAGGTACTTCATTGCCTGCAAAAGGACCTTCATCAAACGTTGATTCGATATAAGCATAATTACCATTTATTGAGAAATTAACCAACGGCGTAAATTTAACCGTTAACTCAATACCCTTGCGTTCAGTAGGATCGAGATTCAAATTAGTAAACGTTGCCGGATTAAAGTGAATCTCATCTTTAAGATCCATATAGTAGGCAGAAACAGAGCCTGATATTTTTTCAGCATCATAGTTTAATCCAACGTCCAAATGTTTGGATGTTTGCGGGTCTATGACTGAAAACTCTCTTAAAAAAAGCGCATTGAACTGGTAGATTTCATCTATGGCTCCAAAACGTACACTTCTGCCAACGTTGCCATAAACTGATAAGACATCGTTGAATAAATAACGAAGTCCCAGATTATACATTTCTTCAGTATCGTCTTTAGAAAAAACGCCTGCACCTGAATCGAATGCCCCACCCGGAGCGGTAGCATCAAACTGGTCCTTTGCACTGACATTAATATGCTGTAAACGAATTCCAAACTCAAAGTAGAAAGCATCTGTAATACCGACTAAATCATTTGCGTAGATTGCATAACTCTCTTGATCCATTCCTACTTTATGCACAGGTGTATTAATGGTTGCAAATGTGGGAGCTGTATCAGAATTATAATTGTAATAGTAAATATCAGCGCCAACAGTAAGGTTGTGGCTGGTAGAAAATAGTTCAGGCTCAAGTTTCATGCGCGGGGTAAAAGACCAGACATCAAGATCGGTGTCTAGTGAATTTGGGAAACCAGCTTGTTCGAGAAAGGTGTTTTGATTTTTATGACGAAAACCAACATCGAAAATAGCATCTATGCCATTGTTGAATTTTTGTTTAATGCCAGCAGTAATAAACTCAATTTTCTCATTCGCATAATCATCTGGCGTATTAGTTCCTCTTCTGTCTCTGCCTAATTCATCAAGCCCGATGGTTGGATCAACTGTTCTGTTTCCCGGAAGATCTAAATCCTGATCAGATGCCCCGGTCTTAACAAATATCTCACCACCAACATGATCACGTCTCAGATCCGCCTGAATATTTTTTTGCCTGAGATCATTGTTGCTTCTATATCCATTTGAATCGATATAATTTGCGGCAATATTGATCCCGTACTTTTCTGTTGCAGTAGATAACCCGCCTTTAAATTCACTTGTTGCAAAAGAACCAAAAGCAGCTTTTGCAAGGACTGTTTTTTTTCCTGGACTTGCACGCTTGGTAATAATGTTAATTACGCCACCGACAGCACCATCGCCATAGAGCACACCACCGGAACCACGGACAACTTCAATTCGTTCAATATTATTTATAGGAATGGAGGTGTAATTGACACTCGAGAGATCGACATCATTTAAACGGCGACCATCAAGCAATATTAATGTATTTTGAGTCGAGCTGGCACCAAACCCACGTATATCTATCGTGCTTCTGACCGCTGAATTACCAAACGTACTTCGGCTTAAAATTCCAGCTTCCAAAGAGAGTAATTCAGGAATGGTTTTTGCCGGAGATCGTTCAATTTGTTCCGAACTTATGATGGTGACATTTTTTGGTGCGTAAGCTATTTCTTTATCTAATCGAGTCGAAACTACGGTCAATGGGTCTAGATCGAAACTCGCAGCCGAAACAAAACTTGTTAATGATAGAAATGAACAGAAGTAAAACTTTAAAATAATCTTAGTCAATGCAGAACTTCCCAAGGTGCCCGCCGCACCATTTAATTTCATTATGCTGGGGAGATACAAAGAGGCATTGAAATGACTACAGAAAACAATCGAGGTCAATTGAATAGCCTGCACAGCCGCCCGCAGCGTGGTTTAGTAATATCAGGCCGGTCTCCGGGCTTACGAGTAATGCAGTTAGCATTGGTCTATTCGCCTTCCCATGCCGATTAAATACAGTCGACACAGTGACTTAATGAATAGATTTGACTCGCTTACCGTTGCGGGGGCAGCGTCGGCATTGTAAAAAATACGCACCGACTTCCCGTTTAACACAACTACTGTAATGTAGTTGGCACCTAATACTTTCAATCGCGCAGAATACTGATTATCCTGTCTTAGTCAAATGAAAAATTTGATTGCAATCTAAAAATCAGGCAACGAACAATAATATTTATAATAACTATTTGCCTGAATAAAAATATTAATGTGACACCTGTAAATACATAACAGTTCTGCCAGAGGGGTTAACAATTCATGCTTGATCTATTGTCTAAACAACATATCGTCGCTAAAGAAGGCTTTAATCGATGGTTAATTGCCCCGGCCGCCTTAGGCATTCATCTTTGTATTGGCTCAGTTTACGCATGGAGTTTATTCAATCCCTCCCTGATAAAACGTCTTGGTGTCGTCACCAGTGCGGCAGATGACTGGACGCTGAAAAGCGTAGTCTGGGTCTTTACTGTTGCAATTGTTTTCCTCGGACTATCCGCCGCCGTTGCTGGTAAATGGTTAGAAAAAGTGGGGCCACGCATGGTGGGGACTGTCGCTGCCTTTTGCTGGGGTGGTGGTTTCGTGATTGGCGGCATAGGTATATTAACTGGACAACTTTGGCTACTTTATCTGGGGTACGGTGTTATCGGCGGCTGTGGTTTAGGACTAGGTTATGTCTCCCCTGTAAGTACACTTATCCGTTGGTTTCCAGACAGACGTGGTATGGCTACGGGTATTGCCATTATGGGCTTCGGTGGTGGCGCCATGATTGCTAAATTCATGATCGAACCTTTTATCAAGTTATTTTACAAAGCACCGGATTATCTCGGTACTGTTGAGAGTGTCGCATTAACTACCGATGAATCAGGCCGACGCCTCGCTGAAATCGCAGGCAACCTTCAAGAAGTCGTTATCGTTGGTGCCAATGATATTGCCAATATGCTGGTGCCGGGTGATGCCGGTGTTTATGTTGTTGGAACCGGTACCGTTGGTGTGGCACAAGCTTTTTTTACCTTGGGCGCAGTCTATTTTGTCATAATGATGTGTGCTGCATTTGGCTATAGAGTCCCTGCTGAAGGCTGGAAGCCAAAAGGCTGGGTACCACCCCCTGAGGATTCACAACACGCCATGATTTCCCACCATAGCGTACATATTGATGAGGCATTAAAAACACCGCAGTTTTACCAACTCTGGATCGTGTTATGTTTTAACGTAACCGCCGGGATCGGTGTTTTAGCCGTTGCCAAAACGATGATGAATGAAATATTTGGCTCTACCCTGCCCAATATTGTCGATTTTGGCTTTGCTTCAACCTATGTCTTGATGATTAGTGCATTTAATATGGTCGGTCGATTTGTCTGGGCAAGTGCCTCAGATTATCTTGGCCGCCGGAATACCTATTGGGTCTTTTTTACTCTCGGCATCATTCTCTATTGCTCAATTCCTTATACGGCACATCAGGTGAGTGTAAATCCCTCTGTGGTCTGGCTGGTTTATTTTTATGCTGCCACAATGATTATTTTCACCATGTATGGTGGTGGTTTTGCAACCATACCGGCTTATCTGGCCGATATCTTTGGTACTAAATATGTCGGCGGTATACATGGTCGTTTATTAACTGCATGGGCCAGCGCGGGTGTGTTTGGGCCTCTGGCAATTACGTCTTTGCGAGAAATATCAGTAAAGAATGCAATTACTGATTTAGTATCAAAGATTAGCCCGGCTGATTTTCAGGCAAAGTTTGGTGCCGGTCTCGATCAACTCGATCAACTGGTAGCCGCCAAAACAGTAACCATAAGCAAGTTGATGGAAATAGCACCCATTGGAACAGTCGATCCAACATCTAGCCTTTACAACACAACGATGTATCTGATGGCAGTCATTTTATTTGTCGCATTGATTGCGAATGCCACGATGCGGCCCGTTAATGCCAGGCATCATATGAAAGATTAATTTCTTTATAGAAATTTCAGGAGAAAAACAGTGTCCTTTACATTTAGTAACTCAACGGAAGTATTTATCTTCATTATTTTATGCTCGGTTTATGTGTGCAGCATACTCTGGATATACGGTGACGCTGCCACACGTGATATGGGCGCTAAAGGTGCGATTTTACCGCTTATCTTTGTCATTGCTGCTGCGTTAGCATTGACCAAAGGCATGACATGGGTCTTATTAGTCTGGCCTATTGGTTACATCGCGTGGTTTATATTACGTCCCAAGACCTCACATGCTATTACTGAATAACTATTTTTTAGCACAAGCACACCACTAATCTTGGAATAGAGAGTGTCATAGTCTATACTTCGCATCCTTCAAATACGTTCTGAGGAGCGCTGCGACAACAGTAAACGCTGTTGCCAGGCTCAGTCGTAGCACTAAAAAACCGCGCTCGCTTAATAGTTAACACTAAGCGAGATGACGGCTCTTCAATAAACCGTCAATCGTTTTAATTATCAAATATAATAAAGTGATATGCGAAATGACGGATAAAACAGAACAACTTAAACAACTTATGGCAGACCGCATCCTGATATTGGATGGCGCTATGGGTACGATGATTCAGTCTTATCAACTGGAAGAAGACGATTATCGTGGTGAACGCTTCAAAGATCATCCTTGTGACTTAAAAGGAAACAATGATCTCTTATCGATTACACGCCCCGATATTATAAAATCCATCCATAAAGCCTATTTTGATGCTGGCGCGGATATCGTTGAAACCAATACCTTCAACTCGACCTCCATCGCAATGGCCGATTACCAGATGGAAGATCTGGTCTACGAACTGAACAAAGACGGTGCTGCCCTCGCCCGTTCTGTCGCAGATGAATTCGAACAGCAAAACCCGGACAAACCGCGTTTTGTAGCCGGCGTTCTCGGGCCAACTAACCGAACCTGTTCGATATCACCGGACGTTAACAACCCCGGTTATCGTAATGTCACCTATGAAGAACTGGTCGAATCCTATACCGAGGCATTACGCGGTTTGATAGATGGTGGTGCCGATCTGATTCTGGTCGAAACGATATTCGATACCTTGAATGCCAAGGCAGCGCTTTTCGCAATTGATCAATTCTACGAAGATCACGAAGTCAACCGACCGATCATGATCTCAGGCACCATTACCGATGCCTCTGGACGAACATTGACAGGACAAACTACCGAGGCCTTCTGGAATTCGGTGAGGCACTCGAATCCACTTACAGTTGGACTAAATTGTGCCTTAGGTCCCAATGACTTACGTCAATATATTGAAGAACTTTCTAGATTTTCTCAGTGTTATATTAGCGCTCATCCTAATGCTGGATTACCGAATGAATTCGGAGAATACGACCTCGATGCTGACCCTATGGCGGTGCATATTCAGGAATGGGCATCTTCAGGACTACTAAATATTGTAGGTGGTTGCTGTGGCACCTCACCGGCCCATATCAAATCTATGGCCAAGGCTGTCGCTGATATTACTCCGAGGAACTTACCCAAACTTCCCGTCCATCAGCGACTCAGTGGACTCGAGCCTTTTAATATCACTCCGGAAGTTAATTTTGTGAATGTTGGTGAACGGACTAACGTTGCCGGTTCACCACGTTTTCTGAAATTGATTAAAGAAGATCAAGATCTGGATGCAGCGCTGGAAGTGGCGCGCCAACAGGTGGAGAATGGCGCGCAGATTATCGACATCTGTATGGATGAAGGCATGCTCGAGTCCGAGCAATTAATGGCCGACTTCCTGAAACTGATTGCCTCTGAACCGGATATCAGCCGCGTTCCGATCATGATTGACTCATCCAAATGGAGTGTTATAGAAGCCGGTCTGCGTTGTGTGCAGGGAAAAGGCATCGTCAATTCGATCAGTTTGAAAGAAGGTGAAGAGAAATTCATCGAACACGCCAGACTGGTTAAACGTTATGGTGCTGCTGTTGTGGTAATGGCCTTTGATGAAGCGGGCCAAGCCGACACGACCGAACGCCGTTTTGAACTGTGTAAACGTTCCTATAACATATTAGTTAACAAGGTTGGGTTTGCACCGGAAGATATCATCTTCGATCCGAATATCCTTACCGTGGCGACTGGCATGGAGGAACATAACAACTATGCGGTCTCCTTCTTTGAAGCCACACGTTTAATTAAAGAACACCTGCCGCATGCATTAGTGAGCGGTGGATTAAGTAATGTGTCTTTTTCTTTTCGCGGTAATAACCCGGTGCGTGAAGCCATGCACGCCGCTTTTCTTTATCACGGCATACAAGCAGGCATGGACATGGCTATCGTCAATGCCGGACAACTCGGTATTTATGATGAAATCCCGAAAGACTTACTGGAATACATCGAAGACGTTTTATTAAATCGTCGTGCAGATGCAACTGATCGACTGGTCGAATTTTCCGAAACGGTAAAAGGTGGCGCAGCAAAAGAAAAGATAGTAGACCTCGAATGGCGTAAAGGCACCGTTGCAGAGAGATTAGCGCATGCTCTGGTAAAAGGTATCGCGGATTACGTAGAAGAAGATACTGAAGAAGCACGACAACAAGCCGCTAAACCCATCCATGTAATTGAAGGACCGCTAATGGACGGTATGAATATCGTTGGGGATCTATTTGGCGCTGGCAAAATGTTCTTACCACAAGTGGTTAAAAGTGCCCGCGTCATGAAAAAGGCAGTGGCTTATCTAATCCCTTATATAGAAGCAGAAAAAGGTGATGGTGATAGAGAAAGTAATGGCAAGATCATCATGGCTACGGTTAAAGGCGACGTGCATGATATTGGTAAAAATATCGTCGGCGTCGTATTGCAATGTAATAACTTTGAAGTATTCGATCTCGGTGTAATGGTTCCTGCTCAAAAGATATTGGATGCCGCGCGTGAACATAATGCAGACATCATTGGCTTAAGTGGCTTAATCACACCGTCTTTAGATGAAATGGTCCATGTCGCGAAAGAAATGCAACGACAGGGTTTTGATTTACCATTAATGATTGGTGGTGCAACCACATCGCGCGCGCATACCGCAGTAAAAATAGATCTTGGTTATGACCATCCCGTCGTCCACGTTAAAGATGCATCACGTGCAGTCGGTGTTTCGACCAAGTTAATCAGTGATGTAATGAAAGCTGATTTTGTAAAAGAAATCAGTGAAGAATACGACACCCTACGTGAACGTCATGCTGGCAAACAGCAAAGAATAAAATGGTTAACTCTGGAAGAAGCACGACAAAATCGTGCGCCTATAGACTGGGATAACTACATCCCGACAAAACCAAAACAATTAGGTATGCACGTACTCGAAGATTACCCCCTGGATGAACTTGCAGACTGTATCGATTGGACGCCCTTCTTTGTTGCATGGGAATTGGCAGGCAAATACCCAAGAATTTTGTCTGATGAGATCGTTGGTGAAGAAGCAACGCGCCTGTTTAACGATGCCAAGTCAATGCTGAAAAAGATAGTCGACGAAAAATGGTTTACGGCAAAAGGTGTTTATGGGCTCTTCGCTGCGAATTCAATCGGTCATGATGATATTGAAGTCTATACCGATGAAAAACGTAATGGATTGTTAACAACAATACATTCATTACGACAACAAACAGTTAAACCGCCCGGTCAGGCTAACTATGCCTTAGCTGATTTTATTGCGCCTAAAGAAACGGGCGTTGAAGATTATTTTGGTGCCTTTGCTATCGCGACGGGTTTTGGTATTGAAGAAAAAATCGCCGCCTTTGAAGCAGATCATGATGACTACAGCGCTATCCTGGTAAAAGCACTTGCCGACCGTCTGGCGGAAGCCTTTGCTGAACGCTTACATGAAAAAGTAAGAAAAGAATTCTGGGGTTATGCCTCAGATGAAGCGCTCGATAACGAACAATTAATCAGTGAGGCTTATCAAGGCATACGCCCTGCTCCTGGTTATCCTGCTTGCCCGGATCACACTGAAAAAGTATTATTGTGGGAAATCCTCAAGGTTAAAGAAAATACCGGAATAGAAATCACAGATTCATTTGCGATGTATCCGACAGCAGCAGTCTCTGGCTGGTACTTCTCGCACCCTGACTCAAGATATTTTGGCTTAGGTAAGATCAATCGCGATCAGGTAAAAGACTATACGCATAGAAAAGGAATGGACTACAAAACCATGGAACGCTGGCTCTCACCAAATCTGGGCTATGATCCGGATGATACTGAATAATCAAAACTAAAGACCTGGAACTGGCAGGGAATTCCTATTTTAGATCTGTAGCGGGTGAATACAATTCACCCGCTTTAAAACCGCTACTACCGTTTATCCATCGCAACATATTCCCGTTCAGTTGCGCCCGTGTAGATCTGTCGTGGCCGACCGATTTTGCTATTTGGGTCATCCATCATTTCTTTCCATTGTGCAATCCAGCCGGGTAAACGGCCTATAGCAAACATCACAGTGAACATGTTTATCGGAATTCCCATTTCCTTGTAGAGTATGCCACTGTAGAAATCCACATTCGGATAAAGATTGCGTTCGATAAAATAAGGGTCGGTTAATGCTGCTTCTTCAAGTTCCTTGGCAAGATCCAATAACGGATCGCTTTTTCCTTTTTTACTGAGTATCAAGTCTGTCATCTCTTTAAGAATCTTCGCGCGCGGATCATAGGTTTTATAAACCCGATGTCCAAAACCCATCAGCTTTATTTTAGAGTCTTTATCTTTAACCTTTTCGACGAACTCTGAACATTTCATTCCCGAACGTTGAATCTCTTCCAGCATTTCAATTACAGCCTGATTAGCACCGCCATGTAACGGGCCCCATAAAGCGAGTATGCCGCTACTCATTGCAGCATATAAATTAGTTTGACTGGAACCGACTAAGCGTACTGTAGAAGTTGAACAATTTTGTTCATGATCCGCATGCAAAATAAGCAATATATTCAGTGCGCGCACTATGTCTGGATCAAATTCAAAATCTCTGCTTGGAACAGCAAACATCATTTGCAGGAAATTTTCACAATAGCTTAAACGATCTTGTGGGTACATGATCGGTTGACCAATGCTCTTTTTAAAACTGAACGCCGCGATGGTGCGTAATTTCGAAAGTAAACGCGTTGACTGAATATCCATATTCTCATAAACATTTAATGATTCCGGATAATAGGCAGAGAGTGAACAAACCATGGAAGACAAAATCGCCATAGGATGAGCTGATTGCGGATAACCATCAAAAAAATGCTTCATGTCTTCGTGAATCATGCTATGTCTGGTTAACAGACCGGAGAATTGTTGGAGTTCCTCTTTATTCGGTAAGTGGCCGTGAATTAGCAGATAACTTGTTTCGACAAAGGTGGAATGTTCCGCCAATTGTTCAATTGGAATGCCTCGGTAGCGCAGGATACCTTGCTCACCATCCAGATAGGTTATAGCACTGGTAGTGGCACCCGTGTTTACATAAGCAGGGTCCAGCGTAACATAGCCTGTCTTTGCACGCAGACTGGAAATATCAATTGCCTTCTCCCCTTCGCTGCCAATAAAGACAGGGAACTCGTAATCCTTGCCTTCAAGGGTTAATTTTGCATGTTCGCCCATAAACCATCCTCATAAGTGTGATATCGTTGTGCAGCCTACTAATATAGTATCCAGTAGTCTATAAAACAAAGTTATTAATTACGGCTCAAGAGTAAATATACCTATGCAAAACGAAACGATTACAGTCACAAATACAGAAAGTGGCAAAACGATGGATGTACTTGTATATGATAAACGTCCCGGCCAAATCACTGTTGTCATTGGCGAAGGAGTGCACAGTATTAAATGCGAATTAACACCCACTAAAAACGAACAAGCTTACGTTGGGAGTGTCATGGGACGAGAGATTATTTATCATTGCAGTCGCGAACAGGTTCAGGCTGAATTGGATGAAATAAATCCGGCATTGAAAAAATCTCGAACATTTAAAAAATAATATTTATACAAACATTTTTAACGACTAATTAAGTAAATTAAAAACTATATAATAGTTATTGATTATTAATATAATCGCCATAATTTTAATATGAATTTTCTCGGTAACTTAAGTCCCGCGGACTTTTTAAAACAATATTGGCAAAAGAAACCGCTGTTGATAAAGCAATCTTTTCCGAACTATCAAAGTCCAATCACTGCTGAAGAACTTGCTGGTCTGGCCTGCGAAGAAGGTATCGAATCGCGCTTGATTCAGGAGCGCGTAAAAGATAATTCATGGCAACTACAACACGGGCCTTTTCAGGAACACGATTTTACCAGTCTGCCAAAATCACACTGGTCTTTATTAGTTCAGGCTGTTAATCATCACATCCCTGCTCTTAATCAGTTGCTTGATGAGTTTAATTTTGTGCCTGTCTGGCGTGTCGATGACATTATGGTCAGTTATGCGCCAGTTAATGGCAGCGTGGGTCCGCATCTGGATAATTACGATGTATTTTTATTACAAGTACAAGGTCGTCGGCACTGGCATATTAATGAACATGATTATACAGAAGATGATTTTCTCGATGAACTTGAGTTAAAGATACTAGCGGATTTTAAGGCTGAACAAGACTGGATACTTGAGCCTGGCGATATGCTCTATCTGCCACCGGGCGTTGCGCATCATGGTATTGCGTTGGATGATTGCATGACCTTTTCGGTAGGCTTTCGTGCACCCTCAAAAAAGGAGTTGTTGAGCGCCTATACGGTAAACTTTAATGATGTAGCCAAGGATCAATTTTACACTGACCAGGATTTACAACTACAAGATTCATCTGGAGAAATTAAAACTGAGCATATTCGTTCGATGCGCGAAATGATACTTTCGGCTGTCTCTGATGATGCAGAATTTGCCAGTTGGTTTGGTCGTTTCATTACTGAAGACATGAATCATTATGAAACCGAACAGAATGAGCTGGATAATGATGCGTTTAAAAAACAATTCAAGCAAAACGGATATTTAAATCGCTATGGAAATATTCGGTTTTCGTATATTGAAGATCATGAAAACCTTAAATTCTTTTATGCGGGAAACGAACTGCAATTAGCATTAGAACAACTGTCTTTAATTCAATATTTATCCAGTCAACACCGCCTCGACTATATAGAAACACTTAAATTTGGTAATGAAGAATCAGCATTGGATCTAATTCATAAATTATATAACGCGGGATGTTTCTATTTCGATGAATGAGTTTGATGTGATGCAAGTATCCTGGAGTGACATGGAACCACATCTACGAGACATCCGGACTCGCGTTTTTATCGAAGAGCAAAATGTACCGGAAGAACTGGAATGGGAAGACAGTGACATTGATGCCATACACCTGATCGTGAAAAAGAATAATTATTATGTTGCTACTGCGCGTTTACTGAAATCGGGACAAATTGGACGGATGGCGGTTTTAAAACCGTATAGAAATTATGGCATTGGTAAAATGATGTTGCAGGAACTCTTGTCTATAGCCATAACAATGAGCATGAAAAACCTGTTTTTAAACGCCCAAATCGAAGCCATCGACTTTTATAAAAAAAATGGCTTTCAGGAACATGGCGACATATTTGATGATGCCGGAATTCAGCATATAAGAATGGATAAAAATTTATGAGGAATTAAACGGCCTCTTCATTTACTACCGTTTAACTCCTCATTTTCCACACGTATTGTTATAGCGTGGACTTATCGTATCTTGCGATATTATTTTCTAATACGTTGCTTACGCCTGTGCAAGTAATGCGTCTGCGCTACTGGCATCACAAGCAAGAATGCTTTCTTCAACATTCAATGCAGAAACAACACCATCATCAACAATCATTGAGTAGCGTTCTGAACGGATACCAAGACCAAAATCAGCTAGATCGAGTTCAAGGCCAATTGCCTTGGTAAATGCAGCGGTTGGATCACAAAGCATCTGGATTTTGTCACCAACGCCCTGCTCTTTTGCCCAGGCGTCCATAACAAATGGATCATTTATAGAGATGCATACAATACTATCTACGTCTTTAGCTAATAATGCTTCAGCTACTTTTACGAAACCGGGCAGATGATCTGCTGAACAAACAGGAGTGTAAGCACCAGGTAGACCAAATACGGCTACTTTTTTACCTTTGAATATTTCATCGTTTGTACTGGTGCGAACGTCAATTTCTGAATCTGAGCCCATCCACATAAATGAACTGGCTGGAATACTATCACCTACTTTTATTGTCATTATTAATTTCCTCGTTATTGTTTGATACTTGGGCACGCGCAGAATAAGAGGCATCCTGATAAATGTCCACCTATTTTAATTGCGCACAACCTATCTTTTTATACCAATAAAAACAATAACATACATTTAAAACACCAACTGCAATAAACCTATACAATACAATTATTAACATCAATTTTAGAAACTAATTTATTCAAGGTATTCAAGCGTTATAATGAAATATCAAACTACTAAACGCGTAAAGACGCTGACTCGTTTACGTTATTAACAGGAAATCATTATGAAATACGACAATATTCTGCAAACTATTGGTAACACTCCTCATATTGCTATTAACAATTTATTTCGGGACGATATTGAGGTATGGATGAAGACTGAGAGCTTCAATCCCTGTAGTAGTATCAAAGACCGTATTGCCAAAGCCATGGTTGAAGATGCGGAAGCTAAAGGCTTGATCAATAAAGACACGGTTATTATTGAACCTACCTCCGGTAATACAGGTATTGGTTTGGCCCTGGTCGCTGCTGTCAAAGGCTATCGTTTAATACTCACGATGCCGGAATCGATGTCGATAGAACGTCGTAAATATATGCATGCACTTGGTGCTGAACTGGTCTTGACACCGAAAGAACTGGGTATGGGCGGTACGATTGCCAAGGCCAAGGAGTTATTGGAAGAACATCCAAACGGCTGGATGCCACAGCAATTTCAAAATCCAGCTAATGTAGAAGCGCATAGAGAAACTACAGCGCAAGAAATTCTGGCTGATTTCCCGGAAGGGATCGATTATATGATTACCGGTGTTGGCACTGGCGGTCATATCACTGGTTGTGCTGAAGTGTTAAAAGAGAAGTTTCCACATTTGAAAGTGTTTGCCGTCGAACCTGAAAAATCACCCGTTATCAGTGGTGGAGAAAAAGGCTTGCACCGCCTTCAAGGCATAGGAGCTGGATTTGTCCCCGATGTTCTTAACGTTGATATCCTTGACGGTACAGTTCTCGTCTCTGAAGAAGATTCCTTTGAAATGGCGCGACGTTGCACTAGAGAAGAAGGTATCTTTATCGGAATATCATCAGGTGCAACCTTAGCCGCCGTCAAACAGAAAGAAGGTGAGTTTGCACCTGGCAGCCGTGTATTAGTCTTTAGTTATGATTCCGGAGAACGTTATCTCTCAATTGAAGATTTATTTTAGTTACATAAAGTTTATTGGGACTGTATAAGAAAGACGATCCATTTACGTCTTTATATAAGTGTTGGTTTACTTGCCGTAGTATCAATATTAGATGAGTACATATAATTATGAATAAGCTGGCCTCAGAGTTATGCAGTCCTGTAGTTACCGTTAACACAGATACAACTATCGAAAACGTACTTAAGGACATTGACTGGAGTTCTATTTCCAGTGTTGTTGTGCTTGATGACGATAAACATGTTATTGGCATAATTACTGAACAGGACATGATCTACGCTGAATCAATAGGTATCAAAAAGAGCGATATAAAAGCATGGGAAATTTGCTCAAAAGAAATAATCAAAATTAGCCCCGATGAAACAGTATCAGGCGCTATGGAATTAATGGCTAAACATAAAGTTCACCATGTCCTCGTTATGACGGGTGATTATCTTGAAGGCATAATTTCTACCTTTGATGTATTAAAAGAATTAATGAAAAAAAGATAGCTTATCTTCAGTTCGAGTAGAACAATAGATTGCACATCCCTGTGCGGTTAACATTCTTCAGAAAAACTCCTTACTTGTCCTCGGTGAAGTTACCCATGGCTCATCAATCGGCGCCATTTCTTGTTTAGGCTTTAAACACAGACCCATAGCCAGGTTCTGTGCTAATACAGGATTGTCCAACTGGTTTTTCCACACAAATTGAGTTGCCTGAAATACACGATGTTTCATGTTTTCAGAAACAGGCGCATGTTCAATTAACTCCAGGATATCCTGGAGCACGACACCATCCTTGTAAGTATATGCAGCGAAATAAGCATCTTTTGCAAATAACTGACAAGAGTATGTTGTATAGTTTCTGGCGGTGTAATCAATCCCCTGCCCCATTACAGACTGAGAAATTAATAATAGCCAGACTATTAAATTGGCAATTCTATTATTGTGTTTCATTTTACTATCTCATTGTTTTCTATGAGCCTCCATATATTATTTAAGTTAGTCGTATTAAATTGTTACCTCCGTTTAACACTGCTTTCCTGCACCGATCCGGACTCCTGTCCTCTCGCGACATACCGGCCATCCTTGGCATCGCCGCTCCGGACTCCTGTCCTCTCGCGACATACCGGCCATCCTTGGCCATAAAAAAAGGCCGCGGGTTTTAACACCTGCGGCCTTTTCGGGAAACTGCTTACAATCTTTAAATTAGATCATTAAAACCCACAAACACACAGGCGAAACTTGGCCACACACAGATAAGTGCGATGCCACATAAAGTCCTGCTTTTTTGTAATATTAGTTTTCATGGCGCGCGATAATCCGCCTCTTTTGTATTCATGTCAAGATTATGAATAAATTAAGTACGATTTGATTTATCTTTCGTCAGGTTTTTGATTAATAGACTCAGTAATATAGATACTGTAAATGGGGATAATCATGAAAAAATCAAGCGCGATTCTGTAAGACCCGAGTCCAGATTGCATTGATAAGTCATGTTGTTATTGATCGAAAGAGAACAAAATAGAGAACTGTGCTATTTTATTTATAAAGCATGCAGACATAATCAGAATGGAGGCAAACAGTTGCAATCAGATATACATCAATTTAAATTTAAGAGTGCAATTACAGTTTCTATTTTACTGTTGTTTTTCACGAACAGTTTCGCGGTTACGTTTCCAGACAAGCCACCAGAGGCTGACTACTTTGTCGACAATGCCAATATCATTCAAGATAAGGAACGCAATGAAATAAATTCTATCGCCTCCAAAATATTATCCGAGGAAAAAATTCCGATATACGTCGTCACAATACCTTCACTATCACATCATGCTGCCAGTAGCCTTGGCATAGAAGGTTATGCAACTGAGCTTTTTAATGAATGGGGCATTGGTTTTCAAGATCGAAATTACGGTATTCTGCTTCTGGTCTCTAAAGGAGACCGTAAAGCACGCATTGAACTTGGCGCAGACTGGGGTCGCAAACACGATTATGCAGCACAGGACATCATGGATAATCTCATTATCCGACAATTTAAGAATGGTGATTTTTCTCTGGGAATATTAGATGGTGTGCGTGGTCTCGATGCCATGGCAAGAGGACTTGCATTACCTAAACCCACTACACCATGGTGGTATTTCCCGGCGCTCATTATCGGCATTATTGGTTTGGTTATGTTAATTATTAATTTATTTAAAACAGGACGCAGCGGCTGGGCCTGGGCATTAATTGTCGCTATCGGGGTTCTGTTATTTTTCATATTACGTAATGCAGGTTCAGGTGGTTCCGGCGGCGGATTCGGTGGCGGTTCATCAGGCGGTGGAGGCGCATCAGGATCATGGTAGGTCTAATTAAAGCGAGTACTCTCTTTTCAACTGCTGATCACGATACAATCAAACACGCAATCGTTAATGCAGAAAAACATACTTCTGGTGAAATCATTCCTGTAATTGCCAGTGCATCCGGTCGTTATGATCGAGCAGAAGATATATTCGGTTTAATCTTCTCCTTAATTTGCGTTGCGATAGGCTGGTGTCTATTTCATAACGACACATCATCCACAAGTTGGAGTAGTTTTAATTTTGACCTAACGTCAATTCTTTTAACCATCCTTCTTGGTTTCATATTAGGCGTATTATTGACTCACTTCTTCCCTGTACTGCGTCTGCCCTTCATCCCAGACAGTGAAGTAGAAGCGGAAGTCGATCGCGCCGCCGCCGCGGCCTTTCAACAAAATCGTTTACGCAATACTAAAGATAGCACCGGCATACTTATTTATATCTCTCTTTACGAACATCAGGTCAGAATAATGGGGGATGATGCTATTAGCGCTAAATTAAGTCAGGCGGACTGGAGTCGCATTTGTGACAGTATCGTTACCAATTTCAGGCAAAAGCAATACACAACAGGTATTGTTGATGGTATTACCCAAACAGGTAAATTGCTCGCTGAGCATTTTCCGATTAACGAAGATGATAAAGACGAATTAGCGAATGAACTTATAATTGTTGATTAACATTTAAATTTTATAAGCAACACCAATACTTTGCTGAAGATACTACAAACTTATGTTTGTAATCGAGATAGAAAAATCTGCCTGGGCGCGATCAATAGAACAGTATGCGAATAGATTTAATCTATTATTTTATTTTTAACTTTTGCTGGTTTCTTCAGAATTATTCAAGCCATATTTTTTCCACAGTTCCTTTGCAAGTGTATGTGCTCTTTCCCGTTCATCGGGCGTCATATAATCTTCTATTTCGTCTCGTTTAATCTCGGCCGGTTTATAACCTCCGGCAGCGGCTATACCAACCCAGGCATAAGCGTTTACGAAATCCTGTTCAACGATAATACCCCTGAAATAAATATTTCCGAGATGATATTGCGCTATCAGTTTTTTTTCTTGAGCTGCGGTAGTAAACCAGGCTAGTGCATCAGCATTATCATTTGGTATACCTAAGCCTTCTTGATACATATTGAGTAGATTTTTTTGTGAATTCACAAAATTCTGAGCAACTGCTTTTTGATACCAATCAATAGCGGCAGCATAATCCTGTTCTATGCCCAGACCATTTTCCAGCATTACGCCTAAATCATGCTGAGCACTGGCAGTGCCTTGTTCCGCAGCCTTTCGATACCACTTAACCGCTTCTTTATAATCCTGTTTAACGCCTATTCCTTCATGAAACATAAAGCCGAGATTTGCTTCAGCTTCTGCATTGCCCTGTACTGCGGCATTCCGCGCCCATTTTAATGCCAACCAATAATCACGTTTGACTCCCAGACCTAGAATATAAAGTTGAGCTAATCTAATTTGAGCTTCGGCCACTCCTTTTTCTGCAGCCTTTTGGTACCAATCAGCCGCCTGATTATAATCCCTCTCTATGCCTAACCCTCTTTCGTAAATCAAACCAAGGTAACTCTGTGCTTTACCATCGCCCGATTTGGCCAATGCTGAAAATTTGTTAAATGCTAATTCATATTCATGAGCGTCATAAGCTTGTAAGCCAAGTTCAAAATCCGATTGACCACAAGCAGCCATAAAAAATATAAATAAAAATAAAATATATTTTTTCATAGAACGATCAAATCAAAATCAAAGCGATAATTGCTGCCATAAACAGATAATACACGGTTGGTATAATTGTTTTTCGTATTAAATTACCCTCTTGACCTGATAATCCACATGTTGCAGATGCAGCGACGATATTGTGGATACAGATCATATTTCCAGCAGCACCTCCCACTGCTTGTAAGGCAACAACTAATAATGGAGACAGACCAATTTTTATACCCATCCCGAATTGAAATAATGAAAAAGTAAGATTGCTTATCGTATTACTACCCGCAATAAAAGCACCCAATGCTCCTATTGGCGCTGCAAATACAGGCCATGCCTGACCTGATAAAGTCGCTATTGTTTGCGCAAGTTCAATCGGCATGCTAGCCAGATCAGCATTATTAATGTCTGATTGAATAAAGATACGGACCATTGGTACTGCAAAGATAAATACTACTGCCGCATTTTTGAATGCCCGAGCGGTACTTTTAAATGCGCTAAAACATTCAACTTTCGACATCTTGTACAATGGCAGGCAAACAAGGACAACAAGAATGAAGATACTTCCTGGCAAATACAAAAAATTAATTGATGTATTGATATGAGTACCCAGAATTGCCGGTACAGATATTTTAAAGCCCGATAAAAACGTTTTGAATGGTAATTCTGGCAGTCGAGTAACGACTAACAATAAACCAATCAGAATGTATGGTAAGCATGCTTTCCACAGAGGGATTTTTTTCTGATGTATATCTACTTGATGGATAGGCTCAGATGCTTTCCAGTTTTCTAACCAATCTGATTCTTCCGGAAACTGCCATATTGTTTTGGGTTGAAACAAACCAGCCTTCGCGGCTGAGACTGTTGTTATAAGCGCAATAAAGCCGCCAATCAATGAAGGGAATTCAGGGCCCAGTACATTGGCAAATACAGCATACGGTATAACAAAAACCAGTCCTGCAAATAAAGCAAATTTCCAGACTTGTAGTCCTTCTCGCCAACTACGATTGGCTCCAAAATAACGAGTCAATAATGCAACAACAAATAATGGAATAAGACTACCAATAAAGGCATGTATTAAAGCAACCTGAGCACCTATAGAAAAAACCAGATCATTTATAGAGTTGAATTGGGCATGTGATTCAATATAAGTGTTTACAATTGCTTGCCCGGCCAAACCATCATGCACGCCGATTAATATAGGTGTTCCAACAGCACCGAAAGAGACGGGTGTACTTTGTATTATCAACGCACACATCACCGCTGCTAATGGAGGGAAGCCCAACACAACAAGTAAAGGACCTGCTACTGCAGCCGGCGTACCAAATCCAGATGCCCCTTCTATAAAAGCACCAAACGTCCAGGCAATAATGATGGCTTGTATTCTTGGATCAGGAGAAATTTTAGTAAAGGCATGACGTATTGTGCTTACGGCTCCAGATTGAACCAACATAAATAACAACAATAATGCGCCAAATATTATATAGAGTACTTTTGTCGCAATAATGAGTCCTTCAATACTGGCAGCAGCAATCGTTATCGGTGCAACCTGCCAATAAAACAAGGCCAGCAATATTGTCACCAGAAGACCAACCGGCATAGTTCGTTTAGCTGGCCATTGCAAAATAACCAGTAATAAAAATACTATGGCGAGAGGTGTAATAGCGATAAATGCTGACATGCCATGATTGTACAATTAAAACGAACTGCTTTGCGATCTTATAGAACATGCATGCACGGTTAAACACAGTCTTACTGCATTGTAAGCTTTACCATTGCTCCTTGAGAAGCGTCAAAACCATATGGTGTTGATAATGTCTATACCAAATGCCATTGTTTGTGGCAGATCAACTGCTGAAGCAGCTAAGCCACCCCATATATCTCCTGAAGTTAAATCTGTAAAACATTTGCTCATTTGAGTAATAAATTAAATATCCACGCACCTAAATATAACTCCAGCATGAGGGTCGTTTAACGGAGTACCTCCAAAATAAATCGTACCATGACCGGAAAGAACTTCTTCCTCTCTATGCAAGCGAATAGATTTGCCATGGGCAAAATATACCGCAGTGCCGTTTGTACTATTATCACGTAAATAAAAGACGCCATGTCTGTAAACAATCTCAGCATGCAACTTTGATGTGAATTTTCCATCGACACAAAGTTCATTGTCTTTATGTCGACCGATATGGCAATGGGGGTGTTCTGAATTAAGGCGAATTTGATTATCTGTATAATCGAGCAGAAGCGCTTTGTGTACTGTCACATCTTCGACAGATGTTAATGAACCTATTCTCGTTACATCTTTGTCTTCTTCCCATGGAATCCCATAAACTTTTAGTTGACCAACCCAGGCTTCTGCCTCCAGAGAATCTATAAATCGTGCATTTTGCTTAAGTTCTTCTGATAAGGCATCAATGCTTTTACTACTGGTCAGAATCTCGTCCTTTTTTGCAAGTTTGATAATCTGCTGAGCGGTTACTGGGGCTTCACCAATAATCTCATTTCCTCTATATTTTACTGCCCCATAATGCCAACCTATTTTTACATGTAACTCTCCTATACTAAACTTTCCTGACTCACTAGCATCACGAAGTGCTTCATGCATTTCCTTTGCAGCGATTATTGCTTTGTCTGGTTTAGGGAATGAGCACATAGCCTCATCACCAATAGTTTTAACAAGTTCGCCACCGAGACTGGAAACAACATCTGCTATGATTGATATGCAGGTTCCGATGTTTTCGCGAGCAATAACATCCCCATATTTTTCATAAATATGTGTACTACCTGTAACATCCGCATACAAAATTGCCAGTTTTTGAATAGTGTCATTCACCGTCACATCACAACTTCTATTAATGTAGCGTTTAGGATACTAATGAATGTTTAGGTAATTATTGATTCATATCAAAATATACTCAAAAAACAATCGTCAAAATCTTTAACGTAAGTAAGAAGGGTTTTTATCGACAAAACAACACTAATAGAAACACTGAATTTGTTCAACGGATGAAACTATTATGTATTTATAATATGCGTACCATCATTGCATGTTTCTAGCTTCTTTTGAATCGGGATATTGATTACGCAGTAATAATTCATAACTTGAGACCTCATCCTTGCGATCTAATTCTTTACAAATTTGAATGCCTATCCATAAGCTTTTTGGAGTCTGATTCGCGTTATCCTGATAGCGTTTAAAATACTGGAAGGCTGATTCATATTGATTTCTATTGAAAGAGATCTCAGCCATTTGCAACAAGGCATAAGAAAACCGGGGGTTTTTATTCAAAGCTTGTTTGAAATAGTTTTCTGCTGCTTCAGGTTTACTCTCAATGACACAGGTTCCTGCATTGGTTAGTGCAATTTCAGGGGAATCATATAAAGGATTATTCGCGGCTTTTAAAAACAATACTTCTGCTTCATCATGACGATCCAGACTACAAAGCAACAAACCATAGTTGTTATATGTTGAAGAATCTGATGAATCCAGTGAGATAGCTTTTTTAAAATAATTTTCTGACTCAATCGGATCGCCCAAACGTTGATAGAGCAAGCCGAGAACGTTATGTGAAGGCGCAAAATCCGGTTTGGCACGCAGTGAACGTTTCAGTCTTGTCAATGCATTATCGTAAGAACCCTGTTGCATATACTCAACCCCGAGATTCATATTCGCAATAGCGACTTCAAGTGCTTGTGAGTCGCGACTTTTCTGTGGATTATTCGCATCTCTTTCAGCCGAATTATAAGCTGCATTATTAACAGTTTGCCCAACAGCACCAACCAGAGCCATCGGACCACACCCAGACAAAATCGATGTCATTAACAGTAAAATAATAATGCTTGGGTAACTCATCATATATAGTGCAAGACCAATTGCTTGTTGATTTAATTATGTATTATATGTCTATTGTTAAATAATAGTAGCTTATGAATTAAACGACATAATTAGATTCGTCTGCATTACACCAAGTCAAACATAATGCACGGTTCGGTGTAGAGTATATTGAAGCTGCTTGTTTGAACTATTAGCACAACATTATTAAATAATTTTGTACAAAAAAAACGGCAGCGCTATTAAACGCTGCCGTCTTTTTTATAGCTTAGAAAAACTTTCGACTACTTTTTAGCTACGCTCATCTTTGATGTCGCCAGATCAAATCGATCCAGATTCATTACCTTGGTCCATGCTGCGACGAAGTCATTGACGAATTTGTCTTTACCATCGTTAGACGCATAGACTTCCGCCAACGCTCGTAATTCGGAGTTCGAACCAAAGATTAGGTCAACCGGAGTCGCAGTCCATTTCATCTTGCCTGTTGCACGATCTTTGCCTTCGTAGATGCCCTCTGACGTAGACTTGGACCATACAGTAGACATATCAAGCAGGTTAACGAAGAAAGCGTTGTTCAAGGTGCCTGCGTTGTCTGTTAACACACCGTGTTTAGCTCCGCCGGTATTGGCATTCAATGCACGCATACCGCCGACCAGTACTGTCATTTCCGCTGCCTTCAGAGATAGCAGATCCGCTTTTTCAACCAACATTTCCGTCGGAGAACCATAAGCCATATCGGTGTAGTAATTACGGAAAGCATCTGCTTTGGGTTCCAACCATGCAAAAGACTTCACATCAGTCTGTTCTTGCAAAGCATCAGTACGACCCGGTGTGAAAGAAACTTCAACGTTGTGACCGGCCTTCTTGGCTGCTTCTTCAACAGCGGCATTACCGCCTACAACAATTACGTCAGCCAAAGAAATCTTCTTACCACCTGAAAGTGATTTGTTAAAATCCTTCTGAACCTTTTCCAGAGTCGTTAACACCTTGGCCAGTTCTTCAGGATTATTTGCAGCCCAATCCTTCTGTGGTGACAGCGCAATTCGCGCACCATTGGCACCACCGCGCATGTCAGAGCCACGGAAGGTAGAAGCCGATGCCCAGGCCGTTCTAACCAATTCAGGGATACTGAGACCAGACTTAAGGATCATAGCTTCCAGCTTTTCGGCATCGTCATTACTGATTAACTTATGATCGACAGTAGGAACAGGGTCTTGCCAGATAAACACTTCCGCAGGGACTTCTGCACCCACATAGCGTGCACGAGGACCCAGATCACGATGTGTCAACTTGAACCAGGCTTTTGCAAAAGCAAGGTCAAATTCTTTTGGATTCTTCCGAAAACGTTCTGTTGTTTTACGAAAACCAGGATCTTTCTTTAGAGCTAAATCCGTCGTAAACATAATCGGCGCATGTCGTTTACCTTCAATATGAGCATCAGGAACCAGGTTTGCCGCTGTTTCATCGGTTGGAATCCACTGGGTAGCACCGGCGGGGCTTTTGGTTTGTTTCCATTCGAATCTCATCAAATTATCAAGATAAAGAATTGACCAGGCCGTTGGTGTTTGGGTCCAGGCACCTTCCAGGTGTCTTCAGCATTACCCTTACCACACTTGTTTTTCCAGCCCAAACCCTGCTCTTCTATAGCAGCAGCAGCAGGCTCTGCACCAATACACTCTCCTTTATGGGCACCATGTGCCTTACCCAAAGTATGTCCACCAGCAACCAATGCCACGATCTCTTCATCGTTCATCGCCATGCGCCCAAATGACAGGCGCATATGTTCAGCAGCAGCGAGCGGATCGTGATTACCACCAGGACCTTCCGGATTCACATAGATTAAACCCATCTGCACTGCAGCCAGCGGTGATTCCAGTTTTTTGTCTTTGAAACGCTTATCGGCAGCCAACATTTTGGTTTCTGCACCCCAGTAAGTATTGTCGGCTTCCCAGTCGTCAACACGGCCACCGGCAAAACCCAGAGTTTCAAAACCCATCGATTCAAGTGCAACGTTACCGGCAAGGATAAGCAGGTCGCCCCAGGAAACGCTACGACCATATTTTCGCTTGACCGGTTCCAGCAGGCGGCGAGCCTTATCCAGGCTTGCGTTATCTGGCCAGCTATTCTGAGGTTCGAAACGATTCTGACCGCCCTCGGCACCACCACGACCATCAACCGTGCGGTAGGTCCCGGAGGTATGCCACGCCAACCTAATCATCAGGCCACCATAAGTTCCCCAGTCAGCAGGCCACCAGTCTTGAGAGGTTTTTATAACTTTTTCGATGTCAGCCTTCAGGGCCTTCAGATCAACTTTGCTGAACTCTGCTGCATAGTTGAAATCTGCACCGTAGGGATTGGATGCAGGGTCTTGTACTCGTAGTTGTTCGATGCTGAGTTTGTCCGGCCACCAGAATTGATTGTTCACAGACATACCCTCAGCTGCCATAGAGCTTGCTGAGCCAAGTGCTGTGAGCGTTACTGCTAAAGCAGTAATCAGGTGTATTGTTTTTTAAGCATATAAATATCCTCTCTTTATAGTTTATTAATAATTATTTAAAAGCTTCATGCGTACTAATCGTCTAAATAACTGGTTTCTGTATATTCAGATTTAGACTTAGTCTAGGCACAACTCGTGCCAGTTTAGAATTGGTCTAAATTTAGGTTTGATTTAGACTGCGAATAAGGAGTAATTTAATTGGGTATCGCGATTATTGATTTCAAAATCATCGGATATTATTTTAGTGAAAGACTAAAATATGGTTTAAATAAACCATGTCTTGGCTAATATCAAACAGAGTATTAATCAATCAAATGAGGATAAGCAGCCGCTCATTGGGATCATCGTGAAGACACCGACTATTATTCTCA
>JAURNW010000017.1 GCA_030829985.1 Gammaproteobacteria bacterium | reverse complement strand
GGTACGTCGACGAATATCACGTACGGTTTGTTCTGCACTTCTTTTATTTGTCATCATCGTTTCCTCTTCGGTTAACGATGAACGAAAACTATCTCTTAGGCAATTAGGCTAATTGGTCCACATGGGGCTGACGGGGTACACGTGTTTACTATATATATCTAACATATTTCACATGAAACAATATTTGAATTGATCAAACACTACTTAATAATTTTATAGCATGGCTGATAGTCATCAGCTGAAATTTTCATGCGCTTCGATGCTATGAACGATTGCAATAACTTGTCCATGGCAGACATTATTTTTTCATCACCATGTATCTCAAACAAACCTTTTTCCTTAACAAGTTGAATACCTTCTTTTTTAACATTACCGGCAACGATACCTGAAAAGGCTTTTCGAAGGTTTGCAGCCAGAGTATGTTTTTCCATATCGCTATAGAGTTTAAGCGAACCCATGTTTTCGTGATTGGCTATAAAAGGTAATTGAAATTCGTGTGCGATTTTCAATAACCAGTTAAAGTAAAATGCATCCCCACTGTCTATACGAAATTGTTTTGTTTGTTTAACACCTGCTTTCACCTCACGGGCGACAGCCTCCGGGTCATCCATAATTATCTTGTAACGAGACTGCGCTATTGGCCCTAATGTGGACAAGATAAAATTATTAATTTCTTCAAAATATTCGCGTGCGGATTCCGAACCAGTAAAAATTAAAGAAAATGGAATGTCCTTGTTGTCTGGATGCAATAATATGCCAAGCAGATAAAGGATCTCTTCTGCCGTACCCACACCACCTGGAAATACAACAAATGCATGACCGCTTCGAACAAAGGCTTCCAGTCGTTTTTCTATATCGGGCATGATCACTAGTTTATTAACGATAGGGTTGGGTGATTCGGCAGCTATTATTCCCGGCTCAGTCAAACCCAGATAAGTACCATTATGAATTCTTTGTTTTGCATGCGATACATTAGCGCCTTTCATCGGGCCTTTCATTGCCCCTGGTCCACAACCTGTACATATATCCAGTCCTCGTAACCCTAACTGGTAACCGACCTCTTTACTGTAATCATATTCCTCTCTACTAATAGCATGACCACCCCAACAAACTACCAGATTAGGATCAATGCCAGATTGCAATACATCCGCATTACGTAAAATATGAAAAACAGCATTGCTAATGCCCTCTGAAGAAGTCAGATCTATTTTTGGATTATCTGTGATCTCATCAAACACATAAATGATATCGCGTAACACCGCATGCAAATGCTCATTGATACCAAGAATAATTTCACCATCGACAAATGCACTTAATGGTGGGTTACTCAGTTGTAATTTAATTCCACGTTCAACCTGAATGACACGAATTTGAAATGACTCGTATCTATCGAGTAGTTGTGCAGCATCATCAGTAACAACACCGCTATTTAATACCGCCAGAGAGCAGTTTCTAAAGGTTGAATATAAACCACCCTGACTGGTATCCAATAATCGATTTACTTCGACCTTGGATAAAACATCCATTCCTTTAACAGGCGAAATGACAATATCGTATTTTTCTAATGACATAATGAAAACATAATCGTTATTGGGTGCATGGAAAAGCTTCAGAGAATGCAGTGAGCACACTGCTGCTGGCACTTGCGTTTAAACTTTCCGGGTTGCCCTTTAAATAATTCACGACAATACCAACAAGTTGACCGCGATTAATACCAATCGGCATGCAGTAAGGATCCTCTTTTATAAGATCATGCAAACGCATGTCTTTAACACTATCGTGAATTGAGCTGATGTATCCACCACAAAGCCCCGTATGGTATAGCGTTTGTGGATCGATACTGGAATCACCATCACCACCTAACGTTTTTTCACATTTTATTAATAAGCCATAACCGTTCTCGAAATAGCCTTCAATAGCATTCGCCTGAACATGGAATAAAATAAGTAAAATAAATAATAATCGTGACATATTATTTTTACTTAATGAAAATTTAATATCGCTTCCATATTTCAAGATTGCCTTCTTTATCGAATGAGACAACGTCATAGCGATCTACCCTATCGCCCATTTCCATGCCGGGCGAGCCCATTGGCATTCCCGGTACTGAAAGACCAATAACATCTTTTTTCTCTGCTAATAATTTTTTTACATCGCTTGCAGGCACATGTCCTTCGACTACATAGCCATCAACAATAGCGGTATGACAACTGGCAATCTGCCTTGAAATTCCATATTTTTGTTTAACGACATCCATGTTTTGAACATCAATTCCTTTCACCTTGAAGCCATTCTCTTCCATATGCGTTATCCATTTTTCACAACAGCCACACGTTGCAGATTTATATACTGTCATTGTGGTTTCTGCATTGACATCATCGAATGTAAACATTGTCGCTGCCGTAATAATAGATAAAGACAAAACAAGCCCGACAATCATAGTTGTTTTTTGCATTCTCACTTTCATTTAAAAACACCCTTAATCAAGTATGGTAGCCTCTGGCTCTTTCAAACAGATCAGTAATCCAGTAGACCTGTGCACCAATAGCTGCGAAAGGCAGTAAAATCCAGGCTACATTAAATATTGCTAACACAAGTACAATGATACAAAAATCAGCACGGCTTAATTTATGAAAAATGTAAATTATCCAATCTAGCGTATCGTCAGGCCGCTTTCCTTCCGATGCTACCTCTTCCCTTGTCTTTGCTTCGTCATCCTTTTCATTTTTTGCGTGATAGAACAAGTCGACGACATAATCGATGAATGCGCCTGCCGCAGCCGCACAACCAAACCAGAACCAGAAAGACTGTCCCATTACCTGACTGGTACCATAACCAAGTGCAGCAAAAAAACTGGCATCGACCATCCAGTCTGACATGTCATCAAACTTGGCACCAAAATCAGAAGACATGTTTTTTACTCGCGCAACTTCACCGTCACAATTATCAAAGGTATAACTCGCTGTCATTAATATAGAACCAATGATACTCGCAATGTAATTGCCTGAGATAAAACAGATAGCGCATAGCAACCCAAACGTTAACGAGATAGCCGTAATCTGATTTGGGGTAATCGAAGTCTTCAACAGTATCGGCGTCAATCGATATGATAAGTGTCGGACTAAGGGAAAAAGCTGTGTCGGTGCAGCGCTGGAATCTGTGGTCATAATATAAACTGATAATTTTATAGTGTGTGAATTGCCTAGTATGTTACGAATTCGCTTGGTATTCTAATATGCATATAAAAAATTGAAACGCATTACTAACACACCTTTCCTATTATATCTAAAGTTCCATGATTCGAATTGCATCTTATATCGGCTTGCTGGTTGGACTCATTGGCCTGACCTGGCTTATCGTCTGGCAGGGAATTGATGAGATATTTGCGCTTTTAAGCGATTCCGGTTTTACATTATTACTACTGCCTATTGTCTGGTTTCCAAGTTTGATCGCTGCGGTAGTCTCCTGGCAGTTATTGTTTCCGATAAAACGAACTCCCCCATTCAAGGAATTATTTCTGGCATTGTGGATGGGTAGAGCCATCAATACTTTATTACCAGTCGCGACGATAGGCGGAGAAATCGCCAAGGCTCGTTTATTAATTCTCTGGGGCAGAGGCGGAGTAGATTCCAGTGCCTCTGTTCTGGTTGATAAGACCGTTCAGGCACTCGCACTTGTACCCTGGGCGATTATCGGCACCAGTTTGCTGGTCTACCTCGCAATAGATAATGAATTAGCCAAACTGATCATGCTTGGTACATTCCTGCTTGGGCTTGGCATCGTTGGATTTGTGCTGGTACAACGAGCAGGAATGTTCGGTTTTATAGCCCGCATAATTGGCAAATTTAATACCTCCGACGGCTGGGGCAAGATCACGAATAATGCTCATGATGTCGATGCCGTCGTAAAGGAAATCTACAGCGACAAAAAACGATTTTTCGTTGCTATATTATGGAGAACACTAGGCTTGATATTACAGACCTCCGAAGTCTGGCTAGCCTGTTATCTATTGGGACAACCCATCACAATTATTGAAGCGTTGATGCTGAAAAGCCTGACCTCTATCATCACCGATATCGCCTTTGTTATTCCCAATGGCTACGGCGTCCAGGAAGGCGGTTATGTCATGTTGGGGGCCTTGATAGGCTTAAGCCCTGAGTATTCACTAGCGGTATCGCTGGCAACACGCATCAGAGAACTGATGGTCGACTTGCCCGGATTAGTCTATTGGCAACATGTCGAAGCAAAATATCTACTCAAAAAACCGGCAAATTCAGCCTGAATTGACCAGTAAAATGGTTGAAATCGTTAAAATAATCGAATTGTAATAAAGTTGCTTTAGACCGCTAAAATCAATATGCTGCGCGATTAGCTTCGCTGAGACTTATTAGTTAATTTTTCTTGTCATATACTCTTTAAAAGAATTATAATTAAACATTCCAAGTTATTGTTAATTAATAGATTTATTTATTTTATAACTCTGCAGGGGCATTTAAGGTTTTGATTACAATTTTACGGTTGACCAATGCAGACTGAATTTTTCAATTTTTTTAACATTTCTGTCACATTAATTTGCTTGTGTTCGGTGGGCTATCTTGTGTTTGCCCTTTGTGCTGTCGAACTCTTCAACCATAGACGTAAAAAATCAAACCCAACCCAGGATTTTCAACCCGCCGTCAGTTTATTAAAGCCTGTGTATGGGTTGGACCCGGAGTTAATTAAAAACCTCCGAAGCTATTGCCAACAGGATTATCCTGAGTATCAAGTTATTTTTGGCGTGCAAAATAAAAATGATCCGGCTATCCCCATCATTAATAAAGTTATAAAAGAATTCAAACATATCAATGTCAGTTACATCATCGATTCACGTATTTATGGTGCGAATCACAAAGTCTCAAACCTGATAAATATTTACCCGGCAGCAAAACACGATTATTTATTGATTGCAGATAGCGATATGCGTGTACCACCAAATTATCTATCTGAAGTCATGGCGCCATTTGCAGATTCTGAAGTAGGCGCAGTCACCTGTCTCTATTCAGGTTCAGCCAGAGGAAAACTTGCTTCATCCTTGAATGCCATGTTTATTAATGAATGGTTTTTACCTTCTGTACTTATCTCAAGGATGCTACAACCAATTAAGTTTTGCCTTGGCGCAACCATGATTGTTCGACGTGACCTTTTAAACGAAATTGGTGGTTTTAAATCTTTATCTGATTACCTGGCTGATGACTACATGCTGGGAAAATTGATATCAGATCTTGGTTACAAGATTCACCTTTCAAACTTTATCGTAGAAAATATTGTTGAAGAACCATCACTAAAAGATTTATTTTTGCATGAATTACGCTGGGCAAGAACCTTAAGAAGAGTGGAACCATGGGGTTATATCTTTACTTTCATGACCGACACATTTGTTATGAGTATCGTAACCGCCATTACGTTTTACCTAACAAGCCATAATTTAAGCTTGTCATTAATACCTGTCCTGCTTGTACTAGTAGGTCGTATATTGTTACATGTACGTACAAAATCAATTACCGGCTCAACCAGTGCAGGCTCAATCTGGTTAATCCCACTTAGAGACTTTCTGTCTTTTAGCATCAGGGTAATTAGTTTTACGGGTACTTCAATTCACTGGCGCAATAATGCTTTCAATGTGGATCAGTCTGGACTGATGCACACTGAAGAAGAATTGTTACTGGAACTTGATGCCGTAGAAAAAATCCCTGATCTGGCAACCTCACAAGATTATTAATTCGGAGTAATACTTAGCAATGTTGAAATCGTTATTTCTCAATCCGCCTTCTTTTAATGGCTTTGATGGCGCTGCAGGCTCACGTTATCAATGTACACGTGAAGTAAAATCATTCTGGTACCCAACCTGGCTGGCTCAGTTAGCCGCACTGGTGGAAGGTAGCCGTTTAATCGATGCACCTGCCAGAGGGTTGTCACTTGGTGAGGTATTGCCATTGGCAACTGATTATGAATTTTTAGTTCTCTATACCAGCACACCGTCCTTTTCAAATGACGTAAAGATTGCAGAGGCCTTCAAAGAAAAAAATCCAGATTTGATTATTGGTTTTTGTGGTGCACATGTAGCAGTTAATCCTGACCAAACCGTTATCGCATCAGATGCAATCGACTTCGTCGCTGGCAATGAGTTTGATTTCACTATTAAAGAAATTGCGGAAGGCAAAGCATTAGAAGAAGTTGATGGCATTGTTTACAAAAAAGACGGTAAGCCCGTGCACAACAAACCACGTGCCTTAATCGAAAACATGGATAGCCTGCCCTGGGTAACACCCGTGTATAAAGAAAATCTGGTTACTACAGATTATTACAACGGTTATATGTTGCATCCCTATATGTCGTTCTATACCGGTCGTGGTTGTAAATCACATTGTACATTCTGCTTATGGCCACAAACGATATCCGGACATAACTATCGCCATAAATCGGTTGAAAATGTCATCAACGAATTAACCTATGCGCGTGATAATTTTCCTGAAATAAAAGAATTCTTTTTTGATGATGATACTTTAACCGACAACATTCCTTATGTTGAAGCGCTAGCAAAAGAAATCGGTAAACTGGGCATCACCTGGTCATGTAATGCCAAGGCTAATGTCCCTTATGAAACATTGAAGATCATGAAAGACAATGGTCTGCGTTTATTACTGGTGGGCTATGAATCTGGCAATCAACAGATTTTGATAAATATCAAGAAAGGTATTCGTACTGATATTGCTCGTCAATTCACCAAAGACTGTCATAAATTAGGCATTGTGATTCATGGTACTTTCATCGTTGGCCTTCCAGGCGAAACAAAAGAGACTATCGAAGAATCAATCAAATATGCACAGGAACTAAACCCACAAACGATTCAGGTTTCATTACCCGCTGCCTATCCTGGCACCTTTCTTTATAAGCAAGCTGTTGAAAATGGCTGGTTGATCGTTGATGAGGATTTGGTCGGTGATGATGGTGTACAACACTCTGTATTAAACTACCCACATCTACCCAGCGAAGATATTTTTGAAGCCGTTGATAATTTTTACAAACGCTTCTATTTCCGTCCCTGGAAAATGGCTATATTGTTTTTCGAAATGTGTCGCGACTGGGGAGTTATGAAACGTCGTGCACGTGAAGGCGTTGAGTTCTTCAAATTCCTGTTTGGTCGGGAGAGCACAGCCTGAAAAAGTTGATCGTCACCGGTGATGATTTTGGTCTTTCCACTCCGGTAAATGATGCAATAGTAAAGGCTCATGAAAAAGGTATCCTGACGACGACCAGTTTAATGGTTTCAGCACCTGCTGCTGAGGATGCTATAGCTCGCGCAAAAAACCTGCCTGATTTAAACGTTGGTTTACATCTTGTGCTTAGTCATGGCAAAGCAACATCGCCCGCTACAGAAATTTCCAATCTGGCGCATGAAGATGGTGATTTGGATAATAATATGGTGCGCAGTGGCGTTATGATGTTCTTTGATCCTGATACTAAAAAGCAACTGGAAAAGGAAATCATTGCCCAGTTTGAAGCCTATAAGGCAACTGGACTTAGACTTGACCATGTTAACGCCCACAACCATATGCATCTGCACCCGACTGTGTTTGACCTGATTATTAAAATCGGCAAAGACTACGGATTAACAGCAATACGCATACCTAATGAGCCGCCGCTAGAATCATTAATTGACGGCACAAAAGACAAAATACAACGTCAACTTCGTTATCTTTTTTTCAAGCCTTTTGTTTCACGCATGAAAAAACTATGCGAAGAAAATAATATTAAAACCAACGACACTATTTATGGTTTACATGATAGTGGGCACATGGATATTGATAAATTAGTGCGAATACTCCCCCATATTCAAGAGGGTGTTACCGAGATATACCTGCACCCTGCTACCGAACGATGGGATGGCATAGAACCGGCAGCAGATGGATATGAATTTGAAGCGGAATACAAAGCACTGATACATGCACGAACAATACGTACTATAGAAAAATTCGATATCCAACTCACTGGATTTAACCAGTAAGGTTTAATCTATTAGTCCGCTGTTCAGATAGTAAAAATCATTCTATTTCTTAAATACTAAACGTTGAATACAGTTAGACATGGTCGGAGACTCCTGGACACATAAAATCGCACGCGTCTGTATACTGCCTTTAGTTAACACGCCAATAACGCCAAACCATCTTACTATCCTTAGATTAATAACCGGGCTGGTTGCTTGTAGTGCACTCGCCATAGGTTCCTCTGAAGGTAATTTGTGGGGAGGCATATTCTGGTTAATCTCTGCCTTTCTTGATCGGGCAGACGGTGAACTTGCCAGAGTCTCCGGTAAAACCAGCGAATGGGGACATAAGTTTGATTACTTCTGTGATGTTACTGTTACAGCATTATTTTTCGTCGGCATAGGTATCGGTCTAAGAGAAACTTCTCTTGGCTTATGGTCGATCGTAATGGGATTCAGTGCCGCTGCGGGTGTTGTTGCTGCCGAAATCCTTGCAGAAATTATTGATCAATCGCAAAAAGACACCGGTGAAAAAGCCTACGCCGGTTTTGCCGGTTTTGATTTTGATGATGTACTCTATTTATTCGCACCAGTTGTTTGGTTAAAT
>JAURNW010000016.1 GCA_030829985.1 Gammaproteobacteria bacterium | reverse complement strand
TACCTTGGCACTACGTAAACAGATGCATTACGATAAACAACACATTAACTAACCCGATGAACCGATCTGTCTCTTAGTTTATGCCGCTCTTTGTCCAAAAGGTTTTGACGACGTACAGTGTCTGGACTATGAAATAGCTTAAAACCTTTAATTTAAAAGCTTTTAGGACTTCTTTGGATTTTACTGGACTTTGTATTGGTGCCGATGGGCGGACTCGAACCGCCACGGGATTACTCCCACTACCCCCTCAAGATAGCGTGTCTACCAATTCCACCACATCGGCTATGAGGATTTATTCTGCAGGTAAGTTGGGTATATCTGAATCCTGCGCTTTACTTTGTTCTTCCATCACTGCAGGGATGTCTTTTTCAACGGCTTCCTGTTGCAACACGATGCCTGGTTGATCGAGCAAGCTGGTCGGTGCTTTTTTGATTTGCCCCGTTGCGAGATAAGCGAGTAGTAAACTATTCCCCAAAAATACGACCGCTAAACCGGTTGTTACCTTGGTTAAAAAACTGGTTGCGCCTGAGCTACCAAATACAGTTGATGACGAACCACTACCAAAAGCCGCGCCTGCATCTGCGCCTTTGCCGTGTTGAACCAGTATCAAGCCTATCAACGCGACGGCGACGAGTACTTGTAATACAAATAATAATGTATGGGTTGTTTCCATTTCTATTCCTACCTCACAGAGTGACAGATTGTCAGAAAATCTTCCGCGACGAGTGATGCCCCGCCAATCAGACCTCCATCAATATCCGCTAATTCAAAAAGTTGTTTTGCATTATCCGCTTTAACACTGCCGCCATAAAGGATCCTGACAGTCTCTGCAGTTTCATGATCATGCCTTGCCAGGCGTAACCGTATAAATTCGTGTACTTCCTGTGCCTGTTCCGGTGTGGCTGTCTTGCCGGTACCTATCGCCCAAACCGGTTCATAGGCAATCACCGCATTATTGAAGGCCTTGATGCCGGCCATTTCAATCACCGCATCCAGCTGTCTGGCGATAACCTCTTCGGTATTATTGGCTTCGCGTTCTTCCAGCAATTCACCGATACATAATATAGGTGTCATGCCGTGTGCCTGAACCGTAACAAATTTCTCTGCCACCCGCACATCACCTTCACCATAGAGCGTTCGGCGTTCCGAGTGACCGACTATCACATAGTCACAAGCAAAATCCTTCAACATGGATGCGGCTACTTCGCCGGTATAAGCACCACTGTTATGCTGTGAGACGTTTTGCGCCCCTAGCCTAATTTCGGTGTTATCCAGTAAACCAGCCAATTCAGGAATATACACATACGGAGGACAAATAAGCACCTCGGATTGTGTCTCCTTGTTAACACCCTGAGCTATAGCCGCAAGAAGCTGGCGAATACTCTCAAGTGAACCGTTCATCTTCCAATTGGCTGCGACCAAAGATTGACGCTGTGACATGGCCTGATCGCCTTATAGTAAAAGGCCGCAAAGATTACAGAGTGGACGCCATGAAATCAATATATTCCCCGATTTTATTGCATATATATGCGATTGGCGCTGCGATATAACCGTGTTCACAAGCCGTTTAAGGTTTTGCGTCGGGATTCTCAGTCGGTTTTTTTGTTGCTTCCAGTAAGGCCTTGATCTCTCTGTCTTCAAGACGCCAGTGCTGCCCTGCTTTTTTTCTGCGCGGTAATATATAGGGTCCGAAGCGAGTCCGGATCAGGCGTGTGACCTGAAAACCCTGCGATTCCCATAAACGGCGCACTTCTCGATTGCGCCCTTCCATAATTACCACGTGATACCAGTGATTGACTCCTTCACCGCCGGAATCAACGATATCGGTGAATTTGGCTATGCCATCTTCAAGTTCCACCCCATCACGCAGTGCCTGCAATTGGGTTTTGTCGGCTGTGCCGAGAATGCGCACCGCATATTCTCTTTCAATCTGATTTGAGGGATGCATGAGTTTATTGGCCAAATCACCGTCTGTGGTGAAGAGTAATAAACCGGTTGTGTTCATATCCAGTCGACCAATGTTGATCCATCGACTGTTTCTTAGCCCCGGTAATTTTCTGAAGACAGTGTCGCGCCCTTTTTCATCTTTACGAGTACACACTTCACCAGCCGGCTTGTAATAGGCCAGTACTTTTGGTTTGGATTCTCGCTCATGATGCAATCGTATTGATTTGGAATTAATGACAATACGGTCTGTATGATCGATTGCTTGTCCCAGCGTGGCAGGTTTACCGTTTACAGTAATCTTGCCTTCGCGGATCAAGGATTCTATTTCTCGCCGTGATCCATGACCGGCATTGGCCAGGACCTTCTGAATACGCTCTGTCATAAGAAATCAGCCGTGGTGTTATTTCTTATCAACCTGAGAAAGGAATAACCGTTGCCCCTTCAGCATCATTTTCTTCTTCAGAAGTTTCAGGTTCCTGCTCTTCGCTTGCTTCAACTACTTCTTGTGCTTCTTCGACAGTTTCAATCACATCATCTTGTTCAGATTCATCAACAACTTCGTTTGAATCCTGTTGTGTTACTTCGTCTTTGTTTTCGGCATCGTTATTTGACTCTGATTCGAGTGCTTCAAACAGATCGGGATTGATTGAATCAAAATCTTTTATATCGGCCAATGCGGGTAGATCGGACAACTTTTTGAGATTAAAGTAATCCAGAAAGGTCTTGGTAGTGACTAATAATTCCGGTTTGCCCGGCACATCCCGATGCCCCACACCTTTGATCCATTCACGTTCGAATAATGTTTTGATAATAGTGCCACTAACACTGACACCGCGTATCTCTTCAATCTCGCCGCGCGTAATCGGTTGTCGGTAGGCAATAATGGCCAGGGTCTCGAGCAATGCACGAGAGTAGCGTGGTGGTCGTTCGTCAAATAGATGATTCACCCATGAGGCATATTCATCTCTGGCCTGGAAACGAAAGCCGCTGGCAATTTCTGCTAATTCAACACCGCGCCCAAGATAGTCCTGTTGTAATGCCTCAATCGCCGCACGAATATCATCGCGTTCGACTGCTAATGTTTGTTCACTCTCAAACAAACCCTGGATAGATGCAATGCTGAGTGGTTTGGGTGATACCATCAAAGCGGCTTCGATAATGTTTTTAATTTTTTCCTGACTCATGATGCTGCCTTAACATAAATTGGTCCGTTGATCTCATTCTGAACAAGCTGAATTAATGAATCCTTTACCAGTTGCAGTATGGCTAATAGTGAAACGATCACGCCGCCACGTCCTTCTTCTACACTGAACAGATCTTTAAAATCGGTGAAGGTGTCCGGGTTGACCTTCTCCAACACAATGCCCATACGTTCACGCACCGATAAGGCTTCGCGCTTTACCATATGGTGTGAAAACATATCAGCCCTTTGTAATACTTCTGCAAACACACGTAAGATTGAATCCATAGAAACATCGGGTGGCTTGTGATTTATCTTTCGCCCCGGAAATTCTGCAACAGTCGCAAACAAATCACGCTCATAACGAGGCAATTCATCAATTTTCTCAGCCGCCTGTTTATATCTTTCATATTCCTGTAATCGCCTGATTAACTCTGCCCTTGGATCATCTTCCTCTTCATCTTCTGTATGACGAGGCAATAACATTCTTGATTTAATCTCGGCCAGCATCGCTGCCATCAACAGGTATTCGCCAGCCAATTCAAGCTGCATCGTCTCCATCAGATCGATGTAGGACATATACTGTTCGGTTATCTTGGTCAGCGGAATATCAAGGATATCGATATTTTGACGCTTAATAAGATAAAGCAGTAAATCGAGCGGACCTTCAAATGCTTCCAGAAAGACTTCCAGCGCATCTGGCGGGATATATAAATCCTTGGGCAGCTGTGTCATCGGCGAGCCCAAAACCAATGCGAACGGCATTTCATCCTGACTGGTTTTAGGTGTTTCGATTTCTTCGTTCATCTTTATTGTAATAACACTATTCGGGATTATCGGTAGATAAGTCCCATTGCATCACGAACCTCTTCCAGAGTCTCACGGGCAACGTCTCTGGCTGCTTCACAACCATCGGCAATAATACCGCGGACAGTTTCTGGATCGTTCATATATTCGTTAGCACGTTCTCGAATGGGTTGTTGCTCTTTTAATATGGCATCTATTAATGGTTTTTTACAGTCGAGACACCCAATTTTAGCGCTTGTGCAGCCATCGACAACCCAGTTTTTCAGATCTTCATCGGAATACACCTGATGCAGATTCCAAACCGGGCATTTATCAGGCTCTCCGGGATCGGTGCGTCTTACGCGGGCCGGATCAGTTGGCATGGTTTTAATCTTTTCATCTACAACACTCGGGTTTTCCCTTAGTGAAATAGTATTACCATAGGATTTGGACATTTTTTGCCCATCCAGCCCCATCATTTTAGACGCAGGCGTTAATAGGGCCTGCGGCTCCGGGAATATGGCCTTACCCGAACCATCCAGATAACCTGACAAACGTTCACGGTCACCAATACTGATATTCTGCTGCGATTCCAGTAATGCCCGCGCTTTTTCCAGTGCCAGGCCTTCGCCCTGTTCCTGGTAACTACGACGTAAATCATAATAAAGCCGGGCATTTTTCTTGCCCATTTTCTTGATTGCGGCTTCTACTTTCGATTCAAAATCATGCTCTTTTCCATAGAGATGATTGAAACGTCTCACCACTTCGCGCGCTAACTCGACATGCGAGACCTGATCCTCACCGACAGGCACATGACCGGCCTTGTATATAATAATGTCGGCTGTTTGTAGCAGCGGATAACCTAAAAACCCATACGTCGTCAGATCTTTATTCGATAATTTTTCCTGTTGGTCCTTGTAACTCGGCACCCTTTCCAACCAACTCAGCGGTGTGCTCATGGACAACAATAAGTGTAGTTCTGCATGCTCAGGCACGCGCGACTGTATGAATAGTTTGGCTGATCCCGGATTGACGCCTACTGCAAGCCAATCGATAACCATATCCCAGACACTTTTTTCTATAATGGAAGGATCTTCGTATTCCGTAGTAAGGGCGTGCCAATCCGCAACAAAAAAGAAACATTCATATTCCTGTTGTAGTTCGAGCCAGTTTTTAAGAACACCATGATAATGACCTAGATGCAGTTGGCCTGTCGGGCGCATGCCTGACAATACCCGCTGTTTACCACTTGTAGACAACACAACCTCCCGCGGTCGTTTTTAAAAGGGGATATAGCAAAAGAAACGCATTATACCCAGACTGAGTAGCCGTGACAGAATTTTGTATGACTAATTTAAGGCCAGGTCGGCAATGCCCTTGCCTTCACGCAATATGACGGGCTCATCGCCAGTCAAATCAATGATAGTTGTAAATTCAAGACCACCTGCCTCACCGTCAATTATCAGGTCTACTTGCCTGCCGATCCTCTCATCAATCATTTCCGGGTCGGTTTCTGGCAACACCTCATTGGGTAAGACCAGACTAATGCTAATCATTGGTTCACCCAATGCTTCTAATAAGTCCAGTGAGATCGGGTTATTGGGTATACGAATACCGATTGTTTTACGTTTCGGATGTTGTAATCGCTTGGGGACATCACCTTTTGCCTTCAGAATGAACGTGAAGGGTCCGGGCGTCATTGATTTCATCATGCGAAAGGCGGAGTTGTTAACCGAGGCATAGGAAGCTATCTCGGAAAGATCCCGACACAATAAGGTCATATTTTGCTCTGCCGGCATTTGCCGTAGCTTTCGAATTCGTTCCAGAGCTGTTTTTTCTCCCAGACAGCAACCCAGTGCATAGGATGAATCTGTCGGATAAACAATGACGCCACCATCGCGAAGGATAGCGATTGCTTGCGATATCAGGCGTGCCTGAGGATTCTGATTATGTATTTTAAAATATTGCGCCATAATGTGGTTAATTAAAAATTAGGTTATGATTGTGTTCACATCCAACTTACTTAAAGATTCATGAAATTCCTGTTTGATTTTTTCCCGCTAGTCGCCTTTCTTATCGCTTTTTATTATCCCGAAAATAGAGAGCAAGGCATTTACCTTGGTATACAGGTAATCATCATCGCATCTGCCATACAAATACTGGTCTATTGGTTGGTGGCTCGAAAATTTGAAAAAATGCACATCATTACCTTTGCACTGACCTTGGTATTGGGTGGTGCAACCTTAATTTTGCATGATGAACTTTTCTTTAAATGGAAACCAACGGCAGTAAACTGGTTATTCGCACTCGTTTTCCTTGGAAGTCAGTTTATTGGACATAAACCAATCATCCGCAGAATGATGGATCATGCCATATCTGTACCGGATGAGGTATGGAATAAATTAAATTTATGCTGGGTCTGTTTTTTTATTGTATCTGGAGCAGCAAATATCTACGTTGCCTATAATTTTAGTACGGAATTTTGGGCCAATTTCAAGGTGTTTGGATTATTAGGCCTGACATTTATTTTTGCTATTGGTCAGGCAGTCTACATGTCACGATTTATAAGCGAAGTCGAGGAGGAAAAAAAATAATCATGTTCTATGCAATCATCAGTCAAGATATAGAAAATAGTCTTGAAAAAAGAATGGGGGCCAGACCTGAGCATGTGCAACGGCTTCAAACATTGCAAGATGAAGGACGTCTGTTGCTTGCTGGACCACATCCTAATATCGATAGTGAAGATCCAGGACCAGCAGGTTTCAGTGGTAGCCTGATTGTTGCAGAATTTGATTCTTTGCAAGCAGCACAAACATGGGCAGATGCCGATCCTTATATCGCTGCCGGGGTTTATGAAAACGTAATCGTAAAGCCCTTTAAGAAAGTATTTCCCAGTGCCTGAATCTGATCGAACAGAAATGATCCGTGGTTTGATCGAAGCCGAGTTTGCGCCAATTGAACTCGATATCATTGATGAGTCACATCTACACGCAGGACATAGCGGTCATGGTGGTGCGGGACATTTCAAAGTGCGGATAGTGTCTGATAAATTTAACGGTCAACTACCCCTTGCTCGTCACCGAATGGTTTATGCCGCAGTCGATAGCCTTATGCCTGCCGAAATACATGCGCTGAGTATTGAAGCCATCGCCACTGGTGAGAACAAGTAAAGTGTCTTTCATTAAACCTTTTCTTAAATGGCCCGGCGGTAAGTTTAAATTGCTCGAACGGATTCGAAACCGTTTGGACTCAGGTAAGCGTCTGGTTGAACCCTTCGTAGGATCGGGCGCTGTATTTTTGAATGCCGGTTTTAAAAAATATTTATTAGCCGATACCAATCCCGATTTGATCAACCTGTATCTACAAGTACAACAGAACGATGCTGATTTTGACAAGTATTGTCAGCGTTTTTTTACACCGGAAAACAATTGTGAAGCACGTTATTACTACTTCAGGGAAGAATTCAATAGAACAAAAGATGTCAGGTATAAATCAGCGCTTTTCTTATATCTGAACAGACACTGTTATAACGGTTTATGTCGATACAATTCAAAACATGAATTTAATACTCCTTTCGGAAGATATAAAAAACCGTATTTTCCAACAAAAGAACTAGACGCTTTTCATCAGGCATCAAAGTCAGCTAAATTTATTCATGCCAGCTTTGTGGACACGATGAAAAAAGCCCGGAAAGGAGATGTCGTGTATTGCGATCCACCTTATGTTCCATTATCAAAGACTGCCTGTTTTACAGATTATTTCTCCGGTGGGTTTGCCTGGAAAGAACAAATCGAGCTGGCTGAATGGGCAGGTAAACTTGCCCGCAAAGGTATTCCAGTGATTATTTCAAATCACAATACCGACAATACGCGCGCATTGTATAAAGATGCCGGAGCAGAGACGGAACGCTTTATGGTTAGAAGGACTATTAGCTGCGACACACGTAATCGAGGCAAGGTAGAAGAGCTACTTGCCGTGTTTCAATAACTATAATTATGTCTGACACATTAAAACTCACAGAAGAATTAATTAAACGACAATCCATCACACCTGATGATGTCGGTTGTCAAAAATTAATTACTGAACGTCTGGAGATATTAGGTTTCAAGGCTACGCATTTACGTTTTGATGATGTCGATAATTTATGGCTAACACATGGTGAGTCCGGACCCGTGTTTGCATTTGCTGGACACACTGATGTTGTTCCAACAGGACCACTGGAAGAATGGAAAACCGATCCCTTCAAACCTGAAATCATCGATGGTCATCTTTATGGTCGCGGTGCTGCCGATATGAAAGGTGGTATTGCTGCCATGGTAACAGCGACAGAGACTTTTGTTAAAACCCATCCTGACCATAACGGCACAATAGCTTTTTTAATTACCAGTGATGAAGAAGGTCCTTCAATCAATGGCACGCGTAAGGTCATTGATTACCTGAATGAAAACGACATCAAAATTAAGTGGTGTATTGTCGGCGAACCTTCCAGTGATAAGCAACTTGCCGATACGATTCGTATTGGACGTCGTGGGTCTTTAAATGGAATATTAACCATCAAGGGCATTCAAGGTCATGTCGCTTATCCTGATATTGCTGACAACCCCATTCATAAAGCCAGTGCGTTTATAGCAGAGTTAACATCGACTGAATGGGATCAGGGCAACGATTCATTTCCTCCAACAAGTTTTCAAATATCAAATCTCAGTGCCGGTACAGGTGCTGATAACGTTATCCCCGGTTCGATGAAAATGTTATTTAACTTTCGGTATTCAACCGAAACGAATCAGGATGAGATACAGGAAAAAGTCGCTGCTATGTTAAGCAAACATCAACTTGATTATGACCTTCAATGGAAACTATCCGGCCCGCCATTTCTGACCGATTCAGGTAAATTACTTGATGCCAGCTGCAAGGCAATAAAAGATATTTGTGGCATTGATACAAATTGCTCAACTGGTGGTGGCACGTCTGATGGACGTTTTATTGCGCCCAGCGGCGCTGAAGTAATAGAACTCGGTGTTATCAATAAAACGATTCATAAGATAAATGAATGTGTAAAGGTCGATGATCTGGAAACGCTTTCAAAAATTTATCAGAATATTCTCGAACAATTACTTAAAGATTAAAACTAATGATAGAAAAATTTATAGAAAGAACTTTATTTTCCAGTCGCTGGTTACTTGCGCCTATTTATCTTGGTTTATCTTTTGCCCTGATTGCATTAGGCATAAAATTCTTTCAGGAATTAATTCATACCTTCACGATAGTCATTTCTATGAGTGAAGCGGATTTGGTCCTTTCTATTCTTTCACTGATTGATATGTCCCTGGTGGGAAGTTTGATTGTCATGGTTATGTTTAGTGGCTATGAAAACTTTGTATCAAAAATTGATCTTGATGAAGGCGATGAAAAACTGGATTGGCATGGCAAGCTTGATGCTGGAACACTGAAACTTAAAGTTGCTGCATCTATTGTCGCAATTTCATCAATTCACTTGTTACAAAAATTTATGGAAGTCAGCCAGATACCTGATAACAAATTAATGTGGTATGTCATTATTCACATGACTTTCGTTGTTTCAGCATTACTACTTGCCTACCTTGATAAAATTGCATTTGCAGGTCATAGAGCGCATTAATTTAATCAACGGAATACATTGTATTTAACAATACAGTAGATAGCGCGAACACCGTCCTTCCAATTTATCTTTTTGCCTTCCTGATAGGTGCGTCCGTAATATGATATACCGACTTCGTATATTCTACATTTTAGTTTTGCGACTTTTGCCGTTAACTCAGGCTCCATCCCAAAACCATTCTCTTCGATCTCGATTTGATCAATGATCTCTTTTTTGAAGGCCTTATAACAGGTCTCCATATCGGTAAGATTCAGATTGCTAAACATATTTGACAGGAAGGTAAGAAAACCATTGCCAAGTCGATGCCAGAAATAAAGTACACGATGTGCGCTGCCAGATGAAAAACGTGAGCCGTATACAACATCCGCACGATTTTCGACAATTGGTTTCATTAATATTTCATATTCATTTGGATCATATTCAAGATCGGCATCTTGAATGATCACCACATCCCCGGAAGCTTCCTTTAATCCAGTTTTTATAGCAGCACCTTTCCCCTGATTTCTATCATGCAAAATAAGCTTGTCGATTTGATCGCCTAGTTCTGTTTCCAGAATTTTACGAGATTGGTCTGTTGAGAAATCATCAACGACAATAAGCTCAATATCTGACCAGCTACAATTTCGAACAGCACCTATTATTTGCTTAATAGTCGGTTCTTCGTTGAAACAAGGAATTATTACGGATAATTTCATGATTGAAATTCTTTGTTTAATAGAATTGCATAGATGAACATACAATATATTTAAATTCAATACATCGTCGCTTCGGACTCCTCGGCTCTAGCATCCTGCTTCGCTCTATCTCCTGCATCCATGCAGTCGTGTCCTCGAGAATGTGTTCCAGACATTCTCTACTGCCTACATCCCTGTAGCGTCTCACGACATACGACCGCCATGGATGGCGGAAGTGTCGATAATGCAGGAGCAATTATCGACCGGTCCATCCATGGACGTAAAAAAACCCGAAGGACGTTAATCCTTCGGGTTTTGTGTCACTGTTTACGAAAACGTATTATTTGTCGTCGAACTGTGCTTCTTCAGTAGAACCGGTTAATGCAGTTACAGAAGATGAACCACCTTGAATTACGGTAGTGACATCATCGAAGTAACCTGCACCCACTTCTTGTTGGTGAGATACGAAAGTATATCCGCGTTCACGACCTTCAAATTCAGGCTCTTGAACCATTTCAGTGTAATGCTTCATGCCTTCGCCACGCGCATAGTTGTATGCGAAGTCGAAAGTACGATACCAGGCCAAATGAATACCAGCCAAAGTGATGAATTGGAACTTGTAACCGAGTTCAGACAAGTCTTCCTGGAAGCTGGCAATTTGTGAATCACTCAGGTTCTTCTTCCAGTTAAACGAAGGCGAGCAGTTGTAAGACATCAACTGGCCAGGAACTGCTGCTTGCACAGCTTTTGCAAATTCACGTGCAAAGCCAATATCAGGCGTACCTGTTTCACACCAAACCAAATCAGCATATGGTGCGTAAGCAATACCACGGCTGATAGCTTGTTCCAGACCATTCTTAACACGGTAGAAACCTTCAGCAGTTCGTTCACCGGTAACGAAAGGTTTATCATTTTCGTCAAAGTCACTGGTTAATAGATTTGCCGCTTCAGCATCTGTACGAGCCAGAACGATAGTCGGTGTGCCCATAACGTCTGCCGCTAAACGCGCAGCAAGTAGTTTTTGTATCGCTTCTTGTGTTGGAACCAGTACCTTACCACCCATATGGCCACACTTTTTAACTGCTGCGAGCTGATCCTCGAAGTGAGCACCGGCAGCACCGGCAGCGATCATATTCTTCATCAATTCGTATGCGTTTAAGACACCACCAAAACCCGCTTCAGCATCTGCAACGATAGGCAGGAAGTAATCAATCGCGTCTTTGTCTTCCATTTTGCCATCAGCGATGTTTTTCCATTGGATTTCATCTGCACGCTTGAAGGTATTGTTGATACGACGAACCATGGTTGGTACCGAATCGTAAGCATACAAAGATTGGTCAGGGTACATCGTTTCTGAGGTATTACCGTCAGCAGCTACCTGCCAACCTGACAGATAAACAGCTTCCAGACCGGCTTTGGCTTGTTGCATAGCCTGACCAGCAGTAATAGCACCAAAGGCATTCACATAGCCTTTTTTGGAGGTACCATTTACTTTTTCCCAGAGCTTTTCAGCGCCTCTGCGTGCAAGGGTATATTCAGGCTGGACACTACCGCGCAAACGAACAACGTCTGCTGCACTATAGCCACGTTTTACATTTGCCCAACGTGGATTTTCAGCCCAATCCTTCTCTAACTGCTTGATTTGCTCTTCTCTAGTCAATGTATTTCTCCAAATTTTGCGGTTCTATATGGACTCATAAATTAGCAATGAATCCTAATATTTCAGATTTAGTCACTTCATCTCAATATGCGCGGGTAAAACTGCATATAAAAGACTAGCCCAAATGAATCAGGCATGACCCTTAAATTTCAGGGGAAGCAAAAATAATAAGATATCTACTATTTAGCAAGCTAATTATTTTAATAATTAGTATTAACAATATTAATACTAAAGTTATAATGCTTATATTATGAGTCGTTTTTATTATAAACAGAACCGTTTGAAGCAACTCAGGGCTTTTTGTTATGCCGCACAACTCAAGAGTATGTCGCGTGCCGCTGAACAAATGTTCCTTAGTCAGCCCTCTATTTCCCTTTTAATTCAATCGCTTGAAAAAGATCTTGGACAAAGCTTGTTTGTCCGCAAAGGACCAAGAATCGAATTAACCGCCGAAGGAACAATATTGTTTGATATGTCATTACCTTTAGTTGAAGGACTGGAGACATTGCCAGAAAATTTTGAAGAAAAATGCAGCCATTCGGTTATTGGTAATCTCAAGATTGCTGCTGTTGAGGCTATCATCCTCTACATACTGCCCGATATCATCAAGCGATACACAGACACCTTTCCAGATATACATATAAAGCTGACTAATTGTGCTGCAGCGCTGGGCGTTGAAAAGGTGCGTAACGGCGAGGTGGATTTTGCAATAGGGTCGACATTGAATGTTCCGGAAGATGTTGTTTACCTCCCTATTTACTCATTTGAGCCTGTGTTAATCATGCCTATTGGGCATCCACTGGCGACTAATAAGCAAATAAGCATGCAGGATATTAGTCAATACGGATTAATTTTATCGCCACAGCACATGTCTACCTGGCAAATTGTTGATTCAGTTTTTAAACAATACAATGTGGACTATAAAGTGACTTTAGAGGCGGGAGGCTGGGAAGTTCTCAAGAAATATGTTGAAAATGGCCTCGGTATATCGATAGTGACTGATATTTGCTTGTCTGGAAAAGAGAAACTAGATTGTGTGCCGCTAACAAAATACTTCCCTAAAAGGACCTATGGCTTGTTTCTCCGTAAAGGCAAAGTCCTCTCACCTGCAGCACGTGAATTTATTCAGTGCATGGACCCTGAAGCTATGGCTCAATTCAGTGCGGAAAATAACAGATAAATTTATTGCACTATTGATAATATTACTGTCAAACCCTATATAGTATTGTGGCACAAAAGATGCGTATTTAAATTTCAAAAAAGACTTGAAAATGACTAGCAGAAAGTATCATCATTAGCGGTGTGGATATGAAAAAAATTGTTACATTAAATTTACTAAAACCGATGAGAAAAATTTATCATGTCAGACAAACCTGACAACACATACGATGATGACTTAGCGGTTCAGGAAGTTAAACCACGAGTCAAGCGTCCCCCATTGTATAAAGTCATTTTGTTAAATGATGACTACACGCCGATGGACTTCGTTGTACACATACTTGAAGCATTCTTTTCGGTTGACCGGGAAAATGCGACGCGCATCATGTTACAGATACATACGCATGGTAAAGGTGTGTGCGGTATATACACTCATGAAATTGCAGAAACAAAAGTCTCGCTGGTTAATGATTATTCGCGTGAAAACCAGCATCCTCTTCTTTGTACCATGGAAAAAGCCTGATAGGTAACTAATATGCTCGATAAAGAACTAGAACAAACGCTTAACAATGCATTTCGGGAAGCAAGAACCCAGCGTCATGAATTTATGACGGTAGAACATTTGTTACTTGCTTTGCTTGATAACATGTCTGCCACGAACGTACTTAAAGCCTGTGGTGCAAACCTGAATAGTCTGCATAGCAATTTAACGAGTTTTATACAGGAAAACTCTCCCATCATCGATGATGAGGATGAGCGTGACACGCAGCCCACATTGGGATTTCAACGGGTATTACAACGTGCCGTATTTCATGTGCAGTCTTCCGGTAAAAAAGAAGTGACTGGTGCTAATGTGTTGGTCGCAATATTTGGAGAACGTGAATCACACGCCGCTTACTTTCTGAGCCAACAAAATGTTGCCAGACTGGATGTTGTAAATTATATCGCTCACGGCATAGCGAAGATAAATGATGAACATGAAAACGAAGACAGCATTAATGAAGTAGAAGACGGTGCCAATCAGGATGACGCTGCTGCCAGTCCACTGGATACTTATGCAGTCAATCTTAATGAAGAAGCAATGAAAGGCAAGATTGATCCGTTAATCGGTAGACAGATAGAAGTTCAACGCACCATTCAGATACTTTGTCGCCGCCGAAAAAATAATCCTCTATATGTTGGTGAAGCCGGCGTAGGTAAAACAGCTATTGCTGAAGGACTGGCAAAACTGATCGTAGACGGTGACGTACCTGAAGTTTTGATGGATGCTGTAATCTATTCACTTGATCTGGGTGGTTTATTAGCAGGCACAAAATACCGTGGTGATTTTGAAAAACGTTTGAAAGGTGTTATCGCCCAGCTTAAAAAACAGCCTGGTTCCGTTCTTTTTATTGATGAAATCCACACCATTATAGGTGCGGGTGCTGCGTCCGGTGGTGTAATGGATGCATCAAATATCATTAAACCTGTGTTGGCATCCGGTGAATTGAAATGCATTGGTTCAACCACCTATCAGGAATACCGTGGCATCTTTGAGAAAGACCGTGCTTTGGCACGACGTTTTCAAAAGATAGATGTTGCCGAACCTTCTATTGATGAAACCGTTAAAATTCTTGAGGGTTTGAAATCACGTTTTGAAGAACATCATCAAATCCGATACACACATCAAGCATTGCGGACTGCGGCTGAATTAACACAACGCTATATAAACGATCGTCATTTGCCTGACAAAGCCATCGACATCATTGATGAAGCTGGTGCAGCACAACAACTATTGGCGCCGTCAAGACGTAAGAAGACCGTTGGTGTTAACGATATTGAAAACATCATAGCCAAGATTGCACGAATTCCTGCTAAGACAGTTACCTCTTCCGATAAAGACATCATCAAGAATCTGGATCGTAATTTAAAGATGGTTGTCTTTGGGCAGGATGAAGCTATTGGCACTTTATCCAATGCGATTAAAATGTCGCGTTCCGGTTTGGGTAATCCACAAAAGCCTATAGGTAATTTTCTGTTTGCGGGCCCAACTGGTGTTGGTAAAACTGAAGTCACAAGACAGCTTGCGATGCAAATGGGCGTCGAACTGGTACGCTTTGATATGTCCGAGTATATGGAACGCCACACTGTTTCCAGATTAATTGGCGCACCGCCAGGATATGTCGGATTTAATCAGGGTGGATTGCTGACTGATGCCATAAACAAACAACCACATTGTGTATTGTTGCTTGATGAAATGGAAAAAGCACACCCCGATGTATTCAACCTGTTGTTGCAAGTATTCGACCACGGCACCTTGACCGATGCTAATGGTCGCAAGACAGATTTTCGCAATGTCATAATTGTCATGACGACTAATGCCGGGGCTGATCGTATGAGCCGGGCTTCTGTTGGCTTTACGACTCAGGATCATTCTGGCGATTCAATGGAAAGCATTAAACAAATGTTTAGTCCTGAATTCCGTAATCGTCTGGATGCTATTATTCAGTTCAATGCTCTTGATAAACGCACAATTGCCAATGTCGTTGATAAATTCCTGATAGAACTTGAAGCGCAGCTTGATGAGAAAAAAGTAACGGTTGAAGTCTCTGACGAAGCACGTGAGTGGTTAGCGCTCAATGGCTACGATAAGCTCATGGGAGCACGGCCAATGGCTCGCCTGATTCAGGATAAAGTTAAACGTGCTCTCGCTGAAGAACTTCTGTTTGGCAAACTTGAAAATGGCGGTCATGTGTTTGTAAAACTGGAAAATGATGATATTAAAATTGAAATACAGGAAGAAGAACTGGAAGGTGCTGTATAAAGGATTCAATGCTTATAAGTTGAATCCTTTATAACTTTAAGTATTAAATTATTTAACGCCCAGCGTTTTAATCAAAGCTTTAGAGTTTCGTTGATAGTTATATATTTCCTGTTTTTTGATAGGTAATGAACTGATATCGGTTTCTACAAAGCCTCTCTCAAGAAACCAGTGTTCGGTCTGGGTCGTCAATGCCAGCAATTTTTCTGCACCTTTTTTTATTGCAACCGACTCTATAAATTTAAACAGCATATCGCCTTTAGACTGCCCCTGGTAATCAGGGTGCACAGCCATGCAGGCCAGTTCCATAATTTTCTCTCCAGGATAATCATGTAGCGCAGCACAAGCGATGACAGTACCATCACGAACCAGAACGTTGTAGTCATCAATATCAACTTCTATTTTTTCTCTCGAACGTTTTACCAGTATCGCTTGTTGCTCCAGAGGCTCTATCAATTCCAGAATGCCACCAATATCGTTTACCGTTGCCTGATGAATCGTATCAAATGGAATACCGCTAAGCAGTGTACCAACGCCATCACGGCTGAAGAGTTCTTGTAAAAGACCACCATCGATATTCTGATCAATATAATGAATTCGTTTCACCCCTGCTTCGCACGCCTTAATTCCCTGAGCTAATGCAGTCGCCGGGGTTTCATCAATATTATGTGCGTCTGCGGGATCGAGTTTTTCTTTAGCCTGTGCACAGGTGATTTGCCTTATTATGTCGCCATGTTCGTTTTTCAAAACAGATGCATTATTAAACATAATAAGTTTGTCGGCAGACAAGTTAATAGCCACTTGAGCTGCGACTTCGATGGAACTCAAGTTAAAAACTTCGCCTGTTGCTGAATAACCAAGAGGTGGAATCAACACTATCTCACCGGCCTCAAGTCGATTATTAATTGTATCAACACCGACATTTCTAACTCTACCGGTCAGGTCAAGATCAACACCGTTAACAACACCATAAGGTCTGCCTGTTACATAATTTCCTGAGGCTATCTTGATTGCTGATTCTTCCATTGGCGAATTGGGTAAACCCATCGACAATAACGCCTCGATTTGTATTTTTATCTCTCCAACTGCCTGTTTTACGCTGCTAATAGCAGCCTCATCCGTGACACGTAGAGCGCCACAATATTGCGGAGTGATATTTCGTTCTTTCAATAGCGTATCTATTTGAGATCTTGCCCCAAAAACGATGACCAGTTTAATTGCCAGACTATTCAGTAATGCTAAATCGTGGATGAGATGAGGAAAATTTTCTGACGCGACAACATCGCCCCCCAATTGCAGAACAAAGGTTCGGCCATGGTGTGCATGTATATAGGGTGCTGCGCCTCTAAACCAGTCTACAAAGGCGTTTTCGTCTGTCATTATTTTCCCTCACAAAAATGATTAAGCATCTTTGACAAGATGTTTATCATCGGTTCAATTCGTTCAATTTGAAGATATTCGTTCGGTTGATGTGCAACATCAATATCTCCGGGCCCAAGGATAACGGTTTCTAGCCCCATGTCATTAAAAAATGGCCCTTCTGTACCAAAGGCAACTGAATTTGAATTCATCTGCGTAAACTTTTCACTCATTTTCACTAACTCACTATCAAATGCAGTCTGCATTGGAGGTACACCATGAAATTGTTCATTAAACTCAACCTTGAGACCCGAACCAGCCAGTGTATCTTTAACAACGCGATGCATCTTTTCTCTCAAATACGTTATTTCCATACCCGGCAACATCCTCAGATCCATAGATAGTTCGCAGCTGGCACAGATACGATTGGCACTATCTCCACCCTGTATACGCCCCAGATTTAATGTTGGGACAGGTATCTTAAAATCATCATTATGATGCTCAGCCTGTAATTCAGTGCGCCATGCTCGAAGGGCATTCATGACATCGTTCATCCCTTCCAGAGCGCTATTACCTAAAGTAGGGTCACTGGAATGACCAGAACGGCCTTGTATATTGATTGTTTCAATAATAATCCCTTTATGACTATGTCGCGGTATCAAATCAGTAGGTTCACCTATGATGCAATAACGGCCTAGAGGTTTATTTGCTTGCTGTATGGCGCGGGCACCAGACATCGTGCTCTCTTCATCCGCGGTAGCGACAATAGTGACGGGCTTATCAAATTTAACATCTGACAATCTTTCCAGCGTTTCAAGAATAATAGGAAAAAAACTCTTCATATCAGCGGTACCGAGACCATAATAATTTCCATTCAACTTCGTTAGTTTGAATGGATCGGTATCCCAGCCTTTTGCATCATAGGGAACCGTATCAGTGTGTCCCGATAAAATCAGTCCACTATTGTCATCAATATCTCCGCGACGAGCGATTAAATTACATTTCTCAGGATCAGCACTAAGCGGCATAATCTCGCAGTCGAATCCAAGCGCTTCAAACCAATTGGCAAGCGCGTCAATAACCGCACGATTACTTTGGTCATGGGCGGGATCAACACAACTTACAGAGGGCAAACTAATTAACTCTGCAAAGCAATCTTCAAATTCCGGTGTTTTTCTCATACTTTTAATATTAATTGTTATTCTTTAATCAGCCTGACAAGCGGCCAGAGCTAATGTATTCTAACGCACCTTTTTCAGACATAGCGAAAGAATCGATACAGGTGCACAAATAATGAGTAATAAAATTAATAAATTCAGTTCACGTATTACAGAACCCAAATCTCAGGGCGCATCGCAAGCCATGCTTTATGGCACTGGGATGACAGAAGCCGATATGAGCAAGGCTCAAGTCGGTATCTCCAGTGTCTGGTATGAAGGCAATACCTGCAATATGCATTTGCTCGATCTGGCGCAAAAGGTAAAAGAAGGTGTTGTCGCTGCCGGTCTGGTAGGCATGCGTTTTAATACCATTGGTGTCAGCGATGGTATTTCGATGGGTACAGATGGCATGAGTTACTCATTACAGTCACGTGATCTGATCGCCGATTCGATTGAAACGGTCATGTCTGCGCAATGGTATGACGCGAATATTTCATTACCCGGTTGCGATAAAAATATGCCTGGTTGTTTAATCGCAATGGGACGGCTCAACCGTCCGTCACTGATGATCTACGGCGGCACAATCAAGCCCGGATATTGCGATAAAAAAACGCTGGATATTATTTCTGCCTTTCAAAGCTACGGTGAATTTATCACGGGTAGCATTGATGACGAGACACGTCAGGAAATTGTTAAAAAATCATGTCCCGGCGCTGGTGCGTGTGGCGGTATGTATACCGCTAACACCATGGCCTCGGCAATTGAAGCCATGGGCATGTCATTGCCGTACAGTTCATCAACACCAGCAGTTGATCCGGGTAAATTGGAAGAATGTTTCAATGCAGGCCTGGCGATTAAAAATCTATTGGAAAAAGATATTAAACCACGCGACATCATGACGCGTGAGGCATTTGAAAATGCAATGGTCTTGGTTACCGTTCTGGGTGGTTCAACAAATGCTGTTTTACATCTGTTGGCCATGGCACGTGCTGTAGATGTCAATTTAACGATTGATGATTTTCAAGCGGTCACTGATCGCACGCCTTATCTTGCCGATCTAAAACCGAGTGGTAAGTATGTTATGGAAGACTTGCACCTGATTGGCGGCACACCGGCCGTTATGAAATTCTTACTGGAGAATGGATTAATCAATGGTGACTGCATGACAGTAACCGGAAAAACCATCAAGGAAAACCTGGCTGATCTACCGGGATTTAAAAGTGGACAAGATATTATTGCGCCACTGGATAAACCGCTTAAAAAGAGCGGTCATATTCGCATATTAAAAGGCAATCTTGCGCCTGAAGGCGCCGTAGCAAAAATCACTGGTAAGGAAGGGCTTGTATTTACCGGGCCAGCTAATGTCTTCGATTCTGAAGAAGATATGTTGAAAGCCCTGGAAGAAGACAAAATCAAAAAAGGTGATGTCATTATCATCCGTTATGAAGGCCCTAAAGGCGGTCCCGGCATGCCTGAGATGTTAACACCAACCTCGGCCATTATGGGTGCTGGGCTAGGAAGTGATGTTGCAATGATTACCGATGGTCGCTTCTCTGGTGGTTCACATGGATTTATTATTGGTCATGTTGTTCCCGAGGCACAGGAAGGTGGACCGATTGCTCTCGTGCAAAATGGTGATGTTGTCACTATCGATGCTGAAAAAAACCAGATTTCTTTTGCGATCAGTGATGATGAATTTGATAAAAGGAAAGCGAATTGGAAAATGCCTCCATATAAAGCAAGTCGTGGAACCCTATATAAATATATTAAGACTGTGAAGACGGCATCTGAAGGTTGTGTTACTGATGAGTAATACAATTCGACAGTAGCAATTGATTCATAAACTTATTATTTAATAAACGGAGAAATGATTTGCAATCACTTCCACACCATTACAAAGTTGCGGCAACTGCTGCGACAGATGGCGAAGTCAGTCTATCAGCTGAAAACGTAGAACCCATATTATCCTTACCACCAAAGGAATTTGGTGGGCCGGGAAATCGCTGGTCTCCTGAAAGCTTATTAGTAGCTGCGGTTGCAGATTGTTTTATCCTCAGTTTTCGTGCTATTGCTACAGCTTCCAAACTGTCATGGGTATCACTGGAATGTGGGGTCGAAGGAAAACTTGAGCGGATTGAAAGTATTACTAAATTCACTGAATTTATACTGACAGTCAACCTCATTATTGATCAAGACATGATAGAAGAAAAAGCGCATCGAATGCTTGAGAAGTCCGAAGCAATATGTCTCATAACCAATTCTCTTTCTGCCACAACGCACTTAACCGCAGTCGTTACAAAGGCTCAGTAGAAAACCTAAAATCTCTTTATAAGAGAGTCAGATAGGATTAGGTTAATTTCTTCAGTAGTAATAACTGGAAATAGTAAATGGATTCCGTTCACTGAAGACTACAGTTCATTTTTTAAGGCTTCTTTCTTCCTATATACGAAAAATACTGCCATAAGCCTTTGTAAGCATCAGTTGCCTGGCTGATTAACGGAGTAAACTCTTCTTCTAAAACGGGTAATAAGTGACTTTCCATTCTTACATGATTAATTTTCATCCAACTTCGAAAATGTTCAAAGCGACTATTATGAAAATCAACTACTGCGATGATGCCTCCTTCACGCAATTGTTCATGAGCAGCTTTAATAGCGACTTCCCAGCCGGGGTTAAACATGGTCAAAGCATAGGAAAAGAGTACTAAATCATAATTGGCATATTCACCCATCATATTCATTAATGGTGCATCATATTTTTTATTCAAAATCTTGACTCGTTCACCAAATACTTCGAGTTTAGTCTTTGCAATAGTCAACATATCATCCGATAAATCTATTCCCGTTATTTGTGCGTTAGGAAATCGTTGTGCGAGTGATAATAGGTTAGTCCCTGTCCCACAGCCTACTTCTAAAATTCGATGAGGCAAAATTTGGCGATTGGCCAGCGTAATGATGTTTTCACGCCCAAATAGAAAACTCCAGCGTGTCGCATCGTAAATACTGGCGTGTTTTTTATAATAACTTTTTAATACAGGTGCATCTGCAACGTGTGTAATATTCATAATACCTCCGCAAAATGTAGACTGCCGTACGTACCGACACGATCAGTGGTATGTAATAAGTTGGTTTGTTCCGGAAAAAACTGTAGCGCCTGTTTTACAAAACCGGGTAAAAAATTAATTTCCATCGCAGCAGAACGCATCAGTACTTTGCTTCCGGGCTGACTATTTTCCAGTATCAATTGCCATTCTTCTTCCAATCCTGCAGGGTCGTGCTGTGCCAACCAATCTTGATGATCTAGCAGCACAAAATGTGAATACTTTCCGGGATTTTGGCGTAAGAAACCTGTCACGCTATTATTGTGAATTTTTACACGATCAACCTGTTTTTGTATGGTTTCGAAATTTTCAAGTTTCAGATAATTAGGGCAACATTTTTTCGAATATGAACCGGTCAGATAAACGTGCCAAAAGTAATTGTCATTCGCCAGAATTTCAGTAAAGACATGGCGTAATTTATCGCTTATATAACCACCCACACCGCCAGGATACTGTGTATTGATTAAAGCTATTTGCGGTCTTGGTACGCCAGCCAGAGTCAACGCATAGGGTTGTCTTACCAACCAGGAAATAAACCGTCCCCAGATTAGCGGCTCTATTCGCTCATAAATTTCTTTCTGATCATGCAAATTGTCTGCATCAAATAAACTAAACAATTCAGTTTTTAACTGATGATTTCGACTCAAGTAGCGTGTAATCATCCAGGCTAACAAACCCGAACTACCGTAGTAATAAAATGATTTTTTCTTACTATTCAGATCAAAATAGACGATTTTTTTATCCCAAAATTTTCGATCTTCCTCGGCTAAATATTGTTTAACATCAGCATAGACCTGACGAAAATCGGAATGTGCTCCCTGGCCAAACATGGCAAATAAATCATCATGATTGCCTCGTTTTATCAATGCCAACTTTAAATTTAGCAAAGCATTCTGGCGTGGATTTACATCAATAGCATTAATCTCAGCCGGACCATCAATCAGATAATCCAGCACGTTGCATCCCGCACTGGTAAGGACGACCACTTTGCTGTTTTCATTCAGCTCCAATAATTGTCGATCAATGCGAGGATCTTCCCAACTGGCATTATAGATTAGCCAGCGGTGATGCACTGTTTTGAAAAAAAGGTCGTGAGCACCGTGTACAAATTTTCCCTTTAACGCCTTACTCATAGTCGCAATCGTCCATAGATGTGGTTGCTAATTTGCTATGAAGTTTATTAAATTATTATGTCGGTATTATTTCAGGTATATGTCGTTTAGAAGAAACTTAAATCGCATTAATAAAGCGCGACTCACAGAAGGGATTCAAGAGAGAAAATGCAGCCAATAAAGCACCGGCAACTGAAAAATATTAACTCATCGAGTTACGATATTTTTTGTAATACTTGATGACTTTATTGACGTAATTTCGGGTTTCTTTGTAGGGTGGGATTTTATTACCGTATTTTTTTACTGCACCTTCCCCTGCATTGTAAGCAGCCAGCGCCAGAGTCAAGTCGTTATTGAATAATTTTAAAAGGTACCGTAGATAACGTGATCCACCATAAATATTTTGTCTTGGATCACGTCTGTTACTAACACCATATTGTTTTGCAGTTTCCGGCATTAATTGCATTAACCCAACCGCCCCGGCACGCGAGATAGCATTTGGATCATAAGATGATTCAGCAGTGATAACGGCATGCAACAACGTGTGCGGAAGTTTATATAATTTAGCAACACTTCTAATAGTTGGATCAAACTTTTGCTGATTTTTGACCCAATTATAATCCTTTGAAACTGCTTTTCGTTCTTCCCAGCCTTTCCAGGTTTTAACCAGTTGTTTAAAACCACTATGAGAAGGCTTATCCGTAAGAATTACACGACCGTATTTGTCGACATATTTATAGATATCAGCCCGACTCGGCATCGAAATAATCGAGAGGATAAAAAAACAGATTAATATGATTTTAATATTACGCATGTGGTTTGTATTTAATTAAACCATTTTTTAGGTAATTCATTTAACTTTATAACAGATATAGAGTTATTTGAATAATTATCAATGCAAAAACACCAGCAATGACATCATCCAGCATAATTCCCAGACCACCTTTAAGTTGCTTGTCCGCGATAGAGATAGGCCAGGGTTTGAAGATATCAAAGATCCTGAACAGAATAAATCCAGTCAAAAACCATACCCAGCTCTTCGGCACCATAAACATGGTAATAAAATAACCCACAATTTCATCCCAGACGATTGCGGGATGATCATGAACATTAAGCGCCTTGGCTGTATATCCACAGAAAAAAATACCTGCAACAAATCCCACCAGAGTAATTCCAAGATAAATTTTCCAATCAAGCACAGGCAACAGTAAAAACAGTATTACACCAACCAGAGTACCTATCGTACCGGGCATTTTTGGTGTGAGCCCACTTCCGAATCCAAGAGATAAACAATGTATGGGGTTCAGAAGTAACTTTACTGGAACTTGTGTTTTAGTATGCTTGTCCATAATTTGATGAATATTTTAATAGTGTTTGTTATATATTAATTTCAAATAATATGCGTAATGCGCTATTAAGTCTAAGTCTGCTAGTTCTACCAATTATTAGTCTTGCTGGTAAAGCAGATGTATTATCTGCGAAAGTCAGTAGTATGGTGGAGAAGAATTTACATTGAATATAAACAGGGAACAATAAAATGACATTAAACAAAGCATCAATCATTGTTTGTACATTATTTTCATTGCTGGCATTTAATGCCCACGCTAACGACCATGATCATATTGAAATGGCTGTTAACGATGCAAATAGAAATATAGAAAACAAGGCGCGTGATATCTATCGCCACCCGCAAAAGACATTACAGTTCTTTGGTATCAAACCAGATATGCAAGTACTCGAAATATTACCCGGGAGAGGTTGGTATACTGAAATTCTCGCACCACTATTAAAAGATCAAGGACAATTAACTATTGCCCACTTCGGTGAAAATCATCCAAACGAGCATTTGTCCAGCTTACATAAAAATATGATGCAGATGATGGCCGCAAGCCCGAATGTCTATGGCAAGGTCAAGGTCGTAAACTATAAAGAAAGCGATTACCTGTCATCAGTTCCTGATGCCTCTCAAGATATGGTGCTGACATTTCGTAGTTCACATAACTGGTTGCGTAATGGCGGTATAGAAGACATCTATGCTTCTTTTCATCGGGTCTTGAAACCAGGCGGCATTTTAGGCGTTGTTCAACATCGCGCAAGTAAAGGCAGCGATCCAAAAAAATCTGCCGAACAAGGATATGTTCCCGAATCATATTTAATAAGACTGGTAGAGAATGCCGGTTTTGAATTGACAGGTGCATCTGAAATAAATGCCAATCCTAAAGATAGTCATGATCATCCTGAAGGTGTCTGGACGCTTCCTCCAACTCTTCGCCTGGGTAATATTGATAAAGAAAAATATCTGGCAATAGGTGAAAGTGATCGCATGACATTACGTTTTGTTAAACAATGAATGAACTCAATGTAACTGCGAAATTATTTTTACTACTGGGTTCAGCTAATGCAGCGTTGGCAGTGACACTGGGTGCTTTTGGTGCGCATGCTCTGAAAGCAAGGCTGGATGATGCACTAATGAAGGTCTATCAAACGGGTATTGAATATCATTTTTATCACGCGCTAGGATTAATTCTGGTGGGTATCATAGCGATGAACCTGCCGGTTAATACATGGCTCAAAAGCGCAGGCTGGATGATGTTTCTCGGAATCATCCTGTTTTGTGGTAGCCTTTATCTATTGAGCATTCTTAATTTGCGTTGGTTAGGCATGATTACCCCACTTGGTGGATTGTTATTTATCCTTTCCTGGTCAAGCTTATTTATTGCTATAGCAAAAGATTAATTTACGAGAGGACTTTATGAAAACATCGCTTTTATTATTTTTTATTACTTTATATCCATGCGTTACATATGCAGAGAACATGGATACACAAATCAATAAAGCATGTCTACGCCATGCAGCCTCTCTAGTAGCGCAGCTAAAGTCTGATGTAATCACTAATATGAGTCAGAATCAATCAGATGAGGCACTAAAGATTGCTACTACTTCCTGCCAGGCTTATTTCTCTAAGGAATTTAAAGTTTCAACAATTGCAACAACCAAGCAGGAAGCAACAGAGTCTAAAGAAGAGAATAAGAAGGATCCTTTTACTGATAAATGGTTTGAACCAGCAGATAAAGATGGTAACAAACGATTAAAAAGAAGGCAGTAGTTTCATAAAAGTGTATATGCAACAAAGATTAAAGTAAGCCATATAATCATGATCACACAAACTCCAAATATTTTAATCGCGATGTGAACAGGCTCTTGCTTTGCCGCTGCCAAAACTTCCGCCTTCACTTCATCTGGCACGAGTTTCATAACGAGAGTGTAAACAACTGGTATTAGAATAACCTCATCCAACAAACCAATGACAGGAATAAAATCAGGAATAAGATCTATCGGGCCAATAATATAGGCCAATGTCAATACAACCATTGCTTTTGCATACCATGGCGTTCGTTTATCACCCATCGCTGATATTAATAACGCTATTTTTTCTTTCACGTTTTATATAAAGGTTCCAGCTTACCAGGTGCTGCTGTCGATTTTTTCTTTTCAAAAGACTGCGATTCAAAACTTTTCAGAAATACTATGCCGTCCCATGCCGACGATGTTTTACCATATAGACAATTATTTAAATCATCTATCTTATTTTTAAAGTCTTCATCACAATATTCTTTTATAGCATTAATATTATTTATTCTTTTTTCCGACCACAAACTATTAGCCCATTCAAGCAATGCTTGTTTGGTTGATTCAGGATCGTTGCTTTTACAGGTCTGTTGTATTTTTTTTATGTGGCGCTGGATTGATGGTTTTTTATCTGGCTTATTATTTTCAACAACAGAAACCCGTTTAATCCTCCATAAAATAAACAATGTAACTAACCACAAAACTAACAATAACAAACTTGCCCATTTCCAGATCGGCGCTTCAGCCATTGAATCAATTGTTGTAATCCCGCTTTGTTCTTTATTTTCACTGGTATTCGATGGTATTTCATCCGCTGCTACAGCTTGTTTTTTAACTGTCTGAATTGCTGCATCATCTTTCGCATGTATAAGTCGCTCCGGTAATTCCGCAATTTCCATCTGATCTGTATCGGTATTCCACCAAGGGATCTTGATAGCAGGCAGTGTGTAATCCCCTCCTTCTGTAGGGATAATGGCCATCTTGTCTCGGCGAATACCAATATAACCATTCGCATTATTTTTTTCTTCAAACTCAGGCTGGTCGGGATACTGCTTCAATTCAGCAGGTAAATGGCTTTTTATAGCTGGCAAATTACTTGCTGCCAGACCATTCGCTGTCAGGGTTAAGGTACGTGTAGTTGCTTCACCTTGTTTAAGGCTGGAGGGATCAACCGACCATTGCTCCTGAATTGTTAATTGATTTGCAGGCAACCATGTATCACCTGTGAAAAAATCTGGAATCGGTTGAACATCAAGTTCAACTCGTTCAGAGCGTTTAACAATAGACTTGGGTTGCGGTCCAAAAGGGTCAAAACTAAAAAAACTGCCAGCACCACCTGTTTGTCCCTGAAAAATAAGAGGTTCTATTTTTAAATTACCACTGCTCTGGGGAAAGATAACGTATTGACGCTGAATAACAACATAGCGTTTGCCGTTACGCTGTGTTTCGAAACTACTGTCCTCTCCAAGTTTATTGACGATTGCCTGTCCGCCCGTTAATTCTGGTTCTGAAAGGCTGGCATTATTAGTAACAACAGCGCGGTAAAGTTTCACTGTATAAATTACCTGGGCTTGTACATAGGGTTGTTTGGTATTGATATCAATCTCGATAAAAATATCATCTTTAGTCTTGTTATTAGTTGCCGTCGCACTCGCGACAACATTGACCGAAAGTGGTTTAGTAGACTCATTACCAAATCTGATTGAAGGGATATCCAGAGTACCGGACTTATTTGAAATAACGCTCAATATCCACATCTGTGAATAACTGGACTTACCGTTAATATATTTTGAGCTGGTGCGATTACTCCTGTTTAAGATAGTAAATGACTTATTCAGTGGGCTGAAGTCAGGCTCGGCATCAATATTTTGATCACTTTCAAAAACAATATTAAATGATTCATCAACTAAAACAGGATCACGATCGACCTTAACTGTAATTTCTGCCATTAATAACTGACAAAAAAGTAATAATGGTAGTGTGATTAATATTTTAAAATTCATATTCATGTTTACCAATATTTTCCATCATTAGCGGGTTGTCTGTTTTGTTGTTGGTATTGATATTTAAACTTTCGTCTTAATAAACCGGATGGGTCATCAGGAATACGGCGTAACCATTGCTCGGTAGCCTGTTGTTCTTCATCAAGTTCTGATGATGCTTCTTGAGATGCATTTTGCTCTTCTGGCTCCTGACCTTGTTTCTCATTTTGTTCCTGTTCTTTCATCTCTTGTTCTGATTGCTGCTCTGGTTCATTGTCCGAGTCTTGTTGTGATTCTGTATCTGATTGTTGTTGCTCATCGTTATTTTTTTGTTCCTGCTGTTCAGAATCAGATTGCTGCTGATCTTTACTCTGTTGATCTGAATCAGACTGTTGATCTGACTGCTGACTTTGTTCCTCATTTTTTTCCTGTTGTTCTGATTCCTTTTCGGAATCCGATTTTTGCTGTTGCTGCTGCTGTTGTTTCTCCAATTCTTTTTTAATTAAATCACGATTAAATTTAGCATCTTCATGCTCAGGCTCGTGTTCCAGCACCTTTTCATAGGCAGCAATCGCATCTTCAAAACGACCCTGTCTGGCCAGTGCATTGGCTTTATTATAGAGACTACGATCATCCTGTTCTTCATTAAGCAATTCTTCTGTTGCTGCATAATCACCTTTACGATAATTGGCTGCTGCCTTCCATTCCTTATCATTAAATAATTCAGCGGCCAACTCAGCCTGCTCATTTTCCAGCGCCTGCATTGCTTTTTGATTATTATTTAACCAGAGATCGTTCCAATCAAATGCCATGGCATCATCAGGTTGTTGAATTAATATACAGACAAATAAGGCTAAATAACCACGCCGAAAACCAAAAGCAACGATTGGAATTATCAATAAAACAAGCCACGGTCCAAACTCTTGCCACTGATCTGTCTCAAAACTGGATTTCTTTTCTTCACTTTTTTGCAGTCCTGTATTAAAAAATCGATTGAGACGCTCAATATCGCTATCACCTAGCTGACTTGCCTCATAGTATCCTCCCCCCGCATCAGCCAATTGTCGTAATGTTGATTGATCGAGTTTTGGGATAACGATTGTTCCTGCCTGATCTTTCAGGAAACCACCGTTATTCAACTTTACCGGCGCACCTGCTTCAGTACCAACACCTAAAATAGACACCTTATAACCAAGGCTTTTCGCTTTATTAAAACCAGCGTCAAAATCCATCTCGACTTCATCTGTAACCAGCAGGATATGCCCTTCACTATTTCCAGCCTGTTTTAATAAATCGATCGATTTTTTCATTGCAAGCCCGGTATTATTTCCAGGAGCCGGCATGATCTCGGGAGTAAGTGCGGAGAGTTGTGATTTAATCGTTTTAATATCATCAGTCAATGGCGTTACTGTGAAGGCATCACCGGCATAGACTATCAATGCGGTCTGCCCTTCACGTCTAAGATCCAGAAGATCTGAAATTTTAAATCGGGCACGCTCAAGACGACTCGGTTTGATATCATCCGCATACATCGAATAAGAAAGGTCCATCGCTATAACTACGGCAGATTGTTTTTCAAACACGGGTTCCGGTAAACGTTCCCAGGTTGGACCGGATAACGCCATAATAGTTAATAAGCTGACAATGCCAATTAATGAAATATTGGTGTATTTTTTTGTGCCTGTTCGGCCTACCAAAATATAGGGTAATAATTCCGGATCACAAACGCTTTCCCAATCTTTATTAATCAAGTGGCGTTTAGCCAATAACCATAATAAAAACAGCAATGGAATAAGGGCAAAAAACCAGTAAGGCCGTATAAAATGAAATTCAGACAGCATCACGATTTGCCTTGAATCTGTTTATCGTTAAAGAATATCGAAGGATAATGACAATAAACATCAGAGCTAATGCAATTGTCAGTGGCCAATAGAATAATGCCGTTTGTGGTCTGAATCGCTGTACATCTTTTTCTATCGGTTCAAGCTCATCCAGCAGCGCGTATATTTGTTCCAGTTGCTCTGTGTCTCTTGCCCGAAAATAACGCCCACCTGTTTTATCAGCAATCGCACTCAATGTTTTCTCATCGAGATCTGCTGAAGGATTGACTCGACGCGAGCCGAAGATTGAACGCACGATCATTTCATCTGCGCCTATACCAATGGTATAAATCTTCATGTTCTCACGCGCAGCAAGATCTGCCGCCGCCAAAGGTTCTACTTCCCCGGCAGTATTTGCGCCATCGGTTAGTAATATAAGGACACGACTTTTCTCATCCTGATCACGTAACCGTTTAACGGCTAAACCAATTGCATCACCTATTGCGGTAGATTTACCCGCCAGTCCTATCGCAGATTCATACAGCAATGTCTTAACGGTAAGACGATCGAAAGTTAGTGGTGTTTGCAGATAAGCCTGTTCACCAAACAAGATTAAACCCAGACGATCACCTATGCGTCGTTCAATAAATTCACCAGCGACATATTTTGTGGCTGTTAAACGATCAACACGCTTATCTTTTATAATAAAGTCCTGTTCTTCCATACTGCCGGACAAATCAACGGCCAACATCAGATCTCGACCACTCACCGGTATATCAATAAAATCACCCAACCACTGTGGCCGCATGCCGGCAATAATCAAACAACACCAGGCAATAACAGCTAACCAGAGTAAACGTTGTTTAACATCAATATGATGTTCATCATTCGTCTGTGTTCCGAATTCTTTAAGAAAAGGTACACGTAAAGCCGCTTCATTAACTATCTCTGTGGGTTTTAAAAAGAACCGAATAAGAAACGGCAAAGGCAACAATGTAAGCACCCACGGCCAATCAAAATGGATCATGAACTGCCTCTTTTGATTTTTGCAACTGAATCAAGCCATGACGAAACTAAACTAATCAAGTCATTACTGTTGAACTCCGGATTGGCCTGGTAGGGTGCTTCAATAAGAATCCGACCTGTCTCACTATTGAATTTATCTTTCCCTGAATATTGATCAAGAAATTCCAGCCAGTCCTGACCAGTTAGTGCAGCAGCCTCTTCTCGATGGAAAATACTAATACTTAAGCGTCTTATTAATTCGGATAATTCTTTTACCAGATTTTCTTTATCCTGATTATTCTCAAACATATTCGTTATACGTACTAATTCCTGTTTGGCTAAATAGACTGCGGATAATTTATAATTACGTCGTCTCCTAATAAAATAAATAAGTACTAATGTCGTCACTATGACGATTAATAATAATACCCACCAGCCAGGCGCAAGTGGCCACCATGAGACAGGATCAGGCAGATGTATATCTCGTAATGGTAAACTCGTTGGATCAGTGCCTTCCATTTATCTACTGCGAAGACCTTCTTTAATTATACTTTCGGGATTATCTTCGGTACGACAACAAAGATAATTTGTATGGCATGAACGTGCTGTCTTTATTAATAAATTTTTATGTGCTTTAAACTTATCAGTGTAATCATTTATTAGTTTTTGATTATGTGTATCAAACTCCAACTCCCGTTGACCATTCGTGATGCGATAGTGGCCCGCGGGTGGCAAGAATTCTTCCAGCCAGTCATAAATATGGACCATCACAACCTCATTATGTTGTCGTAATCGAATCAGGTGGGAACGGCATTTCTCGTCAAAGCCGCGGAAATCACTTAAGAGAATAACCATACTTCCAGGTTTAACCAGACGTTTCAGATTAATTAATGAGTGTAATAGTCCTTGTTGCTGGTCTTCATCAATTTCTGGTTGCTGCCAACCCGGATGGTCAACCATATGATTAATCAAGCGCAAGACTGCCGTTTTTCCACGTTGTGGTTTTAATTCGTGGTGTACTGTATCGGAAAAAACAATCCCGCCAACACGATCACCCTGACGCTGTGCAGTCCATGCAAATAGACTGGCAAGTTCAGCGGCAATGACAGATTTGAATTTCCCCCGTGTAGCAAAAAACATTGGGGCTCGAAAATCCACCCACAGATGTACCGGACGCTCACGTTCTTCTCGAAATAATTTTGTATGCGCTTTTCCGCTTCGTGCTGTTACCCGCCAGTCTATATTCCGAATATCATCACCAGCCTGATACAAGCGAGATTCATCATACTCCATACCTCTGCCTTTGAAGGCCGATTGGTAATCACCCGATTGAAGCGCACCAATAACGCCTGGTTTAAGTGATAAACCACGGGTCTTGTTACTCAGTGCGATTAGGCCTGATGTTGTTATATTTGCGGGAGATTGTTTCAATTCAGGTACAGCAGACATGCTTTATGGTACTGCGATACGTGCTATTAATTCTGAGATAACCGCATCAGTCGTCATCCCTTCCGCTTCAGCTTCATAATTTAGTATCAAACGATGACGTAATACTTCGTGAGCAACCGCTTGTACATCTTCCGGTCCAACATAATCACGTTGTTTTAACCATGCATGGGCACGCGCACATCTATCCAGCGTGATAGTTGCTCTTGGACTCGCGCCATATTGCAACCAGTTGCTAAGATCATCGCCATAGGCACCCGCGTTTCTGGTAGCCAGAACAATTTGTAATAAATACTGCTCAACATTTTCTGCCATGAACAATGACAAGACTTCTTCACGAGCTGCAAAAATAACCTGTTGAGTTATCGGTGTCATCACTTCGGGTTTTGATGATTGTTTAGCTTCAGTTCGCGCCAGTTTTAATATATCAAGTTCTTCTTCTGCATCGGGATAATCGATGGTGACGTGCATCAGGAATCGATCTAACTGTGCCTCTGGCAATGGATAGGTACCTTCCTGTTCAATCGGGTTTTGTGTTGCCATCACCAGGAATAAGCCCGGAAGAGCATAGGTCTCCTTACCCACAGTTATCTGCCGTTCAGCCATTGCCTCTAGCAATGCTGATTGTACTTTAGCAGGGGCACGATTGATTTCGTCTGCAAGCACCAGATTATGAAATAAAGGGCCTTGTTGAAATACGAAAATACCTTCTTGCTGGCGATAAATTTCTGTTCCGGTCAAATCAGCCGGTAATAGATCCGGTGTAAATTGGATACGATGAAAATCGCCCTCTACTCCATCGGCCAAAACCTTTACCGCTCTGGTCTTCGCCAATCCCGGCGCGCCTTCAACCAGTAAATGACCATCGGCGAGTAACGCAATTAGTAATCGATTGACCAGTTGTTCCTGACCAATAATATGCTTCCCGATATAGGATTGCAGTCGTTGAATTTCTGAAATGACAGACATATTTTAGTGCTCTTATTTATGTTTGGAGTTATAGACAATAAAATTCAGGGAAAAATCCCTCTGATTACATAGGAAAGGACGCAATCCTATGTAAAGCCGTAAACATATCATGTATTGTCTCATCCAAAACAGATGTTTCAACATTTATGAGGTTAATCTGCCATTAATAAGATAATTCAAGATAGGCATAAAGCTGATATCAGAATGGATTATTCAGGCATTACTGCAGTATCAGTATTACTGATAAAAAAAGCTTACGCCTTGATAATTGCAGGCATAGAGACTACTTTCTTAATCTCATCTACTATCCAAACGTTATACGATAATCGTGGCTAAAAAAAATATTATGAGTCTTGCAACAATCAATACGATATTAAATACAGCGCCAATTGTCATTCAAGGCGCAACGCGTTTAATCAAGTTAATACGTGACCAGGGTAAGGATAGTAAGCCTGATGAAGATATCCCCGAAACGATTGATGGTATAAAGAATGAGATCGAACGATTACATCAACGTCTGGACATGAGTACTGAATCGAACCTGGAACAGCTTAAACTGATTGAAGAACTTGCTCGGCAAAATGAATCTCTTGCTACGCAATTGAAAAACACAATGACACATCTTAATAGAATAACCATGCTCAGTATCCTCGCTCTTATCGTTTCAATCGTTTGCCTTGGTTTATTCTTATCATGACACTACATCCATGTAGATAATGAAAAAAGTTTATAGTAGCGATAATGTCATCATGGCGGGCCATGTTCATAGTCTGTTAGAAGCCAATGATATCGATTGCCATCTTCGAAATATGAATTTAACCGGAGGGATAGGCGAACTTCCCATTAATGAATGCTGGCCGGAAGTATGGGTGAATGATGCGTCAGATTATTCAATTGCTCAACGCCTGATAGAAGATGCATTTGCCACTGCTGATAAAACAGATGATTGGCATTGTCAGTGTAATGAGATTATCGATGGACAATTTGAAATTTGCTGGTCTTGCGGAAAAGAACGACCGGACACCTGATTGCTCAAGCCTGATATGTATACAACTTGTCCCAAGTGTAAATACGAACGTCAAGTTGATGAAAAATCAAATCAGGATATTTGTCCTGCCTGTGGCATTGTTTTTTCAAAATGGATGAAGCAACAGTTCTCGACACAAACGAGCAAATCTGTTGCTAAACATAAAAGAGAGTCATCCAATACATCAAGACTCATAAACCAGTTTAGTTCCAGTCTTTTTTTTGTAGAAGACAAGGTCAATCCATTTGTTTTTTATGGTCGTACTCTCGTGTTGATTGGACTTGCTGTATGGGGATGGCAATTTATCAATATGGATTTTATTAATAACCCCACTGAAATAGGTAACTCCTTCCTGCACCGTATTAATCTGGTATTTCATGAAGCAGGACACTTTATATTCATGCCATTTGGCTGGTTCATGACAAAACTCGGTGGAACATTAGGACAATTATTAATGCCCATTATCGTTATGTTGACGTTCCTGATAAAAAGCAAAAATAATTTTGGCGCATCAGTTGGTCTTTGGTGGTTAGGTCAAAGCACTATGGAATGCGCGCCATATATAGATGATGCTTACAATCAACAATTAATTTTACTAGGTGGTGTAACCGGTGCCGACAGACCAGGCTATCATGACTGGAATGCAATACTTATAGATATAGGAAAACTGGAATCACACAGGGAAATTGCAAGCGCATTTGACACCGTAGGATTAGTATTGATAATGACATCGCTTGTCTGGGGCAGTTATTTACTTTACAAACAATATAAAAACCTCGATTCAATATGAATTTAATGCGTTTCAATTTCCACATACTGTTTTTAATATCAATTTTATTCAGCAACTATACCATTGCCGATCATAGCGTTGAACACTTACCCGACTCTGTCAGTAAAATACTGGCAAGGCATAAGTTACCTAAAGGCTCTCTCAGTCTTTATATACAGGAATATGATTCACCTGTTCCACTGGTCGCATTAAATATTGACACGCCGCGTAACCCGGCTTCGGTCATGAAACTATTACCCACTTACGCCGGACTTGAGATTCTGGGTCCCGATTACACATGGGAAACACATGTGCATCTTGATGGTAAGCTCAGTAACGGCACACTTAACGGAAATTTAATTATTGAAGGTCGCGGAGATCCTTTCCTGGTTCGGGAAACATTTTGGCATTTATTATTTACACTCCGGAATCGTGGAATAAAACATATCACCGGTGACTTGCTGATTGATGACGAATATTTTGAAGATGAAATTGGTTCGCCGGCAGACTTTGATAACAGGCCATATCGTGTCTATAACACTTTTCCTGATGCTGCTTTACTTAATTTCCGCGCACATCAATTTTATTTCATTCCGATGGACAACCGTCTACATATTTATGCTGATCCACCGGCATCGAACCTGCAAATTAGCAACAAGGTTAAGTTAGTAACCGGGGCATGTCATGGTAAACATCGCCAACTTAAATTTAATGTAATCAAACAAGGTTCTGTAACTACCGTAGAGTTCGCTGGCAATTATCCGAAAAATTGCGGTAATCAGGAACTGTTACGGGCAGTAATGCCAAATGGTGAATATATTTTCGGTGTCTTCAAAGCATTATGGCAAGACATGGGTGGCACTATTGATGGCACAATTGGAAAAACAACAGTTGATGCAGATCGGCCCTTCTACATAGTGCCTTCAAAACCATTGACTGAAATTATTACCTACATCAATAAATACAGTAACAACGTAATGACCAGACAATTGTTACTCACTATCGGTGGTGAGTATCTTAATACTACAGGAAGTAAACCAGCTGGCAGAAAAGCTATCGCAGACTGGTTGAATACTATAGGTATCCTGGCTCCTAAGTTGATTATCGAAAATGGTTCAGGTCTATCACGGAGTGCGCGAGTGTCTGCGAAAACACTGGCTCTGCTGTTGCAACACGCATTACATAGTCCCTACCAGCCGGAATTTTTCTCATCACTTCCTCTTGTTGGTGTTGATGGAACCGTTAGAAAACGTCTCAAAGGTATAATTCCACCGGGAAGTGCACGAATAAAAACAGGCATAATTGACGATGTCCGGGCAATGGCAGGTTATGTTAAGAGTAAAAATAATAAAAATTATATTATCGTGACATTACAAAACTATAAAGGCGTACAAAATACAATTGGGACACTGGTACAAGATGAAGTATTGAAGTGGTTATACCAGCAATAAATACTATTAAACTATTCGGGCTGTATCATTTTAAGTAGTGCGATCATGTCTTCATCCCCCAGACCTTTCTCTTCTCCACTGGCATAAATATCCCTGGTTTTTTTTAACAGGGTTAAACCCCGAGATGTTTTATCCGTCGCTAAGGCAAGCTTCACATCTTTCAACATATTTCTCACAGAAAATTGAGGACTATAATCCCGGTTTCTTAATTTAGGCTCTTTGTATTCCGCGAGATAATTCCAACCTGTGTTATTACGTAATACTTCAAAATACTGCTCGTCGTCCAGTCCATTACTGATTGCATAAGCATAACTCTCACAAAGCGCTTCAATCTGAATTGCAAGATTCAAATTCATCGCAAGTTTAGCGACACTTGCCTTACCTACCTCACCAACATGAATAATACTGGATGATAATCCTGATAAAACTGGTTCTATACACTTAACGTCTTTTATGTCTCCACCAAGATAAAAAGGTAGTTTGCGAGACACCACTGCCACTTTACTACCACCAAGTAATGCTTCAACAAATGTGGCATTAGTCAACGCAACCTGATGTGAGAATTCAATATTCTCCTGAGGCATAACGGTAGAACATTGCACAACAATATGGTCTTCTCTCAGGAATGGTTTGATCAGGTTCAATACATACGAAACTGCTTTTCCATCAGTAACAACAATAAAAAGAAATCTGGCTTTATTAAGCACCTCTTTAATCTCAGGGGTATATTGCGGGGCATCCGGGCAAGCGGTCCTGTTCCAGGTCGCCATTAATAGACCATCCTCTTCAAGGTTCTGTGCGATCGCCCTGCCCATAATGCCTAATCCAAGTACAGCTACACTTAAATTATCACTGGATTTTCTATTCATAGATATAAAGCCCTCTCAACAAAGTAAAATATTGAAATATCTTACAAACATACTATACATTTAAAATTATGTTTACAGCATCCGTCTACACTAATATATAGTATGTTTAACCTTCATCCCTTTTTTGAGGATTGTGTTCAAATGAAAAAAACTATCAATGTTTTTTTAATCTTTTTATTCCTGACCGCCTGCGCACTTAGTCCGCAAACTGTAAAAATTGATCCCGATCTCAAGCTTCCTGAAGAGTTATCGGTCATTGCGAATACGCGCTTCTCATTGTCTGTCACTGATAAAAGGAAAAGTCCTGTATTAGGTCAACGCGGTGGCGTTTATAAAGAAACCGCTATAATAAAAACTGAGGGTGACATTACCGAAAAGATTCGTTTAAATCTAATACCGCTGTTTGAAAAAGCCGGTTATAACATTGATAAATCTGCTGCCACCCGAATGAATATCGTTATCGTCGAATTAACCTATCAGGGCTATGGTGAACATCGAATCAGCGAAGTTGAAGTTACAGCAAAAGTTTCAGTAACGATCACGAGTACCGCCGGAAATATTTCTAAAAACTTTAATGCAAGCCATAAACAAGAAGTACTGAATGCACCCAGCGAAGAAAAAAATGCAGAATTGATAAATGACATACTGAGCACAGTCATTCAACCTGTGCTTAATGACAAGACCCTGTTGGACTATATTGAGAGAAATCAATAAGCAATTTTATAACGCGCTAATCAATTCTTTCTATACCTGTAACTGTCTGAAAAGCCTATGTTCAATCATCGCAACCAACGTATAGGCAATTGCTGCACTTACTAATGCAAATAAATAAGGAGTTTCCCAGCTGAAAACAAACTCACCTGCCACCCATACTGCTGAACCAATAAACAGCCCGGTAAATGCACTGTATTGATCACCAAAAGATGTAAAAAGACCGATTGTACCCACCACAAATATACCCGCTGTACCAAATGCTACTGCTGTTTGAATCAGTTCATAAACACCGCCGGCATTTACAGCGAAATAATAGGCTATTACCCCAAGCCCGATGACGCTGATGCGTGCAACAGTTACCTTACCTGCTTCCGTTATATTCGAACGTAATGGCACCACAACGTTATGCGATATCAATGAAGCGGCCGCTAATAAAGCGCTGTCTACAGTCGACAGAATTGCTGACACTAACGCACCACAAAATAAAATATAAAAGAAGGTTGAAAGATGCTGTTTTGCTAACACGGGAATGATTTGTTCGGGATCATCCAGTCCGGCTACCAGTTCGGGACCAAGCAATCCTATATACAAAGGAATAATACCAATTGTGATATACAAAAGTCCGCCACTAACAGCCGAAAACCGAGCTGTATTGGCTGACCTTGTTGCAAGAATACGAGCAATCGATTCAGCAGCGAGCGTTGCACCACAGATCGGGACAGCCCATTTTTCAATTGATTGCAGTAATGAAATATCGCTTTCAAATAACCGGATTCGTTCTGGTGGAATCAGTGCCAGCGATGCATCAAGTCCAGCAGCAGAATTCAGAATAAAAATAAATAATATAAACAAACCAATAATCAGGAGCACGCCCTGAACAAGATCGGTTATTGCCGTCACACGCATACCACCTATCATTGTATAGATAGTGACCAATAACGCAGCGCTTGCAATTGCCAGATTTACTTCAACATCTGAAATTACACTAACGATTTGTCCAAATGCGCGGATCTGGGCAGCAGCCCAAAAGATTGAAGAGGGAACAACTAATAAAACAAATAATTTCTCGACCTTATTCGAATAACGTTCTCGAAAGAAATCACCAAAGGTAGTGTATTTTCTTTTCCATAATGGGATGGCAAAAAAACAACCCATAGCGATTAAACAAAGACCATAACCAAACGGGTCACTACTGCTGCCGGATAAACCATTGGTATAAATATTACCGGCGGCGCCTATAACCGATTCTGCCCCGAACCAGGTAGCAAAAACAGTAAAGGCACCTAATAACGGCCCAAGTTTACGACCAGCCAGTATAAAGTCCTGTTCATCTTTAATGCGATGACTTAGCAACAAACCGAAAGAGAATTGTGCAATGATATAAATCACAACGCCGATAAGAATTGTATTCATCAGGACTGCTTCTTTTTATTCGTATATAACGTTATTCACTTATATTTAAGTATCAAATTACGGGATGACTTAATCCGACATTAGTCATCAGCACTATAGACAGGATAATCTGCATAACCTTTTTCTGATGCCGCATACCAGACTTCGGTTGGTGCTTCCGGGGCAAGCGGGCAATCATTAGTAAAGCGTTCTACTAAATCAGGGTTACTGATAAACGGGCGGCCAAATGCAATTAAATCAGCATGCTTATCCTTAATAGCCTTTTCTGCGGTTTCCTGAGTGTAACCGCAATTGCCCATTATCGGACCTTTGAATACTTTACGAAACTCTTCCAGAGTCATCGCTTCGCCCAGTTCATGGAATCCAAATGCAAGACCATCCATAATATGAATATAGGCTAATGAAAAATTATTAAGTTGCTCTGCTACGAATGTAAATTGCTCACGGAAATCTGGTGAGCCCATATCATTAAAAACCCCATTTGGCGCAAGTCGTACACCAATTCTATCGACAGACACTTCTTCCATTACGGCTTGTAAAACTTCATCTAGAAAACGATATCGGTTTGCAATACTGCCACCATACTTATCTGTGCGCTGATTCGTTTTCGACTGTAAAAACTCATCAATCAGATAACCATTAGCTGCATGTACTTCAACACCATCAAAGCCTGCGAGCATTGCACGTCTGGCAGCTTTTTTATAATCATTAACTGTCGCCTGGATCTCTTCCTGTGTCATTTCATGAGGAACTTCATAATCTTCCTTGCCCTTCGGGGTTTGAATATATTCGCCATTCAATTTTATCGCTGAAGGTGCAAACGGCAATTGACCATTATGGAAACTGCTGTGTGATGCTCGACCACAATGCCATAACTGTAAAAAAATGGTGCCACCAGCATCATGCACGGCATCAACCACCTGTTGCCAACCCTGCATCTGTTCGTCGCTATAGATACCGGGAGAATCAATCCAGCCTATAGCCTGTTTTGAAACTACCGTTGCCTCAGAGATAATCAAACCCGCAGATGCGCGTTGGCTGTAATATTCGGCCATTAATGCATTCGGCAATCGAGCACTACCTGCTCGACCACGAGTTAATGGTGCCATTACTATACGATTTCTTAATTCCAGAGATTTGTTTAATGGAAAAGATTTTAACAACGGGCTGGTTTTACTCATTTAATAATTACCTGAGTTTAAATTTGATAAGACGAGTTCGTGGATTTTTTCCGCATTGTATCTGTTTTTTTGCCGCTAGCGGTAGCTACGAAATTGCGGCAACTCAATATAAGTGAATATTGAAAAATTATTTTATGTAAATACACATCCTTGTGTACCGATTAATTAATCTAAGAGACTATCCTTAGGAGGAGGTATTTATTAATTCCAGCTCTGGAGTTTGATTTTCCAACTGCCGTCTACTTGTCTTTCCAATACATTAGTAATGTTGCCATCAAGTATGATTTCATTACCGTTTGCATCAATGCGTGTTGTTTCCCAAAGTGCGGTTGTATAAGCCGTATCACCTTTTATCTGCGTATCAACATTTGATATTGAATATTCACCAAACCCAACTTTTTTCAAACTTTCAAGATAGGCACTAATCGCAGTCGGACCTTGAAGAATTTCACTACTTGGTGGAAAAGCCATCGCATTTTCGGTATACAATGACTTCAGACTTTCTGTATTGCCATTGTCGAAACTGGATACCCATATAGCGCTCATTTCTTCGAGACTTGCCGCTGGGCTTGAAGCTGCAAAAGCTGAGCTAAGGGATAATATTGATATTAAAAACATATATTTAATATTTTTCATGGTTAAAGACTCCTGTTAAATGGTTTAAATTTGTGCGTTGCAATAAATATAGGTACGATCACCTGCATTAGCAACGCTGTTTCAGTTCATGGACTCTTTCCAAAAAAGACATAATCACTAAAGAACAAGAACAAAGGATGCAACAATGGATAGGCTAACCAGCATGAAAGTGTTTGCCACCGTTACTCGATTGGGTAGCTTTGCTGCAGCTGCAGAAGAGCTCGATATTTCAAACACCATGTGTTCAAAATACGTTCGGGATCTGGAAACCAGTCTGGGGGCAAGACTCTTAAACAGAACTACCCGTCAACTTAGCCTGACAGAAGTCGGTAGTGCATATCACAAGAAAATTATCGATATTCTTACGGAAGTCGAAGAGGCAGAACAATGTGTCTCTGAATTACAAAACGAACCCGTCGGCACACTACGCATAATGGCACCACCCTCATTCGGTTCATTTCATGTCGCCAGGGCTATTAAAGGCTATAAAAAACAGTTTGCTAATGTCTCAATCGAACTTAACCTTTCAGATGATTTTGATAATCTGGTTGATCGAGGCATGGATCTGGCTTTTCGTGTCGGCACGCTGGAAGATACGAGTGCAGTTGCTTTAAAGATCTCTTCAAGTCGTTTTATTGTATGTGCTTCACCGGAGTATCTGGCAGAAAATGGTATTCCATTAACACCTGAGGACCTGGATAAACATGTTTGTTTAGGTATGTGTCATAACCTGGTGTTTTCATCTGACTGGATTTTTAATGTTGATGGGCAAGAAAAAAAGATTGAAATATCGGGTGATTATTTAAGATCAAATATTGCGGATGCTTTACGCGTAGCGGCTATAAACGGTAGTGGTTTAGCACAACTGCCCTCCTATATGATTGGCCTGGATATACAATCAGGCAGACTCAAACCAGTATTGGAAAAATACGAACCCGGCGCTTTACCTATCAATCTGATCTATGCACATCGAAAACATATGTCTGTAAAAGTCAGAAGTTTTGTTGACTACATGCAAGGTTATTTTGAAACACCACCCTATTGGGATAAATGGATGTTTGAATAAAAAGTAATTCCTTCTATTTACTTATATCGATGTTTATTTTCAACATCTTGCAGTAGAGTGATATACCGGTATGCAATATACCTATCATCCGTTTCGGAGTACTCCAAATGTCAAAAGAACAACACAGCAGCAGAGAAGCAAAGAAAAAACCAGCACTGACTTTAAAAGAAAAACGGGCTTCAAAAAAAGATAAAAAAGACACTAAATCCACATTTATGGCGTCAGACAAAAAATAAGTGATTAATTTACTAACTTTCACCATTAATTAATCTATGTTTAATGTGCAACATTGTGCATTAAACATTTTTTGCATTAAATTGATGCAATAAATTCAATAAGTTCGACTAAATCACACTTTCCTTAATATATTGTTGCGGTGCAACATATTCGGCGTATAATCTTCGTTAATTAAAAATTTAACTTTTGGAGATAATCCATGATAAACACATATGAAAAGATACTTGCTCCAATTAAGGAGTTGAATGAGCTGACATTCAAAAGCATTGAACAAATTACGTCCCTGCAGCTTAAAGCTTTCCAGGACAATGCAAAAATTGGTATGTACGCACTAAATACTCTTCAAGACATTAAAGATCTTGAGTCTTTCAAGACTTACCTAGAAAGTCAGATCGCAGTCACACAATACGTTTCTGATAATGCTGCGGTTGATGCACAAGAGATCGCAGATCTCAGCAAGTCATTTGCTATAAACGCAAAGGAAGTTGTCGAAAAAACGATAATTCCGCAATAAGATTACTCAAAAATTAATCGACTAAACCGCTCTGATGAGCGGTTTTTTTGATTGGAAAGCCCAATTAAGCACTTAAATTTTATACCTATATTTTCAACATAATAATTACAGAATTATTTTTATTTCATTATATTCAATAACTTAAAATAAATATAATAATTGTTGCAACGCAACATAATAAGCGTATAATTAGCTCCAATGTTTTAATAAAATAATTGGAGAAACACAAATGGAAAACATGTACGAAAAAATGTTAGCACCTATAAAAGAGTTGAATGACCTTGCACTAAAAAGCATTGAACAAATCACTGCTATTCAGGTAAAGACCATTCAGGAAAATGCAAAGTTAAGTGTTGAATCACTTAAATCTGCGGCAGAGATTAAAGATATTGATTCACTGCAAAAATATCTGACCAGTCAGGTTGAAGTTGCACAAAATCTGTCTACACATGCGGTAGAAGATGCTCAAGAGATTGCAAAATTGGGCGAATCTTATGCAACCAGCGTTAAGAAGATTGTTGAGAAATCAATTCCTGCTGTTTAATCTCAGCTCGAAGTAAAACTAAAAACCGCTCTTATGAGCGGTTTTTTTATTTACAGGGATGTAATGTATATCGTTTGTGCAGGAACATACAAACGATGAATGTCCTAAGTTATCCCCTTACTTATTCAACAAATCCTTCAAATTAGCGAAAGGCTTGCCGGTTGCATGTCCCCGCTTAAGTTCATTAGTCGCATTGGTTGCTGCAACATTGGCATCCAGGTATTTTGCATGCTCATGATCGTGACAATAAAGGCATAACAACTCCCAATTGCTTCCATCCCCAGGATTATTGTCATGATTATGATCTCTGTGGTGGACGGTTAACTCACTGATATTTTCTCGAGTAAATTCCCGTTTACATTTACCACATATCCACGGATACAATTTGAGTGCCTGCTCTCGATAACCATGGCCTCGAGACTCCGCATTTCGCCTTGAATCAGCAATAACTCTATTGAATTTATCCATTCGCGTCGGTGACCCAGGAGATGAAATTACATTATGACACGGCGTCCATAAACACAATAGAGACTATATATTAGTGTCTCAAACCACCGGCTTGAATGCTGATCAAATCATCAAACCGCTTGAGTTGCTTCAGCAAGGCATTTGTAGATGGGTCATCCTTATGCAGACATTCTTCAGCATATTCAAATATACCGCTTTGTAACGGCAATGGTCTGGTCTGCTCAATAGTGTCTTTCATTCTTGGCAAAAATATCCATTGCAACCATTGCTCGAATTTAAGCGTGTCCATGCAAAAAGGGATTGTACTATTAAGATCGCTGGCATCGGGCTTGGATTGATCCCATTTGCCACATGTGCGCAGACTAGCCTCTACTTCTAATAATACGTCAGCGATTCGGTTTGGAATATCATGCATTTTCAGAATTATACGTCGACTTTAAACTGACCTAAAGTTTGGATTTGATGATTTTGACCATTTAATGCCACCATTATTGGGTTGATCAGCCAAATAAGGCAGATTTTTAGTTTTTTTTGCAGTGAAATGAAGCTCGATTTCACATCTTTAACCATTCTGGTTTATACTCCGCCCGCCAGTTTGCACGTCAATGCGGTCATCTCAGTAGTAATTCAATAGATGTGGTATACGGTAGCGCTATTTTTCCTGAATCTGGTGCAGAAACATAATCGATTTAATTAATTTAACTTTATATAGAGTAGAACAATGGCTGACTTATCGAAGTATAGAAACATAGGTATCTTCGCGCATGTGGACGCAGGTAAAACCACCACGACCGAGCGAATTTTGAAGCTCACCGGAAAAATCCATAAAGTCGGCGAAGTGCACGATGGTGAAACCACCACTGATTTCATGGATCAAGAACGTGAACGCGGTATTACTATTCAGTCTGCTGCAACCACCTGTTTCTGGAAAGATCATCGTTTCAATATTATTGATACACCGGGCCACGTGGACTTCACTATCGAAGTATATCGTTCACTCAAAGTACTCGATGGTGGTATCGGCGTATTCTGCGGTTCTGGCGGTGTTGAACCCCAATCTGAAACCAACTGGCGTTATGCCAATGATTCAGAAGTGGCGCGAATTATTTGGGTTAACAAACTCGACCGTATTGGTGCCGATTTCTATCGTGTTGTGAAACAGGTTGAAGACGTATTAGGTGCAAAACCAGCGGTTATGGTTCTACCCATTGGTATTGAAGATAACTTTGTTGGCGCTGTTGATCTTCTAACGCGCAAGGCCTGGATCTGGAATGATGAAAATGATCCGCTAAATTATGAGATTCAGGAACCGCCTGCTGACATGGCAGATCTAGTGGAAGAATGGCGTGAGAAATTAATCGAAACCGTTGTTGACCAAGACGACGCCGTAATGGAAAAATATCTGGATGGTGTAGAACCCTCCATTGATGAACTAAAAGCTTGTATCCGCAAAGGTACTATTAACCTGAGTTTCTTCCCGACATTTTGTGGTTCGGCATTTAAAAATAAATGTGTGCAATTGGTATTGGATGCGGTTGTAGATTATTTACCTAGCCCAACAGAAGTTGAACCACAACCTGAAGTAGATTTGGAGGGTAATCCAACAGGTGAAGTTGCTACCGTTGACGCAGATAAACCATTACGCGCATTGGCATTCAAGATTATGGATGATCGTTTTGGCGCATTGACCTTCTTACGTATTTATTCCGGCAGACTTGAAAAAGGATCAGCGGTACTAAATACGTTTACTGGTAAAACCGAACGCATTGGTCGTATCGTCGAAATGCATGCAGACGAACGTATTGAACTTGAAGGTGCGCAAGCAGGTGATATCGTTGCTGCGATTGGATTAAAGAACGTACAAACCGGACACACCTTATGTGATCCTAATAAGCCAGCGACGCTGGAACCCATGGTTTTCCCTGATCCCGTTATCTCAATTGCTGTTGAGCCAAAAGATAAAGCTGCTTCAGAAAAATTGGGTGTGGCAATTGGTAAAATGATTAAAGAAGATCCTTCTTTCCGCGTTGAGACAGACATAGATAGTGGTGAAACTATCCTGAAAGGGATGGGCGAATTACATCTGGATATTAAAGTCGATATTTTAAAACGTACCCACGGTGTTGAAGTTATCGTCGGTAGTCCACAAGTAGCCTATCGCGAAACAGTAACAAAACGTATTGAAGACTCTTACACGCATAAGAAACAATCCGGTGGTTCTGGCCAGTACGGCAAGATTGATTACGTTATTGAACCCGGTGAACCCGGTAGTGGCTTCGTTTTTGAGTCAACTGTAACCGGTGGTAACGTACCAAAAGAATTTTGGCCGGCAATTGAAGGCGGTTTCAAAAAAAGTATGGTTAGAGGCGTTCTAGCCGGTTATCCCTGTTTAGATTTCAAGGTAAACCTGGTTGACGGTGCTTTCCACGCCGTTGACTCCTCTGCCATCGCATTTGAATTAGCTGCAGCTGCTGGTTATAGACAGAGTATGCCAAAGGCTGGCCCACAATTAATGGAACCGATCATGAAGATTGACGTGTATACGCCTGAAGATCATGTCGGTGACGTTATCGGCGATCTGAATCGTCGTCGTGGCATGATTAAATCACAGGAAGCCATGCCTACCGGTATCCGAATTAAAGCAGAAGCTCCTTTAAGTGAAATGTTTGGCTATATTGGCTCACTGCGTACGATGACATCCGGTCGAGGTCAGTTTTCAATGGAATTCTTACAGTACAATCCTTGCCCTAAAAATGTGGCCGAGACTGTTATTGCTGAAACATTGGCACGCGAAGAAGCAAAGAAGAAGTAGTCTTTTCTCTTATTGTTCAAATAAAAAAGGCCGGATTAACCGGCCTTTTTTATATTTTTGAAATTGTTATGTTCTATTAAAAACCAACTTATTGTTAACAATATATGGAATGTAAGCCCTTTGTGTTTTACTTTTTCACAAAATTACGATAAATTGTCGACAATCTAAGAAAATAACAACTGTGCTAAGACATCATTAATACAGCTTATAGCTTTGATCTATACTCTGAAATGACAACGTTTGAGGAAATAAAAATGAAAATTTATGCAGATCCAATCTCAGTTAACAGCCGCAAAGTAATTGCCGGGCTAAAACTAATGGGTGTTGATTATGAATTAGAGCATGTTGATTATTTTCAGGGACAACATAAAAGTCCTGAGTATTTAGCCATCAATCCAAATGGCAGTATGCCATCCATGGTAGATGGTGATTTAACCTTATGGGAATCAAACGCAATCTTGCAATATGCTGCAGATAAAAACGGTAAAAATGCATTTTATCCAACTGATCTTAATCTACGAGCTGATATAAATCGTTGGTTACTATGGGAATCATCAAGCTGGTTCCCATCATGTTACGTCTACCTGGTTGAAAATGTCGTTAAACCTTTATTGGAAGCTGAACCAGATGCTGCAGTTCTCGCAGCTCAAGATGAAACATTTCATCTATTAGCCGGCATCTTAGATGAACGTTTGGGCAAGAATGGTTGGCTTTGCGGTAATAGTCCTACCATTGCTGATATTGCCGTAGCCGCACCAATGCATTTACATGGCTTACAAAAGCTACCGCTTGATGCTCATGCAAACCTGAGCAAATGGATGACGGAAGGTGTAGAACAATTAGCCTGTTGGGAAGAAACCTATGTTGGTCCTGGTTTTAAGCTCGGCAGATAATATTGAACTCACATTCATTACCCCCCTGTTGAACATAATAATTAATCGAGATGATTATGGAAAATGAAGAATTCGTTACATCAACAATAAACTACACCGTTGATAATGGGATACCACCGGATTATTACTTCTATGAACCTGATCCATCGATCGAGTTAAATCCGCCGGGCACTGATCCACATGAAGTAAAAATTTTTAATGGTTGGCCAAATGTAGATAAGTTCTCTCTTGATCGCGAAGGCTTTGAGCTCAAGTCTATTGATAATACGTTTGACAAATATAACGATAATGATGAGATCAGAAATTCTTTTTATCCTTTGATTGTTGAATTTGTAAAACAGCACACCGGTGCACACCGGGTCGAAGTATTTGATCATACTATCCGTAAACCTATGCCGGCAGATTTAAAAGTTCAATCTGAAATACAACGCCCTACAGTACAACTGGCGCATAGTGATTACACACCAAAATCAGGGCCACAACGTGTTCGAGAATTATTACCGGATGAAGCGGATGAATTACTAAAACGTAGAGTCGCATTTTTTAATGTCTGGAAACCACTTTATCGTACCGTAGAAGAGTTTCCCCTAGCCATGATCGATGACACTACGACTATAGAAGAAGATAAATTGATAATGGAATTAAAGTACAGCGACCGTACTGGTGAAATCTATGTCATACGCTATTCACCCAAGCATCGCTGGTATTACTTTCCCAGAATGACTCCAGAACAAGCTTTATTACTCAAGACTTACGAAAGCGAGCCCGGTCTATCAAGTTCAATGGGGCATAGTGCTTTTGAGGATCCTACTTCCCCGGAGAATGCAGCAACACGTGAAAGTATAGAGGTGCGGACGATGGCATTCTTTTAATTACTTATCTTTCCAACACATTAAAGCCGGTCTTCTTACCGGCTTTTTTTATTCCTGAAATAATTTAAATTCAATTAACCCTTTTCTCAATTTCATTCGTTTAAGCCAGTAGATTTTAAAAATTAACTGACTGGAGAACAATAATGAAATTAATCCTTCTTGATAAACTACTAAAAACCATGTCTGTCGCAACATTGATATTTTTAACTTCTATTGCAAGTGCAATAGAACATGAAAAAACAAGCACACTTGAAGACCAGAATGCTGTTGCAGTAACAATCTACAATGAAAATCTGGCATTAATTAAAGACCGACGATCTATAACTCTGGATCAGGGTTTTAATCTTCTCGCTTTTCGTGGCGTCAGTGCGACAATGCGTCCAGAAACATCCTTATTAAGATGTCTGAATAACAACAAAGCCTTTAATATTCTGGAACAGAATTTTGATTTTGATTTGCTTACGCCACAAAAAATACTGGAAAAATATGTAGGAAAACAAATCAAAATAGCAACGATGAATCCGGTAACCGGTGTAGAGAATATCGAACAAGCGACGGTCTTAAGCACTAACCAAGGTGTTGTTGTAAAGATAGGCGATCGAATTGAAACCAACCCACGCGGTCGTTTCATCTTTGATAAAGTGCCCGACAACCTTCGTGACCAACCAACACTCGTCATCCAACTCAATAATCAGATAGCTAAGCCACAAGATGTCGAACTGAGTTATCTTTCATCAGGTCTATCCTGGAAAGCAGATTATGTGGCTGAACTAAACGCGGACGATAGCAAACTTGATTTAATGGGCTGGGTCACTTTAAACAATAAAAGTGGTACCGCTTATAACAATGCCAAACTTCAATTAGTCGCGGGTGATGTAAACGTCGTTAAAAATAAACTCCAGCATCGACTGGATGGTAGAACAATGGCTGCGGCTAAAATAGTCATGGAAGATAGCGTTCAGGAAGAAAGTCTATTTGAATACCATCTTTATAGTTTAAATCGTCCCACTACACTCTCGAACAATCAAACCAAACAAGTTGCATTGTTAACCGCTGCACAAATACCTGTAAATAAGGAATTCCTGTTACAAGGTAATGAATATTATTACCAAAGTAGTTACGGCAATATCGGTCAAAAATTGAAAGTAGGTGTTTATGTTGAATTTCAAAATAAGGAAAAGTCAGGTCTTGGATTGCCCTTACCTAAAGGCACAGTTCGAGTGTATAAAAAAGATAAAGCTGGTAATGCGCAGTTTATTGGTGAAGACAACATTGACCACACGCCAAAGAATGAGGACATACGTTTAAAACTAGGCGATGCATTTGATATAACGGCTGATAAAAAACAAACCAATTTTGCAAAACGTAACGCCTATGGAAAATACAATTATGCCTTCGAGAGTGCCTATGAGGTAGAACTAAAGAATGCAAAGTCTGAAGCCGTGACTGTCATTGTACGCGAACCCGTACCCGGCGACTGGAAGATGCTTGAACAAAGTCATCCTTTTAAAAAAGTGGCTGCCGGCACTGCTGAATGGCATATCGAAGTACCTGCCGAAAGTAGTACGACTCTGAGTTACTCAATACTAGTCAGATACTAATAAGACGCTGTGTATAAAAGGCCGAACTGCGTTATATGCAGATCGGCCTTTTCTATGTCTGCTTCTAATCTAGAAATAAAGTTATTATGCTACTATCGACTCAAAATGGACACCTTGGATATAGGATAACTATAATCAACGTGATTTATAACAATTTTCATATTTATGTCGTATGGTAAAAGTGTCCCTTAAAATTTAGTTGGCAGCAGATACCGTACTTAAAAGGTTACTCATGGGAACTGACAAAGATTGGGAGCGATGGGGAGCGACAGACCCATATTTTGGAGTCCTTAGCTCTGACAGATATCATAAAGATAGACTCAACGACGTCATAAAAAAGGAATTTTTTGCTACAGGAAATACTCATATTAAAAGGGTGTTTCGGCTTATAAACGAAAATTTCAACCAAACATTCCAACCGAATAGAGCACTTGACTTTGGCTGCGGCGTTGGTCGTATCACACTACCGTTAGCCAAACGTACTGCATATGCTCTAGGTGTTGACATTTCGCCTTCCATGATTGCAGAAGCTGCAGATAATGCTAAGTCACTTGGCATTACAAATGTTGGCTTCGTTTTGTCTGATGACCTGCTCACGAATGTTGTCGGTAAATTTAGCCTAATCCATTCTTACATAGTTCTCCAACACATCCCATGGGAACGTGGCCGATTAATCTTGCAGGAACTCTCTCTTAAAGTAGAGCCAGGCGGTTACTTAGCTGTTCATTTATTTATATCATGCAATGCTTCTAATCTTGTCAGAGCAGCAGTACGTTTTCGCTACGCCCTCCCCCCACTGCATTGGTTGAGAAACCTAATAAAACATCGACCTCTATTCGAACCTGCTATGCAGTTACACACATATGATATTAATACTGTAATTGAAGATCTAAAGGAAAGAAATTTTGATACACCAATATGCTGTAATGAACCCGACATAGATGGTTTTAAAAGTGTGTTTTTACTCGCTCGCCGCATATCCAATGACACCAAATAATCATAAGCACTGGAAACAAATTCACAATGCACTACAATTTATCTAGTGTCGTGCGCTTTATGTCTACTTTCAATAGCACACTGCCGTGGATAATTATTTTATAGAATATCCGTTATTGGCCAAGAACATGGGCTCATTAAAATTGCTAAATAACTGGTATTGACATATACATCAGTCAATAAAAACCGAACTACATCAATCTAATTCGGTTTTTATTTCGACTTATCTTTTAGGACCAGGATTTTATTCTTTACCCTGCTTTTCTTGAAGCACTCTTTCTTTCGTGTTCTTTTAAATGCTTTTTACGAATACGGATGGTCTTTGGTGTTACTTCTACCAGTTCATCATCGTCAATAAATTCCAGTGCCTGTTCCAGCGTCAATCTAATCGGTGTTGTCAGGACAATGTTTTCATCTGTACCTGAGGCGCGTACGTTGGTTAATTGTTTACCTTTCAGGGCATTCACAACCAAATCGTTATCCCGCGCATGTATACCAACGATCATTCCTTCATAAATATCTTCAGCATGACCGATAAATAACTTACCACGTTCTTGCAGATTGAATAAAGAATAACCCGCGGCCTTTCCAAGTCCATTAGATATCAATACGCCATTATTACGTTGACCAATACTTACAGGTACATACACACCGTAGTGATCAAACACGTTATATAACAATCCGGTACCTGAAGTTAGTGTTAGGAACTCACTACGAAACCCGATCAAACCGCGAGCAGGAATAATGTATTCAAGACGTACTCTGCCCTTACCATCGGGTTGTAAATTTTTCAGATCGGCCCGGCGGTCACCGAGTTTTTCCATAATTGCACCCTGATGTATCGCTTCGATATCAACGGTGAGTTGTTCATAGGGTTCTTCTTTATGGTCACCCAGATCATGGACGATAACTTGCGGACGACCAACGGCAAGTTCATAACCCTCGCGACGCATGGTTTCGATCAGGATAGATAGATGTAATTCACCGCGACCAGATACACGATACTTATCGGAGTCTTCGGTTGTTTCTACTCTTAAAGCAACGTTATGTTTTAATTCCTGTTGTAAACGATCCCAGATATTTCGACTGGTCACGTATTTCCCTTCTTTGCCAGCAAAAGGTGAGGTATTGGGCTGGAAAGTCATACTAATGGTAGGTTCATCTACCGTTAATGCTGGCAAGGCTTCAACATTCTCCGGATCACAGATCGTATCCGAGATACTCAGCGGATCGAGGCCGGCAATAGCAACAATATCACCCGCTGAAGCCGATTCGACCTCAATGCGATCGAGACCATGGAAACTATAGACCAATGAAATCTTGCCCTTGCGTTTTTTGCCCTCTATATCAATCAAGGCCACTGGCATATTGGATTTTATCGTACCGCGCTTAATTCGACCTACACCGATAATACCAACATAACTATTGTAATCGAGTGTAGAAACCTGCATTTGCAATGAACCACCCTCTTCTACATCCGGAGCTGATACTTGACTAATTATTGTTTCAAATAATGGCGTCATATCACCATCACGGACATCTTCTTCAAATCCTGCGTAGCCACCTAATGCGGAGGCATAAATAACGGGGAAATCCAGTTGCTCGTCAGAAGCGCCTAGTTTGTCAAACAGGTCGAAAGTCTGATCAAGAACCCAGTGCGCACGCGCACCATCACGATCGATCTTGTTTATCACAACTATCGGTTTAAACCCCATAGCAAACGCCTTTTGTGTCACAAACCGGGTTTGTGGCATCGGGCCGTCAACGGCATCAACCAATAACAATACTGAATCAACCATGGAAAGAACGCGTTCGACTTCACCACCAAAATCGGCATGTCCCGGCGTATCGACAATATTGATACGATAATCATTCCATTTGATGGCTGTATTCTTGGAGAGAATGGTGATTCCACGCTCTTTTTCCAGTTCATTTGAGTCCATAACGCGTTCAGTCGGCGCTGTACGGCTATCAAATGTGCCTGATTGCTGCAGGAGTTTATCCACTAAGGTGGTTTTACCATGATCAACATGGGCGATAATTGCGATATTACGGAGTTTTTGAGTCACTTATTCGGGCTGCCTTGATGTGCGAAAGGCCGGCATTATACAGAGAGATAACTAAAAGTGGATGGATTTCTACGGATTCTGCGGTGTTTTGCCTGGTTCTAGTTAATTTTAAGCCAATTTATCTCAATTGCTGTCGCTTCGCCCAGCACCACCTGTTTTAATTCTCGAGGTTGCTCGGCCTTTGATTCAGTTATCGCTATTCGACCAGCCATGATTTCTGCTTTTGTTTGCGGGTATAAAGGTGATTGCTGAGAATTAGCATAACCAATTGGATAAAGAGGCTGATTAGTATCTGGATTATATTTATCGATAGCACCAACCGTATGTAGCAACTCATGTGCGATGATCACATGATTCTCTTTTTTCATTTTCTTACTGGCAAATACATTAACAACACCAATCAAGCCTTTTTGCAAACCCAATGAGTGCGCAACAGTTGAAGTCTGGTCAGGATCAAAATACAACGCAAAAATCTGCACATCTTCCGGATAGGGATAATCATCATTCTTCCAGGCCCAGTAACGTAACTTAAGACTCCAAAGCATCACTGACAAAGTTGAACCCTTACGCGGTGGCAATGGAGGCTTCACTGTCAACTCTCCGGCAAAAGACACATCTACCGGTTTGTTCAACGGTAATTGATAACGTTTTGCTGAACTTTCGAAAAAATTCTCTATATTATCAAAGTCACTATCTTCGATATTGCTGATATAATTCTGACTCGCCCTACTGCCATCACCATTGATGGCATACACAACAACGTTCAGGGGTTTATCCCAATCTGTACTTCTCGCCTTGGCTAACCAGGCAGCAACAGCAACCATTAATAAAATATACAAGAGTATCAATACTCGAATATTTTTTATCATCCCGCCTGACATTTGTTACCTCCCTGTTTAGTAATTTATTTTAAATAGTTATTCAGCAATAAATGAACACTATAACGCACACCAAAACCGATTGTATCTGTAGGGATATGCGCCAAACCTCCTTTTTTATGACTACTGGAAAGATCCATATGTACCCATGGCGTATCATGCTTAACGAATCGTTGTAGAAACCGCGATGCCAATATATGGTCAACACCGCTTTCCTGTGAGCATTGTTTCACATCAGCAATGTCACTTTTTATCATGTCATCAAAATCTTCATCTAATGGAAATGGCCAGACACGTTCACCCGAGTCTTCACCGGCTTTTATCAAGTTTGCATGCCATTCTTTTTTATTGGTAAACACACCGCTATAAGATGTACCAATCGCATACAGACAGGCGCCGGTTAATGTCGCATAGTCCAGAATCAATGATGGCTTTTCTTTTGATGCTAAAGCCAATGTATCAGATAAAACCATGCGCCCTTCCGCATCGGTGTGTATGACCTCTATTGTTGTGCCATCAGAAGCAGTAATCACATCATTCGGTTTATAAGCCTTGGGACCAATATGATTCATTGCCAATGCCAGCCAACATTCCACCGGGCGATTAAAATTCAGTTTCGATAAGGCTAATAAAGTACCCAGGGCAACAGCACTACCTTGCATATCTTCATGCATGCCATACATAAAATTAGCCGGTTTCAGGTTAGTACCACCGGTGTCATAACAAATGCCCTTACCTACCAGAAATACTTTCTTGCCTTTTGCGGCAACTTTGGGCGTATAACGTAAACGTACAATACCCGAGTCTGCCTTTGGACTACCTTGTGAGACTGCGAGGAAGGCACCCGCTTTCTTCTTCTTTAATGTCGCTTCATCGTAGAACTCAAGTTTCCACTTATTCTCACGCGCAATCTCTTTTACGGTTTTAAGGTATTCAGTCGGTGTCAATTTGTTCGGCGGCAAGATACTTAGACTGCGGGTTAATGCATTACCTTCCGCTACAGCAAAGCTTTGTTTGAAACCATGACTCGCACGCACACCGTATAAGGATAATTTTTTCAGGCGTGACGGCGTTTGTTTATCACTCTTGAATTTCGGCATTGTTGCTGCTGCTGCGAGGCCAGCAGATATTAAAGCTTCAGCTATACGTTCGGCTTCCTGTTCATTAAAGCCTGACACGATAATACCTATTTGCGTCGGATTAATTGCTGTGTGTGCAGCCAACATTTTTCTCGCCAGCGTTAATAAATCAAAACTGTTTATAGTTGTCTCAATAGAGGCAAAAGCAACATGGCTTGAATGCTGATTAGGTAAATCAATAACAATGGGGCTGGTATCGGCTTTCTTTAAATCGAGTTGCTGACGACGACTTAATAAATTCTCTTGATAAGGGAATGCCGCTTTTTCCTTTAGCGTCTTTGCCGGTGAGTGTGCAAAAACCACCAGCCAGTTACTGACAACATCAATATTTTTTTTAGAGGGAAGCGTTTTATTTTGGTCTAGTGTAATACTCATAATGATTAAATATATTCCTTAACAATGTCTGATTTTATACTGAATGATAGAGAACTTTGTTCGATGACACGAGGAAAACACTTATAGAATGATCTTATCGGGTCCGCCTCTATCCTGAATAGACATGCAATTATTGCATTCATTCACTTAATCTTTCCCTATAACTTGCGTGTCATTAAACAACATTATTCACTAGCGCTATGGGATTTATTATGACTGGATATCCTAATCTGAAAGACTATCAATACTTTGAAACCGATCTTTTTAATATCAGGTTAGATCGTTTTGATTTACACATATTGTCGACAATATATATAATAAATGTTAGATTTGATGCGTATTCATGCTTTTAAAGGCATTATTGTCAACAATATTAAAGCATATTACCAATGGTGTTTATTGGACATTAGTTAATCCTTATGCCAATAATCCATTAATAAAAGAATCTCGATTAGTATCAATATTAAACCGGATTGATGATGCTAATTTATGAGTTCATAAGCTGTATATTATAAAGAATACACACGGGGCGCTGATCAATATGTCTGACCATGAACAAGATATCGATCCACACGAAACTAGCGAATGGCTTGAAGCATTAGAAGCAGTTTTAAAGATAGAAGGTCCGGAACGGGCACATTACCTTCTGGAAAAATTAATCGATAAAGCCAGAAGAGAAGGCGCTGATATTCCGTTCAGCGCCAATACTGATTACGTCAATACCCTGCCCGTTTTTAAACAAGCCCGGTATACCGGCGACACTACTATCGAACACAAGATTCGTTCTTACGTACGTTGGAATGCCATGGTCATGGTGCTCCGGGCAAATAAAGATAGCAATGTTGGTGGCCACATCGCCAGCTATGCTTCCGCAGCAACCCTCTACGACGTTGGCTATAACCATTTTTGGCACGCTGCCTCAGATGAACATGATGGTGATCTAATTTATGTTCAAGGACATTCGTCACCTGGCGTTTATGCCAGAGCCTTTATGTTAGGTCGATTATCAGAAGAGCAAATGGATAATTTTCGACAGGAAGTTGGCGGCGGTGGTTTGTCTTCATATCCTCATCCCTGGCTGATGCCCGACTTCTGGCAATTTCCAACTGTGTCGATGGGGCTTGGCCCGATCATGGCGATTTACCAGGCACGATTTATGAAATATTTACAAGATCGTAATATTCGTAATACTGATGGGCGTAAAGTCTGGTTATTTATGGGCGATGGTGAATCTGATGAACCGGAATCTCTTGGCGCAATTGGTATGGCTGGACGCGAAAAACTGGATAATCTGGTATTTGTCATAAATTGTAATCTACAGCGACTGGACGGGCCTGTTAGAGGCAACGGTAAGATAATCCAGGAATTAGAATCCAACTTTCGTGGTGCAGGCTGGAACGTCATTAAAGTGATTTGGGGAACCCGTTGGGATTCACTTTTACAGAAAGATCATAATGGCGCTTTGAAAAAACGTATGGCCGCGTGTGTCGATGGTGATTACCAAACCTATAAAGCGAAAGATGGTGCCTATGTGCGGGAACATTTTTTTAATACACCCGAATTAAAAGCCATGGTAGCTGACTGGTCTGACAGGGATATTTGGGAATTGAACCGAGGCGGCCATGACCCCGCTAAAATTTATGCGGCATTCCATGCTGCCGTAAACCATAAAGGTCAACCCACAGTGATATTACCCAAGACAGTAAAAGGATATGGCATGGGAACGTCCGGTGAAGCACAAAATATTACACACCAGCAAAAGAAAATGAGTCTGGAATCGCTCAAGATATTTCGTGATCGTTTTGAGTTACCTATCGCCGACGAAGAAATTGAAAAGCTACCCTACCTCGTATTTGAAAAAGGGTCGAAAGAACTCGAATACATGCAACAACGTCGGAATGACCTCGGTGGTTATTTACCTGCTCGAAGGACAAAATCAAAATCACTCGAGGTCCCTGCCATTGATGCTTTTGATACATTATTAAAAGCCACATCTGAAGGTCGGGAAATTTCAACGACAATGGCCTTTGTCAGAATACTGAACATTCTGGTTAAAGATAAAAATCTTGGAGACCGTGTTGTCCCTATCGTCCCGGATGAATCCCGAACCTTTGGTATGGAAGGCATGTTTAGGCAATTAGGTATCTGGAGTCAGCTAGGACAACTCTACACGCCTCAGGATTCTGACCAATTGATGTTTTATAAGGAAGATAAACATGGGCAGGTTTTGCAGGAAGGGATTAATGAGGCTGGCGGGATGTGTGACTGGATAGCAGCCGGCACATCCTACTCGACCAATAACGAACCGATGATTCCATTTTATATACTCTACTCAATGTTTGGCTTTCAGCGTATAGGTGATCTTGCCTGGGCAGCGGCAGACCAACGCACCAGAGGATTCCTGTTAGGTGGAACAGCTGGACGCACGACACTGAATGGAGAGGGATTGCAACATGAAGATGGCCATAGTCAACTATGGTCTTCTGTTGTACCAAACTGTATTTCATATGATCCCAGCTTTGCCTTTGAACTGGCAGTCATAATTCAGGATGGGCTACGTAGAATGTATGTTGAGCAGGAAGATGTTTATTATTATATCACTGTGATGAATGAAAATTATGCACACCCTGCTATGCCAAAAGGCGTAGAGACTGACATTATAAAAGGTATGTATGCATTTCAAAAAGGTGCGAAAAATAAAAAACCACGTGTGCAATTATTAGGCTCAGGAACAATTTTCAACGAAGTCGTTGCCGCTGCCGATCTTCTAAAACAAGATTGGGGTATTGAATCTGACATATGGGGTTGTCCGAGTTTTACGGAGTTAGCCCGCGATGGACAGACTTGTGAACGGTGGAACCGACTACATCCAGAGTCGGATAAAAAAGTATCGCATATTCAAAAATGTTTGAGTAAGAGCGAAGGTCCGGTTATAGCTGCTACTGATTACGTACGACTTTTCGCAGAACAGATCAGACCTTATCTACCAGACCAATCCAGTTATACGGTATTAGGTACTGACGGCTTTGGTCGCTCTGATACGCGCGAGCAACTTCGTAAACATTTTGAAGTGAATCGATACCATGTTGTTGTTGCGGCTTTAGAAGGCCTTTGTAAAGCGGGCACCTTAAAGAGTAGCGAAGTCACAAAAGCGATTAATAAATATGAAATTGATAATGAGAGCCCTGCGCCATGGACAATTTAATTCAACTTAAACATCTACGCAGACGACAGGATTCTATCTAATGAGTGACATTATTGAAGTGAAAGTACCTGACATTGGTGACTTTGATGAAGTAGAGATCATAGAAGTCCTGGTGCAAGCGGGCGACAGCGTTAAACAGGAACAAGCACTTATTACTCTGGAGAGCGATAAAGCCAGTATGGAAATTCCCTCCACGCATGCTGGCACTGTTCAGGAAATCTTCGTGAAAGTGGGCGACCATGTTGCACAAGGCGCTAATATTCTTAACTTGTCAGTTACTGAAAAAAAAGCAGCCAATAGTGAAAACACCGATACCAAAAATATTGAAGAGCCTGAAATAAACGAGCAGGAAAAAATTATTCATGAAAAAGAGCAACAAAAATCTGCGTCAATATCAAAGGATGTAGAGCCGGATGCCTCTCCTATAGCTCAGACAAAAGGTCAAATTCATGCAAGCCCATCTGTGCGTCGTTATGCCAGAGAGTTAGGTGTAGACGTTACAAAAATAACAAAAGCCAGTGGCCCAAAAAGTCGCATACTGAAAGAAGATATAACAAAATTTGTTAAACAGGCCTTATCCGGTTCAAATGTACAAAGTGGTACGGGTATCCCTGCCGTACCTGCAATAGATTTTACCAAGTTCGGTGAAATTGAAGAACGTCCCTTAAGTAGAATTAAAAAACTAACCGCAATTAATCTTACTCGTTCATGGCTGAATGTGCCGATGGTCACTCATCATGACGTGGCTGATGTCACTGAAATGGAAGCCTTTAGACAATCTTTGAAAGCTGAAGCAGAAAAAAAAGGTGTCAAAGTTACATTCCTGGCATTTATCATGAAGGCATTGGTAGGCGCCTTAAAAGAGTACCCTGAGTTTAATGCTTCGCTTTCCAGCGATGGTAATTCGCTTATTTTAAAGAAGTACTATCATATTGGTATTGCGGTAGATACACCGAATGGATTAGTGGTGCCTGTTTTCAAAGACGTTGATCAAAAACATATTTACGATCTGGCAGAAGAAATGGCTGCTATCAGTAGTAAGGCCAGAGAAGGTAAATTGAGCCCAAAAGAAATGCAAGGTGCTTGTATGACTATTTCGAGTCTGGGCGGCATTGGCGGTACAGCATTTACGCCGATCGTAAATGCGCCAGAAGTCGCCATTCTTGGTGTAACACGTTCTGATATGCAACCTGTATGGAATGGTAAAGAATTTGAACCGCGTTTAATGTTGCCATTGGATCTGACTTACGATCATCGTGTCATTGATGGTGCTGCAGCAGCAAAATTCATGGTGACACTGTCTGGTTTTCTGAACGATATCCGCCGTGTCTTGCTGTAAGGATTATTTTCATGAGTGAATTAATAAATATTATAGTCCCCGATATTGGCGACTTTGACACTGTTGAGATTATAGAAATACTGGTTGCGATTGGCGACACTGTACAAAAAGAGGATTCTCTTATTACATTAGAAAGTGATAAGGCGTCGATGGATATTCCCTCTTCTGCAGCAGGCGTAATAAAGGAAATAAAAGTATCCGTCGGTGATAAAGTTTCTGAAGGCAGTGTTATATTAATACTAGAAACATCAAATAAAACAGCCACAAAGACAGAACCATCTGCCGCTGCGAATACTGAAAGTTCTGAAGCCGTTCCAGCCACAAGCTCACCGGCAAAACATACGGGCACAAGTGACCATCATGCTGAAGTGCTTGTGCTGGGGGCAGGTCCGGGTGGTTATACTGCTGCATTTCGTGCAGCTGATTTAGGCAAGCAAACCATATTGATTGAACGATACCCAACATTGGGTGGTGTTTGTTTAAATGTAGGCTGTATTCCTTCAAAGGCCTTATTACATATTGGTAAAGTCATTTCAGAAATTGAAGAATTAAAAGAACACGGCATCGATCTGGGTTCAAAAAAACCCGATTCAAAACCGGTAAGACAGTGGACAGAGTCTGTTATTAAAAAACTCACCTCTGGTCTTGCAGCGATGGCCAAACAACGCAAGATAAAAGTGATAGAGGGCCACGGTAAATTTATTTCGTCGAATGCGATAGAGATAGATAATAACGGAGAAACCAGAACTATTACTTTTGATTCAGCCATCATCGCCGCTGGTTCGCAAGCAACAAAAATACCCAGCCTGCCAGACGACCCGCGTATTATGGATTCAACAGACGCACTTTTACTGGGAAAAATACCGAAACGTATGCTCGTTATAGGTGGTGGCATTATTGGTCTTGAGATGGCGACGGTTTATGCTGCAATGGGTTGCAAGATTACAATCGTTGAGATGTTAGACAGTCTAATCGCCGGTTGTGATAAAGATATCGTCCGGCCACTACAAAAAAGAATTAACAGTCTCTACGAAAATATTTATTTAAAAACAGCCGTTACGTCTGTCACAGCTAATAAGGCACATCTGGAAGTTTGCTTCGATGGCAAAGACGCTCCCGAAAAAGATAAGTTTGATGCAATCCTGGTGGCTGTCGGTCGCCAACCTAACGGTAATAAGATAGGCGCTGACAAAGCCGGTATTGATGTCAACGAACGTGGATTCATTCCTGTCGATGATCAACAACGTACCAATATTAAAAATATCTTCGCTATTGGCGATATTGTCGGCCAGCCAATGCTGGCACATAAGGCCACACATGAAGGCAAGATAGCCGCAGAAACAATTGCCGGACATAAAGTCGGTTTTGATAATCGTGTTATTCCTTCAGTAGCTTATACCGATCCTGAAATAGCATGGGTCGGCTTATCCGAAACCGAAGCCAAAGAAAAAAATATCGAATATGGAAAAGGGGTGTTTCCGTGGGCTGCCAGTGGTCGCTCATTAGCATTAGGTCGCGATGAAGGCATTACCAAAATTTTATTCGATAAAGAATCAAACCGTATTATTGGAGCAGCCATTGTTGGTCCGAATGCAGGTGATTTAATCGCTGAGTGTGCATTAGCAATTGAGATGGGCGCAGATGCTGAAGACATTGGACTCACGATACATCCACATCCAACCTTATCCGAGACAGTTGCTATGGCAGCAGAGGCATTTAGCGGCACAATCACAGATTTTTATATTCCTAAACGAAAATAATTTAAATGAACATACCGGACATTTAAATATTATTCTAATCGTTTTTTTACTAAGCTTTGACGGCGCGCCAGCTTAAGTGCAAGTTGTTGCATATCAACAGTTTTATCACTTTCATCAACAATTTCTCGGCCTAACATCGTTTCTAGAAGATCTTCCAATGTCACAATGCCTCCGATTCCACCGTATTCATCGACGATAAGCATAATATGTGATTTAAGACGTATGCATTCCTCTAATGCCTGAGCTACTTTAGTAGAATCCAGTATCGCCTGTATTTCTCTACAATAGTTTTTTAATGTCGTGGTAGTGTTACCTCTTGATTGTGCCAACAATAAATCACTGCGCAATACAAAACCAACAATCTGTTCTTGATCCCCATCACTATATATAGGAATTCGTGAAAAGCGCACATCGTCATACTGATGAAAATAATTTTCAACTGTACTGTGTTCAGACAATGAAAATATCACGGTCCTGGGAGTCATTACTTCCTTCACTCTAATCTCATTAAGCAGTAATAAGTTTTTTAAAATGGATGACTCTTGTTTATTTAAGCGTCCTTCTTCAACGCTAAGATCGGCCATAGCAGAAAATTCGGCACGACTAAAACCATTAAGAGCAGGCTCTTCTACCATACCGCTGGTTAGCTTTTCGGAAAGCTTCACGAATGGATATAATAACCAGACCAAAAACTTCAATCCATAAGCAGTTGCAGGTGCTAGTGAGCGCCAGTAATGCGCACCAAGTGTTTTTGGAATAATTTCTGAAAAGATCAATATAAGCAGGGTTAATACTGCCGAGGCTAATGCAACATAAGCATTCCCAAACACCACTGCAGCTTGAGCACCAGCCCCGGCGGCACCGATGGTATGAGCAATAGTGTTTAAAGTCAGTATTGCTGCCAGCGGTTTTTTTATATCCTCTTTTAATGTTTTGAGTACCGGCGCAGATGGCTTATTTTCGGACTCCATAAGTGCGATATGCGCAGATGTAACACTAAGAAGAACCGCTTCAGCAATTGAACAAAGAAAAGAAAAAACTAATGCAATTAGCACGTAGGTAAATAGTAAAATCATTAGCTGCAATTAATTCATCAATAGTTTAATTATTCAGAATTAACCGTTAAGAAATCTTGGGAAAATTAATATGATGTATCATAGCATTTTTAACTATTCTAGAAATACCAATCGTTTTACAACATTGTGATAACTGCCTTATGATGGGTCAATTGGCTAAATTTAATACTACTATTATTTCTATATTGAGCATGATTCTCATAATTCGTAGCAACTATTATAATTAGCAATGCTAATTAATGTTCTTATGCTAAAATTTTTATTTTTTATCCCATAATACAATCTCTACATCATGTTGCTTGAGTTTCAAGAATTCGGGAAAGGCCGTCCTGTCATCATATTACATGGTCTGTTTGGTTCTGGACGTAACTGGCAAGGTATTGCGAGGGGTCTGGCCGAGAACTACCACGTTATTACACCAGATCTTCGTAACCATGGACAATCCCCACATACAGACAGCATGTCCTACAGTGAAATGGCAGATGATGTAATTGCCATTGCCGATAAATTAAATCTCACTGAGATTATAATTGTAGGTCATAGTATGGGTGGCAAAGTGGCAATGACGGCAGCATTATCTCGTCCCGAACGTTTTTCTGCCATGGTCGTTGTAGATATCGCACCGGTAAATTATGAACATGAATTCAATCAATATATCGAGGCAATGCTCTCGTTAAATTTACAGACCTTAAAAAGTCGTTCACAGGCAGAAACTGAATTAGGTAAGGTGATTGACAATATCAATATTATCCAGCTTTTGTTACAAAACCTGATTCGTGCTGGTGACAATTTTGAGTGGCGAATTAATCTGGAGGGAATTATGGCTAATCTGGATACGATTGGACAATTTCCAGATACGTTTAAGAATAGTGTCTGTCGACTACCGACCCTTTTTCTCGGCGGCTCAGAATCAGAATATCTACGCAGCATCTACAATAGCAGGATATTCCAGTATTTTCCTGCCGCAGAGATCACCATGATCAACGGTACCGGACACTGGCCACATGCCGAAAAACCAAATGATTTCCTGAAACAGCTTAAATCATTTATAAATTATGTATGAGGAACTATTGATAGTTCTATCCCAACCGCTAGAATGAGCCACTTTTCAAAATTGAAGAACACTAAATGAGCACTAAAAAAATTAATAAAGTCGTTCTTGCCTACTCAGGCGGACTCGATACATCTGTAATTCTTACCTGGTTAAAGGATACCTATGATTGTGAAGTGGTGACTTTTACCGCTGACATAGGCCAGGGTGAAGAGGTTGCGCCAGCGCGCGCTAAAGCTGAGAAAATGGGCGTCAAGGAAATCTTCATTGAAGACCTAACCGAGGAATACGTCAGAGATTTTGTCTTTCCTATGTTCAGGGCAAACACTATCTATGAAGGGGAATATTTATTAGGGACTTCTATAGCAAGACCCTTAATCGCAAAACGCCTGATAGAGATCGCAAACGAAACCGGTGCTGATGCAATCTCTCATGGCGCAACCGGAAAAGGCAATGATCAAGTTCGATTTGAACTGGGTGCTTATGCTTTAAAACCGGATGTGCATGTTATTGCACCCTGGCGCGAATGGGATTTGAGTTCACGTGAAAAATTATTGGCCTATGCCGAAAAACACAACATCCCTATCGAAGCCAAACGTAAAGGTGCTTCACCTTATTCTATGGATGCTAATTTGTTACATATTTCTTATGAAGGCGGCGAGCTTGAAGATCCCTGGTGTGAACCTGAAGAAGCGATGTGGCGATGGTCAGTTTCTCCTGAAAAAGCACCAGATACAGCAGAATCAATTGAACTGGAATTTAAGCATGGTGATCCAATAGCATTAAATGGTAAAAAATTATCACCCGCTGAACTTCTTGCTGCGCTCAATAAGCTCGGTGGCAAACATGGCATCGGTCGTGATGATATTGTTGAGAATCGTTACGTTGGCATGAAGTCACGTGGTTGTTATGAAACCCCGGGGGGCACAATCCTGCTTAAAGCTCATCGTGCTATGGAATCATTAACACTCGATCGTGAAGTGATGCACCTGAAAGATGATCTGATGCCACGCTATGCCTCACTCATATATAACGGTTATTGGTGGAGTCCGGAAAGAAAGGCATTACAAACCTTAATTGATGAAACACAAACTCATGTAAATGGCGTTGTCAGATTAAAATTGTTTAAGGGCAATACCATTGTTACTGGCAGAAAATCTGAAAGCGATAGTCTCTTTGATGTGTCAATTGCCACTTTTGAAGACGATGCTGGTGCATACAATCAAAAAGATGCCGAAGGTTTCATCAAACTGAACGCCTTGCGACTGAAGATACAGGCCAAAAGAAAATAGTATCTAAAAGCGCCGAAAGGCGCTTTTTTTATCATTACATGTCAAATTTATATTGATATTGTGAATAAAATCACATGTTTATAAGCTATAACTCCAACAGTGTGAACCGTATCACAAACCACTTTGATTAAACCTCTATATTCTTAATGTATTAGTGAAAGGCAGTACATCTGCACGATTTAGATACATAGAGGATTAATAAAGTGGCAATTGAAAATGTTTATAATAACGAAGTAACGTCAAGGCACTTATTAGAGTCTCTGGAAAGTAATTACATAGAACAACCTGTTAAGTGTCATGTCAGTAATAATAAAGAGCTGCATTATTTATATCAGCAAGCTCCTATTGGTACCTTCTTAAACATCATCGCCGCCTTATTGATAAGCTGGTTCATAATACCAACCACACCAGATTATCTCTACATACCATGGTTATCCTTCATTGCACTAACAACATTTGTACAATCATTTTTATTCAGAGAATTCGACAAACAAAAAAATTCTCTTCAAATTGATAATCAGTGGGCTGTTTATCAAACATTTATGGTTGGCATCAGTGCATTGACCTTTAGTATTGGTTATTTATTATTTCTACCCATGGCAAGTCCCTTTGTGCAGATAATTTTATTATTAATTTTATCAACCATGTCTATCGGGTATCTTCCAATACTTTCAGTTTTCTTACCCGCTTATATTATTTATATTTCGACATTTATATTTCCGATTATCTTCTGGATATACAGTTTACCACCGGAACAGGCATACCCCATTGCAGCCCTACTGGCAGTGACATATTGCATACTGCTTATTGCTGCGAGCTATTATTCAAAATCCTTGCATGAGGCATTTAATCTAGCTAATGAAATAAGTGGTCAGGCTAAGAATTTATACACTATTATCGAAAAGACCAGGGAACTGAATGTAAATTTAAACAAGGACAATACTGAATGCTTGAAACTTAATGGCATTGTGTCCCGACAAAAAAAACAGGCAGAACAAACCTTGCGCTATATCTGTGAGGGTGTCATTTCAACAGACCAATTTGGCTGCGTAGTTTATATGAATCCGGTAGCAGAGATATACACCGGTTGGAATGCCGAAGAGATAAAAGGTAAAAATCTATCATTGCTGCTTAATATTGTTGATGAAACGAGTCATGTGAAACTATCAAATCCAATTGAACTATGTATGAATCAAAATTCAAACATAAATGGTGCTGATAATTCAATTCTTATAAGACGTGATGGCCTGGAATACGCTATTGAGTACAGTGCTACACCTATAAAACAGGAAGATAATTCAATCACCGGTGCTGTAATGATTTTTCGGGATGTTACTGAAAAACGTAACATGGAGAAAAATATTAATTGGCAAACTAAACATGACACCTTAACCGGTCTGATAAATCGTCGTGAATTTGATGAAGAACTAAGTAAGTTGATTTCCAACTCTAAAAATACAAAAAGAGAACATGCAATATGTTATATAGATCTCGACAGATTCAAACTGATTAATGATAGTTGTGGCCATCACGCAGGTGATGAATTATTAAAAAAGATATCAACTAAATTAAAGAAAACAGCGCGTGACACAGACACTGTTGCACGATTGGGCAGTGATGAATTCGCTGTGATCATGTATGGCTGTAGTCTTGAAAAAGCAAAATTAATTGCTGATATATTTCGTGAAGAAGTCTTGAAAACAAAATTTGACTGGAATGGCAAGCAATTCAACATAACAGCCAGTATAGGAATAGTTCCACTCAATGAATCGACTTTATCACTTACCGAATTGAAGAGAGATGCTGATCTTGTTTGCTACGTAGCAAAAGATACGGGTGGAAATAAAATTGAGTTATTTGAAACCGGCGCACCATATAAAAAACAGCATGCTGGTGAACTAATAATATTGGGGAATATTCAAAATAATCTTGAAAAAGAAAGCTTCAAGCTCTACACACAACGCATAAAACCTCTTGATGACTTAAATGAAGTTGTTTTTCATGAAGTATTACTTCGTATGGAAAATGACAACGGGAAGTTATTGTCAGCAAATAATTTTATACATACTGCAGAAAACTATTATATTTTGCCTGCTATAGATAACTGGGTGTTGAAGGTAGTAATAGAGATGTTTGCTTATGGAAACCGTTTATTTAATGACGCACATATCATAAGCATCAACCTTTCGCGACAATCTGTCTTGAATGAAAGTTTTATTAAGTACGCCATAGATATTTTTAAAGACTATGACATTCCTGCTGGTAACATTTGTTTTGAAATAAATGAATCACAGTTTTCTGACAATATGGAACGTTTCAAACACTTTGTTACATTAATGAAACAACAGGGATGCAAAATTGCACTGGATGATTGTAATATTAATCCTGCAACCGTCAATAGTATCAAGCAACTGAATATTGACTATATTAAACTTGATGCAAGACAATTCAGCAATATCAATAGTCAATATGATTATGACTATAAGTTACTTGAATCAATAAATGAAATAAATCACCTGATCGGAGCACAAACAATTATAAAGTGTATCGAAGATAATGATATTGTTGAGTCGTTATTTGAGATTGGAATCGATTATGTACAGGGTTACGCGATTGAGGCACCACAGACACTTGTAAATTCCTGGAAATAATATTTGATTATAAAGTTCTATATTTTTTAGCTAACCAATAATCAACGCTGATATATTTCCCGCCACCAATAACTAATAATGCTAACAACATAATAAAGTAAGTTGCTGCAAACTCGATTCCGTTATTGAGTATCACGATATGGCCATTTTCTGTTAACCAGCCGTAGTTACCGTGTTCTTTCAATATATCCTTTGCTCGATCCAGTCGTTCGATTGCGCCTACGGTTCTCTCTGTTGCAAAGAAGCCAGAACCTTCCGCTATTGCTAACCAACCATACTGTAAATGCACCGTTACCATGGCAACAATCATTGTTGCCATAAGAGGAATTGAAATCCAGCGAGTAGCCAGACCAAGCAATAACAAAATCGCACCACCGGCTTCCGTTAATGATGCTGCCCATGCTAATAATGCAGGAAAAGGTAAGCCCAGACCCCAATCAGGATTTCCAAACCACTCTATAGTGCCATCTATGGAGTTAATTTTTTTAGAACCGGCGATCCAGAAAATGGGGACGAGATATAATCGTAATAATAAAGGGCCGATAAATCCTGTTGTTGTAATTACCCGGTCAAGCAAATCCTGAGCCCAATTTATAATATTGATTATAGTCGTCATGCTGTCTCTCTTTGTTATTAATCCTGGACAGGTTTATTGTCGTGAATTCTTGATTCTTGTGCCTAATACAACATCCTTGTTCTTGAAGTCTTGCATAATCTCGAGCCCACCCTTTATAACAATCTCAGGGTTTGGATGCCGCAGTTGCTCAGCAATTAACTCAAGCATTTGTTTGCCTGTTTTATTGGTATTCTCTGTAAGGAACTCTATCAACTTGGCTGATACCGGATTTAGTTCAATAAAACCGACTGCATCATTCCTGTCACGATAAACAACAATATACGTTGCTTGCTCTGGTAATGATTCTGGAATCAGGTCAGGACTAATCGTATGCACCGGCCATTCATATGCCAATGGCATAGCTAATTGACTAATGACAGGAACACCTTTTAGCAGATCACCGTCTTGATCGATCCCATGAAATGATATTTCACGTGCGTCCATAGAGATCGAGGTTTCAATCCATTCGTAATGTGCTAATTCGAGCAGAAAAGGATAATCATCTTTATGGGCAACGCATTCGTGTTCCAGATATTGTAAAAACTCTTGCGGCATTTTTGGAAACAAAGGTGTATGCGACTGATGATTAGCAAGATAATCACGTATCATCTTATGCCATTCTTCATCTTCAATTACTTTTCTCAGTACAGGAAAACTATTTGCGATAAAACCTTCAATATTATTGTAGACAAGTTCTCGATATATTTTTAACCGCCGTTCTTCAATGCCGTCAGGTGCAGGATTATTTTCAGGATCACGCATATGCTGTGTAAAAACATGCTGTACGTTCTGAAAATGGTTAGCTTTGTTTTTTTCGAATACTATCATTTGAAGAATGTTGTGTCTGGTAATTTTTAATTGTATCTACTTCTTTAAGCAGAATATTTAATGGCGGTATATTAAAATCACGTTCGAGCAATGTTGGAAAAACGCCAAAATGTTCGTAGGCAACATCAAGTAATTTCCATACGGGATCAATGACATCGGCACCATGAGTATCGACACGTAAGTCTTCTTCCTCAACATAGTGACCAGCGATGTGTGCGTAAGCAATTCGGTCACCGGGCAAAGCCTTTAGAAATTTCTCGGCATCATATTTATGATTAATACTATTCACATAAATGTTATTAATATCGAGATGAAAATAACAATCGGCTTCTTCCATAACAGCATTAATAAAATCGATTTCCTGCATTTCCTGACCAGGAGCTGCATAATAAGACGCATTTTCCATTGCTATACGTTGTCCAAGAATATCCTGAACACGTTTAATTCTTTTAACCACATATTTGATCGCTTCTTCGGTAAAGGGGATCGGCATCAGGTCATAAAGATGACCCATGTCTGCACAATAGCTCAGATGTTCGCTATAAATTCGTATCTTATGTGTTTCAAGAAACTGCTTTACCTTGTGTAAAAAGGCTTCATCAAGTGGAGCTACACCGCCAATATTTAAAGATAAGCCATGACAGACGACAGGAACTTGTTCTGAAACTTTTCGAAATGCACGGCCAAACTTTCCACCAACATCTATCCAGTTTTCAGGCGCCACTTCCATGAAGTCGATTTGTTCTGGTATAGACTCTGCGAGCGAGCCAATAAAGGCTCGCCGCAGACCGAGACCTGCACCTGATACAGGATACTCTTTAAACATGAAATACAGACTCTGTCTTATTTCTTGTCACCGCACTTGCCTTCGCCGCATTTACCTTCTTCTTTCTTCTTATCGCCGCATTTACCTTCTTCACCCATCTTATCACCGCATGCACCTTCGGCTTTTTTATCACCACATTTACCTTCAGCTTCTTTCTTGTCACCGCATTTGGCTTCGCCGCATTTACCTTCGCCATGAGCATCAGCAACCATATAACCACTACTTAATTGAGTGGCTGCAAATGGATTATCGGCCGCATTAATAATCGGACTGGCTGATAGTGAAATTGCAAAAGTAGTTCCTAATGCAACGGCTAATGGGTTTAGTTTATTCTTGTTTGACATCTTTACTTTCTCCTGGAGGATTGAACAAAAAATATTGCTCGTGATGAGCATAATTCATATTAAAATATATAGTGTCATTGGTACGCAATATAGATCACATCTAATGCGCATCAAATGCCTGATTCGCTAACTACACCTAATGGACTTAATACTGTGAGAAAAGTTCTTGGTTTTAAGAATTAAACCCTGTTTAATCATAAATTTAGCTTTTTTAGCCCGATGCATATAATCAGTAAAAGGTTACAAATTAATTTAGTTATTTAGTACTTTCTTTTATATATCAAAGCGGTTTTCGCACATTAATAATAGCCTGCAGTATTTCAGCTGGCACCAGATTAACCGCAACTTCATCTGGTGAATTGAATAGTCGGAGCCCAAGCGCGATAGTGTTTTGATATTCCTGCATATAATTTGTGCAGTCTGAACAGATTAACAAATGTAATTTAAAACGAAGTCTGGTCCAGAAACTTAATTCCTTGTCTAGATAAGCCATAAGAAACTCTTCGACCATACGACAGGTAATATGATTTTTTATTACTGTTTTGTGATTTATGTGTTTCACTATTGCTGCTCCCTTAATACGGGCTTTAGAAGGTTTCGCAATGCTAACCGAGACCGGTGTAATCGAACCTTTACATTTTGTTCAGTCATAGCCAGTTTTTCAGCAACTTCTTTTGTCGTATAACCTTCATAGTCTCGCAAAATTAAAATAATACGAAAATTTGTCGGGAGTTTATCGATAGAGAGTTTAATATGCTGTTTGACTTCGAGTGATTCGAGTAAAGCGTCCTGACTGACAGGACGACCATGATAATGATCTATGTAATGCCCAGTCTCATCAAATTCAAGCATAAGCTCATCCAGAGAGTCCTCTTTTCTGGCAGATTTTTTTCGTAATTCTATCAATGCCTCATTCACAGTTATCTGATGTAACCAGGCCTTTAGAGTTCCACGTGCTTCAAAACCAGCTATTTTAGTTATCGCTTTTATGAAAACTTCCTGGACACAATCTTTTGCTATTGCTTCATCAGCTAATAGACGTCCAGCAAGGAAGTTTAATTCTATCCAGTATGCTTCGACCAGTTTTTTGTAACTGAGTTGATCTCCTTCTTTCAGACCCTTGATTAATTCAGTTTCATCATCAAGACTCGTCATAGTTTGATGAAATCAGCTTTTATTTCTCATGTGCGGAAACAATATAACATCTCTAATTGTCGGGGAGTCGGTCAAAAACATCACCAGACGATCGATACCAATTCCCTCGCCCGCTGTCGGTGGCATCCCGTATTCAAGCGCGGTAATGTAGTCTTCGTCAAAATGCATAGCCTCAATATCACCCGCATCCTTTTCTGCTACCTGTTTGCGAAATCGTTCAGCCTGATCTTCAGGGTCGTTTAATTCTGAAAATCCATTAGCAATCTCACGACCACCGATAAAAAATTCAAATCGATCAGTAACAAAAGGATCATCATCGTTCTTACGTGCTAATGGAGATACTTCAGTTGGGTACTGCGTAATAAATGTAGGCGCTAATAATCTAGTCTCAACGGTCTTCTCGAATATTTCGATTTGAATCTTGCCTATTCCATAACTATCTTCAAGCGGGATACCGAGTTGCTGAGCAAGTTTACGAATTGTATCTAGCGATTGCAGATCATCCAGACTAATAGATTCATTATATTTCAGGATCGATTCAAGCACAGTCATGCGATCAAAAGGCCTGGATAGATCGTAGGTTTCAGCCTGATAAACAATTTCATTACTACCGCCGATCGCAAGTGTCAGCTTGCGTAACATCTCTTCTGTCAGATTCATCAAATCTTCATAGTCAGCGTAGGCCTGATAAAACTCAAGCATAGTAAATTCCGGATTATGCCTTGCAGACAAACCTTCATTTCGAAAACTACGATTTATCTCAAAGACTTTCTCAAAACCACCTACGACTAAACGTTTCAGATATAACTCGGGTGCTATACGTAGAAATAAATCCATATCCAGACTGTTATGATGCGTCATAAAAGGACGTGCGGTTGCACCACCGGGAATCACATGCATCATCGGAGTTTCTACTTCTATATAACCGACATCCTTTAAATAGGAACGAATAAACTCAATAACCTGCGACCGTATTTTGAATGTATTGCGCGTCTCTTCATTCATAATAAGATCGACGTAACGCTGACGGTATCGTGTTTCCTGATCAGTCAACCCATGAAACTTTTCGGGCAAGGGTTGTAATGACTTGGTCAATAACAATATTGAATCTACATGAATGCTCAATTCACCCTTATTAGTTTTCATCACGATACCCGTCGCACCAATGATGTCACCGCTATCCCACTTTTTAAAACCTTCGTTGTATACACCTTCTGCTAGATCATCTCGTCTTATATACAGCTGAATCTGGCCTGACATATCCTGCAAATGAGCAAACGAAGCCTTGCCCATAATGCGACGGGTCATCATGCGTCCAGCTACGGCGACCTTAACCGGGTTTTGTTCCAGTTCTTCTTTGGATTTTTCACCATACTGTTCGATTAGATCCGCAGCTAAAGAATCACGTCTGAATTTATTTGAGAAAGCATTACCTGATTTACGTAATTCCTGTAAATGCTGGCGACGTTGTGCGACTAAATCATTTTCATCTGTATCTGACATGGTTAAATTATTTTTTACCTGTTGATTTATTATTATAAATTAAGTGAAGCATTTAGAATGATGCGTGGAGCCTAATAAACCAGACATCTCTCGAGACATTATACTTTTTAATTTTTGACTCTTCACCTTTAAGCTATCAATTACAATCCGCTTTTCAGGCTCGCTTCGATAAAACGATCCAGATCGCCATCCAGAACCGCTTGAGTATTGCCGGTCTCAACGCCTGTTCGCAGATCTTTAATACGAGATTGATCCAGGACATAAGATCTTATCTGGCTACCCCAGCCTATATCGGCCTTTGAATCCTCCATCGCCTGCTTTTCCGAATTGAGCTTCTGCATTTCATGTTCATACAATTTTGCTCGCAAAATCTTCATCGCCTGATCTTTATTCTTGTGCTGTGAACGATCTGCCTGACATTGGGCTACAATCCCGGTAGGAACATGGGTCAATCTAACTGCTGAATCTGTTTTATTGACATGTTGGCCACCTGCGCCGCTCGCACGATAAGTATCTATGCGTAAGTCAGCAGGATTAATATCTATTTCTATATTGTCATCTATCTCCGGAGATACAAACACAGAAGCAAATGATGTATGACGCCGATTCCCCGAATCAAAAGGTGACTTCCTGACCAGCCGATGTACACCAGTTTCGGTACGTAACCAACCAAAGGCATAATCACCCGTATATTGAATGGTGGCGCTTTTAATACCGGCGACTTCTCCCGGTGACACTTCAATTAACTCCGTATTGAAACCGTGTTGCTCGCCCCATCGCAAGTACATGCGCAATAACATATCAGCCCAATCCTGGGCTTCTGTACCACCCGAACCGGATTGAATATCAACAAAGGCATTATTGGGGTCCATTTCGCCAGAGAACATACGATGAAACTCTAGCTTGGCAAGATGCTCTTCATTAGCATCAAGATCATTTGAAACTGCAGAAAAGGTGTCTTCATCACCCTCTTCTTCAGCAAGTTTGAGTAATTCTATCGAATCTGCCAGAGATTCCTGCAATGATTGAATGGTGTGCACTACGTTTTCAAGATTGGCACGTTCTTTACCGAGAGCCTGTGCCTGTTCAGGGTTATCCCATACACCAGGCTGTTCAAGTTCGCGTAAGACTTCTACCAGTCGTTCAGACTTTTGATCGTATTCAAAGATACCCCCTAAGCGATTCAACTCGCTCTTGCATATCAGAGATGCTGTTTAGTAGAGGATTTATTTCAAACATAATTAATTTCTGTAATTACAGGGTGGTTTTCCAGGAAAGGTGAAGTATACCGTAGATAAGATTATGAAAGAAGTGATACCAATGAGTTAAAAAAGTATGCTAAATAAAATCTATGTGGTTAATCATTAATTGTAGAGTTTCACGATTTTGAAATTCGTTAATCACCAGTTTATAAGCTATTTGTATATGCGACACAGATTTTGGCCATTCTTCATCAGTATGATTAAATGCAATTGCATCCAGTGCTTTGCTACTGTCTCTGGTTTGTAATCTGAGTTTCAAATGATGTTCACCAACAATACGTCTTTCGATAACTTTAAATTGTCCTTCAAAAACCGGTTCAGGAAACAATTGTCCCCATGGTCCGGCAAGTTGAATGTCTCGCGCCAATTGCATGGATAGTTCTTTGCTTAATAGCTCACCATCGGTAAGACATTCATCCTGCATATCTTCCAGAGAGATAGTGTCTTTAAGTACATCGTTAAACTTATCTGAGAAACTATTAAATTCAGATTCTTTAATAGTCAGTCCTGCCGCCATCGCATGACCGCCGAAGGTTAAAATAAGTTCGGGATAACGGCGGCTTATCTCTTCAAGTAAATCACGAATATGTAAGCCATTAATAGATCGCGCTGATCCTTTAATAATGGCATCACCTTCATTGGGATCGCTTTCACGAGCAAATGCAATAACCGGACGATTGAATGTTTCCTTAACTTTGGCTGCCAGTATACCGATAACACCCTGATGCCAGTCAGGATTAAATAGACAGATACCTTGTGCCAATTCACCTGATGATTTTTCAAGATAGTCTTGCAGTTCAAGCGTAGCTTGTTCCTGCATATCACCTTGTATTTGTCGACGTTCTTTATTCAACTTATCCAGTTGTTGCGCCATTTCTGCTGCTGTTTGCGCATCATCTGTTAGTAAACATTCAATACCCAGCGACATATCTGTGAGACGTCCTGCCGCATTTAAACGAGGCGCAATTGAAAAACCAAGATCTGTTGCAGAAAGCATAGGCAAAGACTTACCGGCCTGACTCAAGATCGCTGAGATACCTGCTATAGATTTATTTTGTCTAATCAGTTTCAGTCCGTGAGCAACCATAATGCGATTATTTTTATCCAACGGCACTACATCGGCAACGGTACCCAATGCAACGATATCCAATAATTGTGCGAGATTGGGGCAAGTAATATCTCGTTTTTCGAACCACCCTTGTTCTCTCAAGGCTGCACGTAATGCCAACAAAATGTAAAAAACAACACCGACACCGGCCAGATTTTTACTGGAAAATTGATCCCCCTGAAGTTGTGGATTGACTATTGCGTCGGCATCCGGCAACTCTGCGCCCGGTAAATGGTGATCGGTAATTAATACCTTTACACCATTATCTCGTGCACGTTTAACTCCAGCGACACTCGATATTCCATTATCAACGGTGATTAATAAATCAGGGTCATACTCCAATGCAACATCAACGATCTCGGGCGTTAAACCATAACCATATTCAAACCGGTTTGGGACAACATAGACAATGTCTTCACCACCCATCAACGTTAAACCGCGTATGGCGAGAGCACAGCTGGTTGCGCCATCTGCATCAAAGTCCGCTACGATTAATATACGTCGTTTATTTTCCAACGCCTCGCATAATAGATTGACTGCAGCATCAATACCACTTAAGGAGTTAAAAGGTAATAAGGACGATAGCGAATAATCCAGATCCTCGGTTGATTGTATATTGCGCGCAGCATAAACCCGTTGTAATACAGGGTGAATTGAATCGGGCAAGTTGATTACTTCAGGAACATTCCGGCGAGCTATTTTTTTAATCTTCACAGGCAGCAATTAATTTTTAAAAGCAGCTATGCTTTTTTGTTTTTTCCAAAACTTATAAGTGGAAGATTTATCAATGCTGATGCTGACTGTATCCGTCTTTATAAATAGCTGATCCAGCTCACGACTTTTCAGAGATTCCATTAATGGTTGAAACCAGTCTGATTCATATAACATTAATGCTTCAAGCCATCCTTCCAGATCATGATAATGACTATGTTGCTTGCATGAACTTATAAACATCAACCCATTATAGTCGTCATTTTTTTTTATGATTTGGCGGTAACTTTCGGGTAATTCTTCAAACGGTGTTGCGGCAATCATAGACAACCCTTTTGCCAACATCTCATCACTCATAACGAATGACCATTGACGACCAATTATCTTTGGCAATTCACCATAACCCCAAAACCAGAGACTATTAATGGGTAATTTTTTATCCTGTTCCCGTTTTTTATTAACATCAGAATCATGTAACGTCATTTGAATATCGTTCATCAATTGATCCAGGTTAATTCGACTATCACCACCAGGCATGAATGGCAGAATATCCCGACCAACGATAGCATCGACCGGCGTTGTTTTTATTTCAAGGTGATCCTTAAACCTTAAATACCATCTGGTTGGTACTGGCACTTCAAGTTCAAGTCCGTAGGTTTTCAGGACAATATTGATATCAGCAGCCAACGCTAATGCATCGTGTTGACTCATTGTAAATTGATTATTATCAATCAATATAAGTCCATCTCTATCCGTCTTCACATGCACGGGATCAGCACGCAACCAGATACCCTGTGGATGCTGATTGTCGTCGCTTAAGCGCGAAATAGCAGCAACCGGAAAATCATTTTCTGAAGGAGGTAATCCGAATAACTCACAAAGACTATAACTGGCAGAGTCTGCTTTTGTTATTTCATGCTCACCCTTTGTCAGCATCCAGTTTAATGCAGGCAAATCGGGTATGTCATCAGGATGTATTGCAATATCAGGACCGAATAAGCCCGGGATAAAAACGGTTAAGCTACGCATAAGCTTACCTTTAAAAAGTGAAGCGTTATGTTTTTGCGTCTCACTAGTGACTATTCAGTTTCAGTCTTTATGCCAGGTTATCCAGTATTGCCGTCTTAACCTGATCCATTTTTGCTTCAATGCTAATGACTGGTCGCGTACTTTGTTTAATCGCAGTATCCGGATCCTTGAGACCATGTCCGGTCAAGGTACATACTATGCAACTGTTTTCCGGAATCTTACCCGAATTCACATCACGCATGGCACCAGCCAAAGAGGCTGCAGAAGCAGGTTCACAAAAGATACCCTCTTTTTCTGCAAGTAATTTTTGCGCAGCGAGAATTTCTTCATCTGTACACTCATCGAACCAGCCGTCAGATTCTTCACGAACCTTCCAGGCGTAATCCCATGACTGAGGATGACCAATCCTGATTGCAGTTGCTACAGTTTCTGGATTATCAACCATCTCGCCACGCATGAAGGGCGCTGAGCCACTTGCTTGATACCCGACCATTTTAGGACGAGCACCGACAATCGAACCGCCGGCAAATTTACATACACCATTACAAAATGCACAGGCATCGGTAACCTTATCACCGTCGGCACAGGCATATTCACTATAACCAATCCAGTGCGCTGTAATATTTCCAGCATTCCCTACTGGTAAACAATGATAATCAGGAGCTCTTCCGAGCTCTTCAATAATTTCAAAAGCCGCAGTCTTTTGACCTTGTAATCGATATGGATTGATCGAATTAACGATCGTCACAGGGGCATGTTCAGCTACTTCTTTTACCAGACGCATGCCAGCATCAAAATTTCCATTAACCTGAAGTACCACTGCACCTTCCATCATTGCTTGTGCCAGTTTACCCTGTGCAATCTTGCCATCAGGTATCAATACAAATGCCGTTATGCCGGCACGCGCAGCATAAGCTGCCGCCGACGCTGAGGTATTCCCGGTTGACGCGCAGATAATTGCTTTCGATCCTTCTTCTACTGCCTTGGTCACGGCCATTGTCATGCCACGATCTTTAAAAGAACCAGTAGGATTTAAGCCCTCATATTTCACATAGATATCAACATCCTTCTCCAGCGTGTCAGGAATGTTGTGTAATTTAATTAGCGGAGTATTGCCTTCACCAAGACTAATGATACGAGTGTCATCATGTACCGGCAGGCGATCACGATAATGGTCAATTAATCCAGTGTAACGTTTACGAAAAGTCATGATATTTTATCCCAGAGTTTCCATACGAATGCGCATTACTTCACCGTCGATAGTATCAAGCTCTTCTATCTGTGCGATCGCGTCATTCATATTTTTTTCTTTTATTCGTTGAGTCAGAAAAATTATAGGCACATGACTCGCATCAGGAGCAGGTTCTTTTTGCAAGATAGCCTCAATACTAATCCCGGAGTCACCTAAAATTTGCGTTATATCAGCCAGCACACCGGGCTTATCTATCGCGTTCATACGAAGATAATAAGCGGTAACTGTTTCTTCCATCGGCAAAATCTTAATATCAGATAATGCCCCCGGTTGAAAAGCAAGATGCGGTACTCTGTTTCCAGGATCAGTAGTCAACGCACGAACTACGTCTACAACATCTGCGACTACGGCAGAGGCAGTCGGTTCAGAGCCGGCACCTGCACCATAATATAATGTAGGTCCAACGGCATCACTCATGACTAATACTGCATTCATAACACCATCGACACTGGCGATTAAACGACGCTCCGGAATTAATGTAGGATGAACACGTTGTTCAATGCCGGCATCTGTCTTGCGAGTTACGCCCAAATGTTTAATGCGATAACCCAATTCACCAGCGTATAAGACATCCTGTTGCTCTATCTTTGTTATGCCTTCGGTATAGGTCTTGTCGAATTGTAATGGCATACCGAATGCGATCGAGCCCAGTATGGTTAACTTATGCGCGGCATCAATACCTTCGACATCAAAGGTTGGATCGGCTTCAGCATAACCCAGAGCTTGTGCTTCTTTTAGAACGTCATCGAAGTCTCTGCCCTTGTCGCGCATCTCGGTCAGGATAAAATTACCCGTACCATTGATAATTCCTGCGATCCATTCAATTTGATTTGCAGCCAATCCTTCACGTACCGCTTTGATGATGGGTATACCACCGGCAACGCCTGCTTCGAATGCCACCGTCACACCTTTTGCCTGCGCGGCAGCAAAAATTTCATTGCCGTGCATGGCTATCAGAGCCTTATTTGCGGTGACAACGTGCTTACCATTTTCGATTGCCTGTAATACCAATTCTTTCGCTGGTGAATAACCACCGATCAACTCAATAACGATTTCAACCTCAGGGTCATTAACCACGGCAAATGCATCATCAGAAATTTTGCCGATTTGATCCAGACCCTTGATAAGATCAGGATTGTAGTCCTTGGCAGCAGCATGGCTAATACGAATACCACGTCCGGCACGCCGTGCAATTTCATCTGAGTTCCGCGTTAACACACTGACCGTGCCACCACCAACGGTGCCTAAGCCTAATAATCCTACGTTTACTGGTTTCAAAATTAACTCCAGGTAATATTATTTCTTACAGTATGTAAAAAAGTGATTAGCGAATATTAAAACGCTAAGTCTACTTCGTTATTTTAAATTATCGTGATGCGTAATTTTTAAACGATTTACCGTTTATTCTTCTCTCAACATCGCGCGAATAGAACGTATTGCCTGTCGTGAACGATGTTCGTTTTCAATCAAGGCAAAACGTACAAACTGATCGCCATACGTACCAAAACCAATACCAGGTGAAACAGCCACTTTTGCATCTAACAATAATTTTTTCGAAAATTCGAGTGAACCCATCGCCTTGAATTGTTCAGGTATAGGCGCCCAGACAAACATAGTGCCCTGTGGTCTTTCTACTTCCCAGCCAATTGAATTCAATCCGTCACACAACACATCACGTCGATTTCGATACATATCACGAATCTCAGCAACACATTGTTGGTCTTCTTCAAGAGCTGTAATTGCTGCTATTTGAATTGGCGTAAATGTCCCGTAATCCAGATAAGACTTAATACGTGACAGAGCTTTCACCAGAGTGGGATTGCCCACCATGAAACCGACGCGCCAACCGGGCATATTATAACTCTTGGACATGGAGAAAAATTCTACCGCGACATCTTTTGCTCCGGGCACCTGTAATATTGAAGGTGCGGTATAACCATCGAATACAATATCGGCATAGGCAAGATCCTGAATCACCCAAATCTGGTGTTCTTTTGCGATTTCAATAATCTTGCTAAAAAAATCCAGATCAACACATTGAGTAGTCGGATTTGCCGGAAAATTAGTTAATAATATTTTTGGCTTGGGCCAGCAATCTCTTATCGATTTTTGTAGCTCTTCAAAAAAATCGATTCCCGGTCCAATCGGCACATGTCGCACATCAGCACCTGCCAGAACAAAGCCGTAGGGATGAATAGGATATGCCGGGTTGGGTACCAACACTGCATCGCCCCTATCGACCACTGCCATCGCTAGATGAGCAAGACCTTCTTTTGAACCCAGCGTCACAATTGCTTCAGACTCCGGATCCAGATCAACATCATAACGTGACTTGTACCAGTTACAGATTGCCCGACGTAAACGCGGGATACCGCGTGAAATTGAATAACCGTGGGTATTTTCGCGTTGCGATGCCTCAACCAGCTTGTCGACTATATGTTTTGGCGTGGGTTGGTCAGGATTACCCATCCCAAAGTCAATAATATCCTCACCACGATGACGTGCGTCCATCTTCAATTCATTAACGATATTGAAGACATATGGGGGTAATCGATTTATTCGTGCAAAATCTTCGTTCACTTTCTGACCCTAAAGCTATAAAAAAGCTGGTGATTATACGGTATACATTAAAAACGATACAGGATTGTTTGAGCTGTTTGATTATTACAGACTCACGTATAATTACTGCATGATGAATGTTGCCGCAATACAGATGGTATCTACTGATACTGTCGCTGAAAACCTTGAAATGGCTCAAAAACTGATCACAGAAGCCGTTTCGGATCAGGCCAAATTAGTAACTCTTCCGGAAAATTTCCCGCTAATGGGCAAAGAAGACGCTGATCGTCTGGCTATTGTAGAGCAATTTGGCTCAGGACCCTTACAGTCTTTTTTAGCTGAACAATCAAAACAACACCAGATATGGTTGTTAGGCGGCACAATTCCGCTTCAGTCCCATGTCGCGGATAAAGTACTTGCGGCAAGTCTGCTTTATAGTCCGGAAGGTGTATGTGTTGCACATTACGACAAAATTCATTTGTTTGATGTATTGGTCGATGAAACGAATGAGGAGTCTTATAAGGAATCAAATACCTTCGAACCTGGCAATAGCGTTACAGTGGCAGAAACCGATATCGGTAACATAGGTTTATCGGTTTGCTATGATCTACGCTTTCCTGAATTGTATCGAAAGATGCATGATAATAATGTTCAGATCATCACCGCGCCCTCTGCGTTTACGGCAACAACGGGGGAAGCACATTGGCAATCATTATTAAAAACACGCGCTATTGAGAACTTGTGTTACGTTATTGCCTCCAATCAGGGAGGAACACATGCAAACGGACGTGAAACCTGGGGGCATAGTATGATCATAGACCCTTGGGGCAGCATACTTGCCTGTGTCGATAAAGGTCCCGGCGTTGCAATCGCTGCAATCGACCTTGATAAACAAACCAAACTTAGAAATATGTTCCCGACACTGGAACATCGAAAATTATAGAAGTGAAGCCTTAAACTTGAAAAGTTGATAGAAAGACCTTACATCGTATATATCGCTTCACGTTTCATTTAAATAAAACTGGATATAAATTAATGAGCAATTCCCTGGAAACTGCACAATCGACATTATTGGATAAACGTGGGCTTGGACTAATTGATGTTCAAAACACATTAGACCAATTGATACTACCCTCTATTGATCAGGCTGATCTTTATTTTCAATCTTCTCATTCAGAGTCATGGGTATTGGAAGACGGTATTGTCAAAGAAGGATCATACAATATTGATCAAGGTGTTGGTGTCCGTGCAATTAGTGGTGAAAAAACCGGATTTGCTTATTCAGATGAAATTGTATTACCTGCATTAACTCAGGCAGCTACAGCCGCTCGATCAATAGCCAGTCACGGGGACAACGGTCAGATACAGGTATGGCACAAAACAGATCCGGCAGCGCTTTATAGTGATAGCGATCCAGTTAATTCAATCTCAACTGAAGACAAGATTAACTTATTAAAACAAATGGACGCAGCAGCACGTAAAAAAGATCCACGCGTTAAGCAGGTGATGATCGGATTAACCGGATCACAATCTACTATTCTGGTTGCCAATAGTGATGGTTTATTAAGTGGTGATGTCAGACCACTTATACGTCTTAATATAAATGTTATCGTCGAAGAAGATGGCCGTATTGAAAAAGGTGGTTCTGGTGGTGGTGGTCGTTTTGGTTATGAATATTTTTTAAACGACGGCATGGCAATGACTTATGTCGATGAAGCCATTGAACAAGCCTTGATTAATCTGAAGGCCGAAGCGGCACCAGCCGGGATGATGCCGGTAGTACTCGGTTCAGGTTGGCCTGGTATTTTACTTCATGAAGCGATCGGTCATGGTCTTGAGGGTGACTTTAATCGTAAACAAACATCTGCCTTTTCCGGGCGAATTGGTGAACGGGTCGCGTCAGCGGAAGTCACCGTTGTGGATGACGGCACAATTGAAAAACGACGTGGTTCTTTAAATTTTGATGATGAAGGTACACCAACATCATCAACCACGTTGATTGAACGGGGCATTTTAAAAGGCTATATGCAGGATAAACACAACGCACGCTTGATGGGCGTTGCGCCTACCGGTAATGGCCGTCGCGAATCTTACGCTCACTTACCGATGCCTCGAATGACAAACACCTATATGTTAGGTGGTAAACATGAGCCGGAAGAAATAATTGCTTCGGTTGATAAAGGTATCTATGCCGTACAGTTTGGTGGTGGACAAGTCGATATTACCAATGGCAAATTTGTTTTTAGTGCCAGCCAGGCGTATATGATTGAAAAAGGTAAAATCACAAGACCTATAAAAGGCGCAACCATTATTGGTAACGGTCCTGATGTATTGACCCGAGTAACGATGGTAGGTAACGACATGGCGCTTGATTCAGGCATAGGCACCTGTGGTAAAGACGGACAATCAGTTCCGGTTGGTGTTGGACAACCCACAATCAGAATCGATGATATAACCGTGGGTGGAACTAACGTTTAATTTACTGAATAAGTCGTTTAGATAAATTTAAACTTCTTTAAGACATTTAACTGCAATAAAAGCGCCCAGCGCAGACAAGATAGCCGCAAATAAAAATGTCTGCATGGAGCCAACTGAATCCCAGAGATAACCACTAATCAAACTTCCCAATGCCAGACCTGCTCCAAAGCTGATACTGCTGTACAGTGCCTGTCCACGCCCCTGATGCGCTCCCTTAAATTCGCGATGTATATACTGGATCGCTACAGCATGATAAACACCAAATGTAGCCGCATGTAAACATTGAGCAAGCAAAAGTATTACAACATTATCGACATAACATGCGATCAAAAACCATCGTACCGTTGCAAGTAGCAAGGTCAAAATCATAAGTCTACGTAGACCGAAACGACCAATGACTTTATGTATAAAAACATAAATGATCACCTCTGCTAAAACACCCAATGCCCAACAGGTTCCGATAAAACTGGTTGAGTATCCATGCTCTTCCAGATAGATCGAAAAAAACGTGTAATACGGACCATGACCCGCCTGAACTAAAAAACAAACAGACATCAATGCCACGACTTGTGGTTTGAATAAGATTTTCCTGAAACTTAAACCATTCTCCTTATGATGCTGCGTTGGCATCTCTGGAATAAACAAACTATGTATCCATACCATTGCCATTGTCACAATGATGACGGGTAACAAATAATCAATAGGATTCGTATCAAAAAAAGGACCCAGAATAAGAACCGCGACAATGAAACTGATCGAACCCCATATCCTGATTACCGTATAGCTATCACTTTGTTCACCAAGATGAGATAAGGTAGTCGCTTCTATCTGTGGTAAGGCAGCGCTCCAAAAGATTGAGAATATAAAAAGAATAAAAAATAGCGACCAGAAATCCTGATAAAATAAAACCAGCGAAAACGATAACATTGAAAATAAGGAAGAATAACGAATTACCTGCATTCGTTTGCCGGTATGGTCAACCACCCAACCCCAGATAAACGAAGAAAATATCTTTGTAACAACAACGATGGCGGACAAAATACCAATCGCTTCGGCATTCATACCTATCGATTTCAGATACAATGACCAATACGGCATGAAACAACCGACGGTCAAAAAGAACAGGAAATAGAAACCGGACAGTCGCCAGTAAGGCAAGCCGTCGACTTTAATCACGATTAGTTACTTGCAGGAACGATTGGTGTGGTTGAATGTACGTCTGCATTTTGCCCGCGATGTCGAAGTACATGATCCATTAATACCAACGCCAACATCGCTTCAGCAATAGGTGTTGCGCGTATACCAACACAGGGGTCATGGCGACCTTTGGTAACGACTTCAGTCGCTTGACCTGTTTTATCAATCGTATCGCCGGGTAAGCGAATACTGGAAGTCGGTTTCAATGCAATACTAACCAGAATATCCTGACCCGAGGAAATACCACCTAAAATACCGCCAGCATTGTTACCGACAAAACCTTCCGGCGTCATTTCATCACGATGATGCGTGCCTTTATGTTCAACCGATTCAAACCCTGCACCAATCTCAACACCTTTTACCGCATTAATACACATCATCGCCTTGGCAATGTCCGCATCCAGGCGATCAAATATCGGCTCACCCAAGCCTACTGGCACATTTTCGGCTACGACATTAATGCGTGCACCAATAGACTCGCCCTCTTTACGCAACGCATCCATGTAGTCATCCAGTTCAGATACTCGGCTGACATCAGGACAGAAGAAGGCATTGTTATCTACCTCATCCCAATCTTTAAGCTCTATCTTAATCGGTCCAATCTGCGCAAGATAACCACGAATAACTAAACCAAATTTTTCTTTCAGATATTTCTTGGCTATTCCACCTGCCGCCACGCGCATACAGGTCTCACGTGCAGAGGAACGCCCACCTCCGCGGTAATCACGAATTCCGTATTTTTGCTGGTAGGTATAGTCGGCATGTCCAGGACGAAACATATCCTTGATATTTCCGTAATCCTTAGACTTTTGATCTTCGTTTTCGATCAATAAACCAATCGGTGTGCCCGTGGTCACCCCTTCAAAAACTCCAGACATGATTTTCACCGAGTCTGATTCCTTGCGCTGAGTCACATGGCGTGATTTTCCGGGTTTACGCCGATCCAGATCATGCTGCATATCTGCTTCGGTTAATGCCAATCCAGGAGGACAGCCATCAACAATACAAATAAGCGCAGGGCCATGGCTTTCGCCGGCACTGGTGATGGTAAATAATTTTCCGAATGTATTTCCTGACATGGCGCGCTATTGTATACGGGAACGGCGAGGTCGTACATGGTTGAACTCTATCGTTTTTAATCATTCATACTTAGAGACAAACATAAATAAATAATGTTTTAATCAATATTGAAATGATACAAATACTCTTAATCTCACTTTTCTTGCTACTTCCCTTCTCAACCAGGGCGGACGCTCTCAACATGAGTTTAGTGAATATTGAGGGAATAGAAGAGCCATTAAATAACCATATAGGCAAAGGTCAGTGGGTAGTCGTCAATACATGGAGTCCGACCTGTAGTGCTTGCGTAACTGAATTGCCACAAATCAGAACCTTCATGAAACGTAACCCGGATATTCCCATGTTGGGAGTAACACTGGATTTCCCCAGCTTTGGCTACGGGAAGATGGATATCCTGCAAGAATTTGTTAAACAGGAACCGCTCAACTATCCCTTATTTCTCGCCGATATTGAACAGGCCTCAGAAGTCATAGGCCGATGGTTAGTCGGTATTCCCTCCATGACCATCTTTCATCCTGATGGACGCCCGCTAGTCACATGGCCAGGGGTGGTTGAGATTGATGAATTAGAAAAATTTATCGCTAATTATGAAGAGGAAGAAGATCCTTTAATAGAAGGGTTTAAGTAAGAAAGAAAATAATTATTTCTGCTTTTCCTCGATATCATAAATATTTATAAACCCATCAATATTCGGCATTTTTACTTTTGGTAAAGTTGATGCATTCATTACATCATCCTTACCAATAATATTATTCAAATGTAAGAGGTAAGCAGTAAGCGCATAGGTTTCATTATCGGTTAATGAGCCCGGTGCAGTCATGGGCATAGCACGACGAACCACATCAAACAGAGTTGTTGCATAAGGCCAGTAGCTGCCGATAGTTTTTTCAGGATACTCACTGGTAAGACCCATCTGTGCACCGGCTAATTGATCGGCTGTTGCACCAAGACCATTTTCACCATGGCAGGCGAGACATTTTTGTTGATAGATTTTTTCCCCTTGAACAACACTACCTTCTCCTTCAGGCAGACCTTCACCATCGGGAAAGACACTGATATTCCAGGCCGCTATTTCTTCGGGCGATGCCTTATGACCAAGACCCGGACCGGCATCCTTTATTTCATCAGCACTACTGGAATTAATCCCAGCCGCTATCAATACTGATATCAGAATTTTTCTGTTGTTGTTCATCTTTATCATAGACATGTGAAACAAAGCCATCGCTATCAATATGCCAGTTGATAATTGCGTTGTAGTGAAAAAAACCATGACGACCACGTTCTTTTACTAATTTATTACGTTCAGGTTGCACATAACCTGTTTCATCTATGGCACGACTTTTAATGACAGTTGGTTTGCCATTCCAGTTCCAGGGTAAACGAAAACGAGTAAAGGCACGATCCAGTACCGGTTCTTGTAATTCTGCATCTGCCCAAGTTTTGCCATCATCAGCAGAGATCTCAACCTTGCTTATCTTGCCGCGACCCGTCCAGGCCAAACCAGTGATTTGATAGAGCCCCGGTGTTTTTAAAACCATATTGGCGGAGGGTGATGTGATGAGTGATTTTGCTTCCATCGGAAAGGTGAACATCCTGGACTTACCAGAAGGTTGTAATTCGGTATAACGTGATGTTTCGTTACGTGCCATCACGGGTCGGTTGGTCACCTGCAATCGTCGTAACCATTTCACATTAAGCACACCTTCCCAACCGGGCACGATGAGGCGTAATGGGTAACCATTTTCAGGACGAATACGTTCGCCATTTTGATAGAGCGCAAGAAAAGCATCATCCATGGCCTTCTCGATGGGTATCGACATCTGCATGGCAAAGGCATCGGCGCCCTCGGCAATAATCCATTTCGCTTTTTTTCTTAAGCCGACTTCATCTAATAAGACCGAGAGGGGAACACCGGTCCATTCACTGCATGAAACCATGCCATTGAAATAGCCGGCTTCGGACTTTGAGGGTTGTTTATTCCAGCCGGCATTACTATTGCCGCCGCATTCAATAAAGCAAATCTTTGATTGCATCGGATAACGTAAGAGATCTTCAATACTGAAAATCAAGTCTTCCTTTACCAAGCCATGGATCAATAAGCGATGTTGTTTCGGATCAATCTGCGGCACGCCGTTATGGTGACGTTCATAATGCAAACCATTTGGGGTGATACTGCCTTCCATTAAATGTAATGGCGTCCATGAAACGCCATTACCAGGGACGGCTTCATTTTGTGTAGGAAAACGAACGACATTATCTTCAAAGGAGGACGGCATGCCGTAAGTAGAGAAAGGTTTTCCCGGCACATGCATCCACACTGGGTCAGCCGGATTATTTTCAGATGTTGTCGCGGCCAGTGAACTTGATGCCGCCACACTGGAGATCACACCAAACTGTACACCGCGCATCAAAAATAAACGCCGATCAAGCAAGCCATTACCAGCAACCTGATTCTCTTGAAGAGTTTGATCGTTTATACGATCACTGGCCATGCTCTTTCCTCAGCAATTATTATTGATTAAAAAATAATCTAATAACGCTTGTTAATATAAAAGACTATTAGGAACTTGACTCGTTGTAAGTTCTTATCAAGAAGACTTTACATCATAGGTCGAACTAAACGCATTCTTTTTCGTGTCAGTACCCTTCACCGTCATAACGCCTTCTTTCTCCGGAACGAAGTAAAAGCGTAATGCCGGATCCATACTAATCGAAAATGTCAGAAATGCTTTGACGATTAACTTGCCGTTATATTCCACTTCAAAGGAGTCCATAAAAAATGCAGGTGGAATAACACGTGAGCCAACCTTCAACGGGGCCATGCCGGTGATATTAGGGTGGCGTACCTGCACTTGCATTAAATTAGGTTCGCCTAGTTTTACATCTCCCACTACTTTCATTTTCATCTTGCCAAGCAATTTCCTGGAGTCTTCCATGCTTGCCGGTGGCGGTGCTGAACAGGCGCCTTTTGCACGAACGAAACTTTTGGTCATGTATAATTCGCCCGTATTCAGTTCAGCTATTGCACGCACATAACTAAAAGTGTCCACACGGATTCGCATCGCCAAATCGGCCTTGCCGCTATCAGGGGTAAACTCAAAAAAGCCTACGACCGGCATTGGATTTTGATCGACAAAGATAGAGATCTTCTTTATGTAACGTTCAGGTGTTTGCGATATGCTGGAATGAACAGAGACGGGGGCAACTGTCGCATCTTCGGCCGTATAAGGTGCTTTTAATTCAAGTATGTTTTGCTCTACACCTTCGATGATGGTTCTTTCCTGGAAATTCTGTCTCCTGAGGTTCTCTTCCCAGACTTTGTCAGATAACTTTTGTCTATGGTCAGCCGGCTGAACATCGGCTAACACCACTGGTGATGCCTGAGTTAAAAACAGACAGATAAAAATATTAGATAAAGCTGTTTTAAATGTTATGTATTTCATGTTCACGACCTCGCTAAATTCTTTTTGTACTCGATATAGCTGCCATTAATACATCGAAAATGTAGCTCCAAAATGCAGTTAAATACTTTATAGTCTGCACTGCTATCCTGATGCAACTAATTGAAATTTATCGGTTCTAATATTACAGCCCAAATTAAAATCAGAGTACGCTATGTAATGTATGTGATTTCCAATTATACCTTAAGTTCCTTATACATCTATGTGTGTATATAATCATAGCCTATTCATCAATCGGTAATTACCATGCGACGACTTAGCCAGCCTCTATTCTTGACTATTCTGACCTTATTCAGCAGTCATTTATTTGCTCTGGATACCGCCCGGCTGATGACGATTACCTTACAGGCGAGCGATACGGAAACTGTCGATATCGGTCAGGTCACTTTTACTGCCGAGAATGGCGGTTATCGTTACGAGTTGCAAATAGATGAAGATAAATTTGAAAAACAGTTTTTATCAATGCGGCCTTTTGACTGTATGCAGAAACCTAAAATGATGGTGTGTCATCTGCCCTATCCTTACCAGAATAATCGTTTTATTACGGCCGAAGACATGTCTAATCTGGAGTATGAATTGCTTTTTCTGCATAAATACCCCGGAGCGTATGGCATTGATGCTTATAACGGAATCTATTACCAGATGCAGATCACTGGAAATGGTATCGAGGGTCAGTTGCATGATGTTGATCTGAATGTTTTAAAAGTACCTCCGGAAGACGAAGAACTGCGGCCTATTACTCCTGATATGCTATACACCGCTAACCCCGACAAGCACTGGTTTATGAAAGTATTAATTCACTAGCCAGATATTCAACGCGAATAGTATTTATCCAGATCGGATTTATAGAGTAAAAAAACACCATATCCACCTTGCTCAAACTCCAGCCATATAAATGGCAGAGTAGGATAACGCTCAATCAAGGCATTCATACTGTTACCTACTTCGACTGCCAGAAGACCTCCATCATTTAGATATGCGGATGCCTGTTCTAATATTTTCCCAACTAATTCCAGACCCATGTCATTGGCTTCAAGAGCATGACCTGGTTCATACGAATATTCTTGCGGTAATGATTGCATTTCATCATGACCGACATAGGGCGGATTACTGATAATTAAATCGTATTTTTTATCATTTAATTGTTCAAATAAATCAGACTTTATAATGTTTACTTGTTGTTGCAATCTATGGGACGCAACGTTTTTATTCGCAACAGCAATAGCATCAGAATCTATATCCACTGCGTCAACCTTTGAATGTCTGAATGCATAAGCGCACGCACATGCAATACACGCGCTACCGGTACCTATATCCAGAATCGATTTAACTTCAGTACACGAAAGCCACGGTGTAAATTGTCCCGTAATTAATTCTGCCAATGGAGATCTTGGTATCAACACACGATCATCGACGTAATATTTTTGACCTGCAAACCAGGCTTGATTTACCAGGTACGCAACAGGCACACGTTGATTAATGCGCTTATCAATCAATTGTTCAATATTCTTTAACACATCCGCTTGAATGGACTCATCCAGTTTTTCTTCATCACAATCAAACTCCAATCCTGCCGCGGCCATCACCAGATAGAATGCTTCATCCAGTGCATTATCAGTACCATGGCCATAGTGAAGTTCAGCTTTTTGAAATAGCTGTTCCGTTGTTTGAATTAATTCTCTGGGAGTCATGTGTTTGGTAGTGAAATATTATGCATAACGAAATGCATAAACATTCCACGCTCCGTAATTTCAGACTAAAGGCGCATAGCCGGGGATATCATTAAAATCAACTTCATCAATTTGATTCTTACCCAGATATTGATTGGCATAATCAAGATAAATTTTCTTATTGATAAAGATATCGAAAAGATCGGCGTCAACATGATTATCGAGTTTCATCTGCCCCAGTATTTTTAAAGATTGAGATAAAGGCATTGCTTTTTTATACGGCCGATCGCTTGCAGTTAGCGCCTCAAACACATCGGCAATGGCAATCATTCTGGCTTGAACAGACATTTGGGCCCTGGTTAATTTATTCGGATATCCCGTTCCATCCATCTTTTCATGATGACCACCAGCATATTCAGGTACTTTGGTTAAATGTTTTGGATAAGGTAAAGATTCAAGCATCTTGATCGTAACTGAAACATGATTATTAATAATCTCTCGTTCTCTTATTGATAGCGTTCCACGTCCTATTTGTAAATTTTGCTTTTCTTCTTCAGTTAACAAATGGACTTTTTCTTGTTCTGGATCGATGTACGTCCTTTTTGCAATTTCTTCAATACGTTTAAAATCTTCCTCCGCCAACACCTCACCGCCGACATTATAGCTACGAATATCTTCTCTTTCTTTTTCCAGTTTTGTTAATTCTTCTTGCAGTAACTTATCATTTGCCAGTTCCTGTTCAACATCATCTGCGTTATCAATTTGGTTTAATCTTGATTTAAGTGACGCAATCACGGCATCTCTTTTTAGTATTTCAAAACGTGTATCTACAAGATTAATTCGATCGAAGATTGTTTCCAGTTTTGTTCCCTTATCAAAGACGTATTCAGGCGTCGTTATTTTTCCACAATCATGTAACCAGGCAGCAACTTCCAGTTCATATTTTTGATCATCCGTCATACAAAAATCTTTTAGCGGACCCTTATCAATACTGTTGACCGCATCAGCCAACATATTTGTGATCACGGGCACACGACGACAATGGCCGGCGGTATAGGGTGATTTTTCATCAATCGCATCAGCTATAAGTTGTATAAACGAATCAAATAATTTTCGCTGTGCATCGATCAATGTTTTATTAGTAATTGTAACCGCTGCTTGTGAGGCAAGTGATTCAATCAACTGTTGATCTAATGGAGTGAAAGGAATCACTTTATTCGTATCTTCATCAATAGCATTGATGAGTTGCAATACACCGATAATTTCATTTTCATGATTGGTCAACGGCACAGTCAGGAATGAAATAGAACGATAGCCCATCTTGTTATCGAAATTTCTAGTACCGGAAAAATCAAATTCTTCACTGGCATAGGCATCAGGTATATTGATCGTCTCACCACTGATTGCAGACCAGGCAGCCACCATATGGTTATTGGGTTTTCCTTCGTCGTCATAAAGTGCGATGGGATAAAAGACAATCTCTTCACCACTGGTTCCACCTTTATGAATATCGAGAGAGCGATTGTGGACAATTTCAAACCTTAAGCGCTGATCATCGGTACGCGTATACAATGTACCGCCATCCGCGTTAGTTATCTCTATGGCTTTAACGAGGATCAACTCCAATAAGCGGGTATGATCTTTTTCCGCTGACAGTGCGATACCAATTTCGTTAAGCTCCCGGAGCAGACTTGAAATGTTTTCCTGTGAATATTCCATGGCATTCCTTAAATTACTTTAATTCATTTTAGGGTATGCGCGTCTGAGAGTGAAACGAAAAATGGGGCAATGTTGCCCCATTTAGATTTTTATACGTTTTTCTGTCTTAACCAGCTAATGTCACTATCAAGCTATTAAGTTTATTAACGAAAGTTGCCGGATCTTCCAGTTGACTACCTTCACTCAATAAAGCCTGATCGAAAAGAATCTGAGACCAATCGGCAAATAGATCTTCATTTGTTTCATTATCGATTTTTTTGACTATAGGATGGTCCGGGTTTATCTCAAGTATTGGTTTGGTTACCGGTATCTCTTGGCCAGAAGCCTTGAGAATCTGTTCCATCTGTCGTCCCATGTCGTTTTCATCAGCAACGAGACAAGCCGGAGAGGTTGTCAATCGTGATGTAGTACGAACGGTTTTTACTTTTGCTTCTAAAACTTTTCGAATACGTTCCGCTAATTTTTCATTGGCTTCATTCTTCTCATCTTCTTTGTTCTCGTCTTCATCCTTTAAATCACCCAGATCTAATTCACCTTTGGTAATAGACTGTAGAGGTTTTCCTTGTACTTCCGCCCAATGAGTAGTCACCCACTCGTCAACCGGATCAGACATCAATAGCACTTCGATGCCTTTCTTTTTAAAGATTTCCAAATGTGGACTGTTTTTTGCCATCGCATGAGTATTGGCAGAGACAAAGTAGATCGCTTTTTGGCCTTCCTGCATACGATCTATGTAGTCTTTAATGGAGACTTTTTGAGCTTGAGAATCATCGTGCGTGCTACTAAATCTAAACAAGTTGGATAAATCTTCTTTGTATTCATCACCCTCAACGACGCCTTCTTTAAGTACCTTGCCGAAGGTCTTCCAAAACTCCGCGTACTTATCGGCTTCTTTTTCGGCCATCGTTTTTAATAAACCAAGCACTTTTTTAGTACAGCCGGAACGAATGGAATCTATCACCTTGTTGTGTTGTAGAATTTCACGGGAAACGTTTAATGGAAGATCATCCGAGTCCACCACACCGCGTATAAATCGCATCCAGCTTGGTATCAACTGTTCTGCATCATCCATGATGAAGATACGTTTCACATAGAGCTTTACACCATGGCGTTGCTTTCTATCCCACATATCGAATGGAGCACGTTTTGGTATATAAAGTAGCGAGGTATATTCGAGCTTTCCTTCTACCCGATTATGAATATGTGCTAATGGTGCTTCAAAGTCATGACCCACATGCTTATAAAACTCGTTGTATTCTTCGTCTGTTATATCCTTCTTGTTACGTGCCCATAGCGCTGTTGCACTATTAACTGTTTCTTCAGAAATAACGGTCTTAAATTTCTTTTCCTTCTTTTCTTCGTCCTTGTTTTCCTCGCTCTGAGCTTCTTCTTCGTCTATTATCTCTACCTGCTCTTCTTTATCCATGATAATGGGTAACGAGATATGGTCAGAGTATTTAGTGATCACATTTCTCAATTGGTAATCATTTAAAAAATCTTCATTGTCATCACGAAGATGTAATATCACTTTGGTGCCACGTGCTTCACGATCGATTGTTTCTATTGAATAATCATTTTCGCCTTCAGACACCCAACGCACACCTTCTTCTTTTCCTAAACCTGCGCGGCGCGTAATGACTTCAACTTTTTGTGCGATGATAAAACAGGAGTAAAAACCGACGCCAAACTGGCCGATCAATTGCGAGTCTTTGGATTGGTCACCGGTCAGCGCCTCAAAGAACTGTTTGGTACCTGATTTCGCGATGGTACCGAGATGTTCAATAACCTCGTCTCGTGACATACCGATACCATTATCAGAGACGGTAATTGTTTTTAATTCTTTATCGAATTCGACCTTTATCTTCAGATCTGAATCACCTTCGTACAAACTATCATTCTTGAGTGCCTCAAAACGTAATTTATCGGCTGCATCCGAGGCATTAGAAATTAATTCGCGTAAAAATATCTCTTTATTACTGTATAAAGAGTGGATCATGAGGTGCAATAATTGCTTGACCTCAGTTTGAAAACCCAATGTTTCCTGTTTTGCTTCTACAGACATGTTAATAAAACCCCAATATTGTTAATGAATTCATTGTGATGACTTATATAGGGATTCTTCGTGATAATTTCAAGTCTGCAAAATTAAGTCTCAAGCCTGACATATCCACATGGGGCTGACGGGGTACAATAAACAGAATCGTCTGGGCCATGCAGGCTAATCCCGGAACACCTGTACCCGGTGGAAGTAACCGCGGTGGGTTTGGCGCGCCCACAGCAGGTACCTTTGCCGCCCAATGCGTTGCTGCAGGACAAGCGACAAATCTAGACAGAAGATTCGGTATAACGCTTTATTCGCAAGCAATTATGCGTATGCAATCACCCGCCGTTCTGTGTGAAATTAATGATGATTGTTAAATGTTAGCGAAATCATGCCTAGCCAAGGTTTACTTGCTTTATTACAATTAGAGTATGTCTGCCATTACTCAGCAGTTACCCTCCCACACTCCGGTAATGCAACAATACCTCGGTTTCAAAGCCGAACACCCGAATATGTTGTTGTTCTTTCGTATGGGCGACTTCTATGAGTTGTTCTATGAGGACGCCAAAAAAGCAGCCCGTTTATTAAACATAACACTGACCAAACGCGGCAAATCTGCAGGCGAAGCTATCCCCATGGCAGGCGTGCCCTATCATGCCGTTGATAATTATCTCGCTAAACTTATTAAGCTAGGTGAGTCGGTTGTTATCTGCGAACAAGTGGGCGACCCTGCACTTTGTAAAGGTCCCGTAGAACGTAAAGTCGTACGCATTATAACTCCAGGTACAATTACGGAAGATATTCTGCTAAATGAACGCGTAGCAAATATATTGCTCTCGGTTTGTGAAACTAAAGAACATTATGGCCTGGCCAGTGTAGAACTCAGTAGTGGTCAAGTTAATTTGTTAGAAGTGGATAGTTCATATTCTATTGAAGACCTGATTGAACAATATCAACCGGCTGAAATTTTATTCAGTGATAATTTTGAATTTGATAAGCTGAATATACAAAATAGAATCATCACCAAACGTCCTGATTGGCATTTTAATCACAGCACTGCTGAAGCAATTATCAAGCAGCAGTATGCTATCAATGACCTTAATGGCTTTGGCTGCCAACACATGGAAACGGCTATCATGGCTCTGGGGTGTTTAATTCAATATCTGAACGATACCCAAAAAACCTTACTACCTCACTTACAGAATCCTAAAATAAATTCGGCTGATGATGTAATACAAATAGATACCGTATCGCGTCGTAATCTGGAACTTGAAACCAGCCTCGCCGAAGGTAAATCACATTCATTGTTAGATGTAATCGATACTACATCAACAGTCATGGGTGGGCGCTTATTGCGCCGCTGGTTACAACAGCCTATCCGTAACCATGCCGTCTTACAGCATCGACATGATGCCGTGGAAAAGCTTTTGCACAATCGTTGTCATAGTGATTTCCATGATGCCATGCGTGGTATTTGTGATATAGAAAGGATCATGTCACGTGTGGCTCTTAAATCAGCACGACCACGTGATCTCATACAGCTCCGGGATAGCCTCACCCAACTGCCACAAATTAAGCAACAACTTGTGGATATAGATAGTCCCAGACTAAACGCGCTTTACCAAAACATTGGTTTGTTTCCTGAATTACTTGAAACGCTAAATAAAGCATTAATTGACGAACCGCCGGTTATTATTCGGGATGGAGGTGTTATTGCTGATGGTTATGACTCAGCGCTGGATCAATTAAGACAATTGAGTAATGACGCGGGTCAGTTTTTAACTGAGCTTGAAGAAAAAGAGAAGCAACGCACTGGACTACCAGGTTTGAAAGTTGGGTATAACCGAGTACATGGTTATTACATCGAAATTAGTCGCCTTCACTCAACTAACGTTCCGGACGATTATAATCGTCGTCAAACGTTAAAGGCCGCCGAACGTTTTATCACTCCAGAGTTAAAGGATTTTGAAAATAAAATACTTGGCGCAAAAGAGAAATCATTGGCGCGCGAAAAGCAGCTTTACGATCAACTGCTGGATATCATTGTTGCTTATTTATCAGAACTACAATTATGTGCGTCAGCGTTGGCTGAGTTTGATATCTATCTCAGTTTTGCTGAAGTCGCTGCAACTCTAAATTTTACTGCACCGATACTGACAAAAGATAACCAGATTAGTATTGAAGCCGGACGACACCCGGTCGTTGAACAAATTCAGTCTGCGCCCTTTATAGCGAATGATTTAAATCTGGACAGTGATAAGAATATGTTAATCGTCACCGGGCCTAATATGGGCGGTAAATCGACCTATATGCGGCAGACAGCTTTAATTATTATCCTTGCGCATATCGGCAGCTATGTTCCAGCAACAAAAGCGATTATTGGCCCAATTGATCAACTCTTTACACGCATAGGCGCGTCAGACGACTTGGGCAGTGGTCGTTCAACCTTTATGGTGGAGATGACTGAAACAGCCAATATTTTAAATAATGCGACATGTAATAGTCTGGTGCTAATGGATGAGATTGGGCGTGGCACGAGTACCTATGATGGACTTGCACTGGCATGGGCCTGTGCTTCACATCTTGCAAAAGTCACGCGCTGTTATACCTTGTTTGCGACACATTATTTTGAACTTACTGCCCTGCCTGAACATGAAGATAATGTAGCCAATGTGCATATGGATGTCGTTGAGCACGGTGATGAGATAGTCTTACTCCATGCTGTTAAGCAAGGTCCCGCAAACCAAAGCTACGGGATACAAGTAGCTTCTCTGGCAGGCATTCCTAAAACCGTCATCAATGCTGCTAAAAATCGATTACATGAGATTGAACTGCAAACACCAATAACAAATAAGCAACAAACCCAAACGGATTTATTTAATGCTGATCCCTTACTGGAAAAAATAAAATCAATCGATCCTGATTCGACCAACCCGAAGCAAGCGCTGGCATTATTGTATGAATTAAAAACCATACTGGACCGATAACAGTCACCACTGTATTTTAAAAAATAATTACTCACTCTGTTCATGCTAAATCTTTATCGACTTAAAGAGCTTACCTTATTTAATTTCTGTTATTCGCTTAACAGTCTGAAAAGTCTGGCCTTCATAATTCCCTACTTTTTATTTTGGTATTTAATATTTGATAACGTTATTCTGTTAGCCGTCGAATGGCTACAAAGCACTCAGGGTTTAATCTTCGTAAGCTGGATATCACAAGATCAGGAATTGGCATTACGTTTATTTGTTGATCGATCCGCAAGCTTATCAATCTATTTACTGGTATCAATCACGTTGACCCCTTTATTTATTTTAGTCGCTGCCAATAATCAATATTCAAGTGATATGACCAGAGGTGCATTTCGATTTTTATTAATGCGTGCAACACGTGCCGAAATATATCTTTCACGTTTTATCGCCGTTTTGTTACTGGTATTAATTTGTATTTCCACCACCTCCCTATGGGCTTCGATACAAGCATTTTTAAACGAGGAAGACACGCTGGAAGCCATTGCATTGTTAGGCTTGCAAACCTACATACTTGTATTTGTTTATAGCCTGCCCTTTATCGCTTTTATGTCGATGGTCTCATCATTTGCGCGTTCGGGATTTGGCTCTCTTTTTTTGGGCATGATGATTTATATCTTTCTGGTGATTCTTGTTTTTTGGATTAAATCTGATTTTATTCACGCCATCTATTTGATCCCAAGCGGCCTTAAATCAATATTATTCGATATCAACCCGGAGAATATATTAATTGCTATTTCTGCACTGCTTGCTTACACAATATTCTATTTTTTATGTGGCTGGTATATCTTCAAACGAAGAGATATATAAATGAATCACCAGATTAAATGTGAATCATTAACCAAACGCTTTGCTGGAATTAAAGCGCTTGATGGATTAGATCTTCAATTGAATGTTACACAACCAACCGGAATTGTCGGACCAAATGGCGCGGGCAAATCAACCTTGTTTGCAATCCTGTGCGGATTTATAAGACCCAGTTCAGGGAGGGTGCATATCTTAGGTAATAGACCTGACTCAAGTGCAATAAAAGGCAAACTCGCATTACTGCCACAAGATACTTCCATGTTTAAAGGCGTAGATGTACTGACACAATTGAAACATTATGCAAGATTACAAAACTTCAACCGGCATGATGCTAAAAAAGAAATCGAACGAGTATTGTCATTGGTTCAAGCCGGTGGATTCGCGAATCAATTTCCAGAGACCTTAAGTTTTGGACAACGTAAACGCATTATGCTGGCTCAATCCCTGATCGGAGAACCAGAATTGATATTGATGGACGAACCAACTTCAGGTCTAGACCCCGTTGCAGCTACAGAAGTGAGGAATTTATTAAGTGAACTCGGCAATCGATATAGCGTCATCATAAGTTCACACAATTTATCCGAAATTGAAGATATATGCAGTGATATCGCCATCTTGAACAAAGGCAAATTAATTATCCATACCAGCCTGTCTGAACTAAAACGAAGCAGCCAATGTTTTAGTTTAAAGCTGGATATACCCAGTGATGTTCATTTATCCGAATTATTGCAAGGGATAAGCGAGATTAGCCGCATAGAAAACGAGAATAAGGACATGAAATCCTGGCTTATATTTTTTACCACGGGGACAGTGGAACAATTGCAAATCAAGGTATTATCAAAGCTTGGAGAAATGGGGGTTGCCGTTTCTGAGTTTAAAAAGGGGAAAGCCCTGGCTGATGAGATATCTGAAATAATAAAAAGTAATAATTAAATTACTATTTAATCAATTGAATGACTTTTATGCTTCCCAAGATACGAGTATGATCCGATTCTTTTTTAATATTTGAAACTATAGGTAAATCTGATGCCATTTGTTGTTACCGAAAGCTGCATTAAATGCAAATACACCGACTGTGTTGAAGTTTGTCCGGTCGATTGTTTCCACGAAGGACCAAATATGTTGGTTATTGACCCGGATGAATGCATAGATTGCACGCTGTGTGAGCCAGAATGCCCTGTTGAAGCGATTATGGCAGATGAAGATGTGCCTGAAGAAATGAACAGTTTTATCGAATTAAATGCCGAATTATCAAGGGATTGGCCGGTTATCAACGAGATGAAACCAGCGCCGGAAGATGCTGATGAATGGAAAGACAAAACCGGCAAACTGGAATATTTGGAGCGTTAATCCAATCAAATTGCCCAAGGGATAGACCTTACTATCCCTTTAATTTACCCAAGATTACTCTCTTATACGCTAATTACTATTAGCTCAGGTTTTTTCTTATATCAGCGATACTCACTAAAGTTACAGTCCCATCCTGTACCCCGTCAGCCCCATGTGGACCAATTAGCCTAATTGCCTAAGAGATAGTTTTCGTTCATCGTTAACCGAAGAGGAAACGATGATGACAAATAAAAGAAGTGCAGAACAAACCGTACGTGATATTCGTCGACGTACC
>JAURNW010000015.1 GCA_030829985.1 Gammaproteobacteria bacterium | reverse complement strand
GTACGTCGACGAATATCACGTACGGTTTGTTCTGCACTTCTTTTATTTGTCATCATCGTTTCCTCTTCGGTTAACGATGAACGAAAACTATCTCTTAGGCAATTAGGCTAATTGGTCCACATGGGGCTGACGGGGTACAAAAAAGGCATTAACTCAATTGAATTCCCATTACTAAGAAGAAAATTTATGGCATTGGTGAATTAACACGAGTTAATTCCATTAACTCTGTTTCAATACAAGCTCCAACACTGTTTTCAATCTGCCAGTGATTACTTTCACTTCCAAAAATATCCTTACCATGTAATTTTGTCACCAACAAAAAATTTCTTGCCATTAAGCATAGCACCTTCCTTGTTTTAATTAATTTATCTTTCTCATCAATTTGATCATCAGAAAAAAAACCTGATTCAAAATTAATTTGAACTTCAGATAAAGACTTAATTAACTCAAAATTTTCTGCATATTCACTCAGAGTAATGTTAGCCTCATCCACTCCAATAGCTTCTGGAATTACAAAGCCATCCATTGTTGTGACTATGTTATTTTGAGAGTCAGGAATATCATCAAAAAGATATCCATTATTTTCAAAATATTCTCTAAGGACAATTAATACATCATCGTTCAATAGTCTTTTGCCTGATTCAAATTGTGAGAGATAGCTTCTATTAATTCCCAAATCTGATGCCAACTTACCCTGAGAGATACTCAAGGATAGTCTCGCCTTACTGGCTTGTGATGAACTTAATATCGTAGTTTCCATAATTAGTCTCTAATTTGTTAAAAATGTTTAACAAGTATGACAAAAGTATGATCGTACGCAATTCACCAATTTATACGATAAAGATATATTTTTTAAGTTATTGTAATTTAAGTGAATTTATGGTGCCGGAAAGAGGATTCGAACCTCCGACCTACTATTTACGAAACAGTTGCTCTACCGACTGAGCTATTCCGGCATTTTTATAACAAGGGTTAATTACGTTGCGTTCTTGACACGTACAATCACATCAACACCAGATTGTACTGTATTTTCAGGTAACGAAGGGTTTCGATTGAAACTCATATCATTAGATTTAAAATCAGATAGTTCGCCGGTATCTTCATTGTAATAGTGACAATGGTACGAAGTATTTGAGTCATAGAATATCTTGGTCGGGTCAATAATGACTTGTTTTATCAAACCTTTCCTGACAAAGAGGTTCAGTGTGTTGTATACCGTAGCTTTAGAGACATGTGCACCATTCGAATTAACCAACAATAATATCTGCTCTGCAGACAAGTGTTGTGGTTTGCTTAACATGGCACACGCAATTTCATAACGCTGATGCGTGGGATTAATAGCAAACTGTTCCAGGATTTTCTTAATAGAAGCCTGAGAGCTATTTATGTTCGTTGACGTATCATTCATATTATCTATTATATTAGAAGCGAAGCTCAATGTGGAGCATCAATAAGACGGGGGCTTATTTATTAGGCGAATTAAGCCACATTTTGTTTTCTGTTAATAGAAAATTTCTCAAAATTCATAAAAGAACTCTCTCCACACAGCAGATCAGCTAATAATTTTGCCGATGCTGGCGCTTGTAATATCCCTTTTCTAAAATGGCCGGTATTAAGATAAATATTCTTGAAATCCAGTATAGGGCCAATATAAGGCTTTTCAATATCTGACGAAGGCCGTAAGCCAGACCAGTGTTTGATGATTTGCGCTGTTTTTATGTCCGGCCAGACAGACATTGCCCATTTAAATAATTCTTCCCGAGCGCTCGAAGTCGTTGTTTTATCAAAGCCAATATCTTCCATTGTACTGCCTATCAATACATGTCCATCCAATCTGGGAATCAAATAATGGCCACCATCCAGGATGATTGATTCCAGAATCTGCTCAGGCGGTTTAACACACAGCATCTGACCATGTATTGGTTTTATGTTGATATCGTCAACAATATTAACTAATAGTGTTTTACTCCAGGCACCCGCTGTAATGATGACTGCACCTGCGGCCAGCTTCCCCCCTTCAAACTCTATATTTTGAAAGCGACCTTTTTCTGTGACTAGTTTTGTAATTTCAGTATTTTCAAAAACAGAAACAGATAGGGCTTTTAAACTCGCATACAAAGACTTTAATAATCGCGGCGGTCTCAATTGTGCTATATCAGGTAATAGAATAGCTTGCTGAGGAATCCTTAACTTATGATCTATATTTAATGTATAGTCTTTCACATTGATGCGCTTTCTAGCCGCCCAATATTTGATTTCAGCGATATGGCCGGGTTCGATAATGGCTAAGCCTGACTTAATGTATTCAGGGTCAATGCCCGTTTCATCCTTTAAAGTACTCGTATATGTCGGATAGAGTAACTTGCCCTGCTCCGACAGTTCAGCGGAAACCGGGTTTTCTGTCCAAGGTCGCATGGAAGAAAGTATGCCGCCTGCAGCCCAACTCGCTTCTTGCCCTAATTCACCCTTATCTAGTAAGGCCACGCTGGCACCGCGTAATGCCAATTCTCGAGCAGTGGTCATGCCAATAATGCCGCCACCCACAATAATAAAATCGAATTTTTTCATATTAGAGAATGTTAGTTAGTTCACACTTTTAATAGGGATGTGATAATTTAAATACCGTTTATCGGATAAATTTACCTTTCAATCCTTTAATATAAATACAAATTCAATTATTTGCTATAAAGGTACACATGATGAAAAAACAAATCGGTTTTACATTAATAGAATTAATGATAGTTGTTGCAATAGTTTCAATACTTGCAGCTGTTGCCTTACCTTCATACAACAACTATATCAAACGAGGCAGAGCTTCTGCAGCAGAACAGGTTCTGTTGGATATTGCGAACAGACAAGAACAATATCTGCTTGATGCAAGAAGCTACACCACTGATCCAACTATCTTACGTATTACACCTCCGGATGGCTGGACTTGCACTACCGCAAATTGCAGCAATAGTTTCTACACTGTAACAATAACAGTCCCGGTATCTACACCACCATCGTTTTCGGCAACAGCTACTGCCATAGGTGCACAAGCCGGTTTTGGGAACTTAGGTCTTACGAGTACGGGTGTAAAAACAGGGACATGGCATTAAACGGTCTAAGGCAAAATTTATGATTATTCTTTCTGAAAAAACTATCGCTCGTAGATACAAAAATCAAACAGGGTTCTCCATTCTGGAATTAATGATTGTTGTGGTTATCGGCGGTATTTTGGCAGCAATAGCGGTGCCAAATATGCGAGACTTTTTGTTAACACAACAAGTCAGAACGGCTGCGTCAGATGCACACTTGAGCCTGTTATTAGCGAGAAGTGAAGCGATAAAACGTAACGGTTCGGTTAATGTTACTGCGATATCTTCTGACTGGACTAACGGCTGGCAAATATTAAGTGGTGCTACGGTTGTACGCCAACAGGATGCCTTGGCTGACGCTGTTGTTGTTTCATGTAATGGAGCCTGTCCAAACACAATCTCTTTTTCTAAAACAGGGCGTGCAACTTCATCGACTGAACTACGTTTTTATATCAACGGAAACACTAAGGTTAAAATGCGCTGTCTCGTCCTCAGTCTAAGTGGTAAACCACTTATTGAACTGGATAATGATACTAATGCAGCGAATGGGTGCAGCTAATGAATTCAATCAATAAAATTTCATCATCTCGAGGCTTTTCGTTAATGGAAGCCCTGGTGACTATGATCATTATTTTAGTAGGGTTACTTGGAATAGCCGCACTACAAGTGAAAGCGCAAACAGCAGAACTGGAATCGTATCAACGAGCACAGGCATTGATCCTTATTTCTGATATTGCCGATAAACTTAATATCAATCGCGAAACGGCAACCTGTTTTCGCATTACAACAAACACAACAACAGGCTCACCGTATATAGGTGTATCTGGCACAGCATCATTAAGTTGCACCGCGAGTACCGCCGCCTATAACACTCAAGCTGTCAACACCTTAACTGAAATAGACAACTTACTTAAAGGTACGACAGCGCAACTGTCAGGCAATAATGTTGGGGCAATGATAGGGGCGCGTGCTTGCATTAGTTACGATGCCAGCACCGAGATTGGTGGAAATCCCGATACGGGTCTTTATACCATTGCAATTTCCTGGCAAGGCATGAGCATACTTTCAACGCCTGCAGTTAATTGCGCGAACAACACTTACGGTGATGAAGGCCAACGTAGAACGGTGTCGATAACTACGCGTATAGCAAACCTAAATTGAGTATATCCAATATGAAACTTATACCCCATTATCAAGCAGGCGTGTCACTTATTGAAGTCATGATCTCCGTTGTCATCGGTTCAATGTTGATGTTAGGTTTAGTAACAACATTTACGACCTCCAGTGACAATTATCGCGAATTACAAAAAGCCAGTGACCTCATCGAAAATGGACGTTATGCCATGGATGTGATCTACAACGATGTACGCCATGCCGGTTTTTTTGGATTTTATTACGATAAAGGTACATTTCCTGCGAGCTTGCCCGATCCCTGTGAAACAGCTAGCGAAGCAAATTTGCTCAGCGCACTTATCGTCCCCATTCAAGGGTACACGAATGTCACGGCATCAACATTTACAGCAAGTACCACTTGTGATGATAAAGGTTTTTTTACGGCAGCTGACTTACAACCCAACACAGATGTACTGGTAATCCGTCGCGCAGATACCGATTTGTTTGCGGGCACCGATGCTGATGGAACAAGCAATCCTGTAACAGGCGTCGTCAGTGCTGCTAACAACAATATCGGGGAAGTTTATATCCAATCGAATTCACGTACGGCAGAAGTTCAAATTGGTGTTGCTGCCACTGTCGACCCACTTGATGAAACAACCGGTAAAAATGCAAAAAATGTTGCTGTAACTTCAACCCTGACAAAAATGCCCGGTAAGGCACTCGATACATGGGCTGATACTCGAAAGCTCAGAGTGCATATTTACTACGTTGCACAATGTAATGCCGCCGCAGTCTGTACCGCAGCTGACACGCCCACGTTAAAACGACTTGAACTTGGCGATGATGACGCAGGCAACACCGTAATGAATATTGTGCCGTTGGTAGAGGGCATTGAATATTTTAAAGTGCAATACGGAATTGACACCTCGCCCGCATCTGTAGATGTGACGACAGGTTCAGTCGGTGATGGCATTCCTGATTCTTATGTCACTACGCCGACAACAGCGCAGTTTGAAAATGTCGTTGCAATCAAGACTAGCGTACTGGCGCGTTCACTAAAAACGACGAATGGCTATGTCGATAGCAAAGCCTATACCGTTGGTCCGTTAGCAGTAGCAGCAAGCGGAGATCAATATAAACGGAATGTTTATAGCACTGAAGTTAGACCGAATAATATCGCTGGAAGAAGAGAGATACCGTAATGATCAATATCCAAAAACAAAAAGGCGCTACGTTGTTTGTGGCACTGATTTTATTACTGATGATGACCTTGTTTGCCATTTCATCAGTAAATCTAAGTACTATTAACTTAAAAATCGTCGGCAATATGCAGGCAACTAAATCACTGGATGCCGAAGCGCAAGTCGGATTAGAACAAGTCATTAGTGACAGCAGCAATTTTTTAACACCCACAGCAACAACGATTACCGGCGGTAAATACGGAACGATAAATGTGTCCATGCCAATTTGCATAGACAGTAAAACCGCTACGGGTTATAGCGCTGTCAATACTGCCATCATTCCTGATGACAATATCTGGGAAGTGTCTTCGACCATCACAGATACTGTGACCGGTGCCACATCGACCATACATACCGGTGTACAAATGCGCATGCTTGCGAATAATTGCATCTAAATTTTCTGGAGTATCATCATGAATTCGATAATACCATTTTCAATCTCAGTTCCATTTCAAAAATTCTTTTCTGTGCTATTGCTAGCGATTGCCATAATCATGGTCGCTCCCAAAGCACAGGCAGAATTCGATCCGGTTAATGATGATACCGATATCTTTCTTGCCAACCCTAACCTGCCAGCCAACCGCCCTAATGTATTAATCATCCTTGATAACACGGCGAACTGGAATCGCAGTGTAGGCGGCCAGGCGATTAATGTTAATGAGCTTGCGGCTTTATCTAGCGTAGTACAAAACCTCGGTGATGAATTCAATATTGGCCTGATGCTGTTCCCACAATCAACAGACGCAGAGGATGGCGCTTACCTGCGTTTTGGCATACGCCAAATGACATCAACCAACCGCACAGCACTTGCCAATCTAGTCGGCGGTTTAACATCAGGTGGCGGGTCAGATCAGGGAAATAACAATACTGTTTCCGGTGCTATGTTAGAGGCTTATCGTTATTACGCAGGCAAGGCAGAAAAAGCCAGTTCGGGTGCAGATAAAACCGATTTTAATGGCAATACCACAACTAATGCCTTAACCCCATTCGAAGCAGGCCTAAGTGATTTTCCGCTACCCAATAATTCGAATGGCTCACTTTATGATTCGCCTATAGAGGATATCTGTCAGGACAGTTTCATTATCTACATCAGTAATGGTCCCTCTAACGAAAATTCCTCACAACTATCCGTTTCTGAAACAGAACTAGCTTCACTCGGTTTTGACACAAGCTCAACCATCAGCCTCAGCCCCAGCGGTCAACAGGGTAACTGGATGGATGAATGGGCCTATTATATGGCCAACGCGGATATGAACGGCGCAGCAGACGGCTCACCCCATGTCTATACCTATGTTGTTGAAGTGGACCCGCAAACGACTGGGCAAAATGATGACATGACAGCCTTGCTGCAAAGTGTCGCATTGAAAGGTGAAGGTGGTTACTTTGCCGTATCCAGTGCTAATGCGGGCGCTGGTATTACCAACGCATTGAATTCAATCTTCAATGAAATTCAAGCCGTCAATAGCGTATTCGCAGCAACCACCTTGCCGGTGAGTGTAAACGTGCGCGGTACTAACCTTAATCAGGTTTATATTGGTGTTTTTCGCCCGGATGATACCAAGGCACCGCGCTGGTTTGGTAATCTGAAGATGTATCAACTCGGTTTCAATGATGCAACATCGACACTGTTTCTCGCTGACTCAACCGGGGCCGTTGCAGAAAATACGACGACCGGATTTATCGATCCGGGCGCGGTTAGTTTCCATACCACCAGTTCCGGTTTTTGGGGTTTTCGTGATGCCGATGAAAATGGAACTGGCGGTGCCTCAGATTCACCCGATGGTGACCTCGTAGAAAAAGGCGGTATTGCACAAGGCATACGCACTGATTTCGCGACGGTAGCCTTACAAGACTCAGATCGAAATCTTTATACCTGTACTACAGGAACCGTTTCTTGTACGACCAACAGTTCATTATCAGCTACCAAGTTTGCCGACCCAGCCATCAATGATGGCATGACCTCGGCGGGGTTTGGTCTGGGAACGACTGCCGTATCCTCATTGACAGGTTTTTTGAATGTGCCGATTACCGAGTTAACCGATAATAAAACCTTAACGGATTTGGTTGCTCCCGGCGCAGGCGCAGTCGCGATAAACTCTTTATCAAGTGTTCCTATTGAAGAACGAACCGTCACCGGTGTTTCCACTAGCGCAGCAAAACCGATAATTTCGATCACCAACACGATTAGCCAGGAGGGTATCGATGATCTAAATCGGGGTACTGGTGGTAGCAAAAATATAGCCACACTAGTGGATAACAATGGTAACTTTACTGGTATTACACAAATTCACGTGGCGGGAGTCGGCGCTGCAGAATATAACGGCACATTTTCTATTACGGTTGTTAATGCAACGACCGTAACCTACAACACGGGCGTCAGCAACCCGACGCCGAATCCTAACATCACGGGTGCCACCTATTCGATTACCGGCTCAACTGTAACCGTGAATGTAGCCAATCATGGGTTTCTCGATACCGATGACGTCACCATTAACGGGGTCACACCGGCTCATTTTAATGGCTTACGCGACATCACCTCAGTGACTCCACCCGATATATTTCGATACTCAGCCGGCGCTAATTCGCAATTAGCCCCGGTCACCAGCTTCGCAGGCGCCACCGTCTCAGGTCCGAGCACCATTGCAACCGCGACCATCGATAATGCAGGTGGCGCTTATACGGCAGGCAATACGATAATTATCTCTGGCGCCAGTGTGGCCGGTTATAATGGCATACACTCATTAGCCACAGTCAGTGGTGCAACCAACCCGGCCACGATTACCTTTAATGTCGGTAGTGCTTTAGCGGTTCCGACTGGCACAATTAAGATATCAAAAGGCTATACTGTCACCGGCACATTAACGGCGGGACATGGTCTCGTCGACGGAAATCCTCATACCATCAGTGGTGTGACACCGTCAGCCTATAATGGCACTTTTTCACCTACCATTGGCGCGACTTCGTTTACTTATACTACTACCAATACAATTACGGCTACTCCTGCAACCGTTACCGGCACGATAACACCTGCTACTAACTTTGGTAGTACCGCTATAGCCACATTGGTAGGGCACGGACTTGCAACTGGCGATAAGATTGTTGTTAGTGGCGGTAGTAATCCTGAATATACTAATGGCGGTGCAATTGGCGCAACGGCCTGTCCGGGCCCTGATGCTGGCACAAGCACCAACCGTGCGGAATTTACAGTCACTAAAATCGATGATAATACCTTTTCATATGTACTTGGTAATAGTTTTGCTGGTCTTGTCATTCCTAAAGCACCCTGTGCCGTCGTGGGAGCAAACAAGCCTAGTTTCCGTTTAAATAATACTAATGGAACAGCTATTGCCACTTCAGTGGCACACGGCCTAGCAACAGGCAATTCAATCGTCATCTCCGATGCTGTTGATGGCGAAACAGCGATTACTGATAGTGCCACATATAACGGCACGCATACCATTACTGTCACCAGCCCTGATACCTTTACCTACGATCTTGGTATAACCAAGACCAATCTACAGGGAGCCGCGACGGGTATGACAGGTAATATAAAAACGACAACAGCAAAAGCACGCGTGGTCAACCATGGTTTTGTTACCGGTGACAGTGTTGCCATTTCGGGCGCAACACCGGCGGCGTTTAATAAAGCGGCTGCTAGTATTACGGTTACCGATACTGATAACTTTACCTATACCATTGCAACTGCTGAAGGTGATGCCACGGGCAGTATCGTGGCGAGCTCCGGTGCCGGATCTGCGGGTGAATTATCACAACTTATTGCCTGGGTTCGGGGCGCAGATAATAATGAAGATGAAAATAACGATGGCAGTAACACCGATGTACGTGCCTCAGTACACGGTGACGTATTGCATTCTCGACCGGCGGTAGTGAATTACAACCGCTTTGGTAATGATGATGATGTCTATATCTTCTATGGCGCCAACGATGGCATCTTCCGCGCTGTTAAGGGTGGTTTTAATCAAGCCGATACCGTAAGCATGACTGAACCTGAACCTTTTGAAGAGGCTTGGGGTTTTATTCCGGAAGAGTTCTTTAGTTCATTTGCTCGTTTGCGCAATAACGAACCGATTATTACCAGCAACAACAAAAAACCCTACTTCGCGGATGGTTCAATTGGTGTGTACACCAAGGATGTCAATGATGACGGTAAGCTGGATCATGCTGATGGCGACAAAGTCTGGTTGTATATCTCTATGCATCGTGGAGGTCGTCTGCTTTATGCACTGGATGTCAGTAATCCGCTCGACCCCAAACTACTTTGGCGCAAATCGAATGGTAGTGCTGGTTGGGGTGAGTTAGGGCAGACCTGGTCATTACCAAATGTGCAGGAGATTGCCATTGATACGGACGGTGCTGGTGCGGCTGATGATAACGATAAAGAAGTTGTTCTGGTCTTTGGTGCCGGTTATGACGCATTAGTCGAAGATCTCGACCCGCTTGGTATTACGGCGTTTAACGAAGATGATGATGGCGATGGCTCGCTTGAAGTTGAAGTTGGCGCTGCGTCTTATGAACGCGGACAAGGTCGAGGTATTTTTGTGGTCGACGCATTAACCGGCGATATTCTGTGGCAAGCTGGTCCTGCTGTCGCTAACCCAGGCGCTTCCCATACTTTCCTTACGGTGAGTGGCATGGACTATGCCATACCATCTGATGTCGTTGTCATTTCAGATCAAAATAGCACGAATGCAAATCGTGCTTATGTTGGCGATACAGGCGGCAATTTCTGGCGGGTAGATATGTCTGACCCCAGCGTTACCAACTGGACAGTCACCAAGATTGCGGATATCGCTGATCATGTGACGGTTAAACCGGGTGTAGATGATGACGGTGTTCCTTTTACCAATTTTCCGGGATTACGCAAATTCCTGTTTCCGCCAGATGTCGTTTACAGCGAGGATGGTTACGATGCGATTCTGGTAGGTAGTGGTGATCGTGAACACCCATTCGATGACAGTATTGTTAACCGATTCTACATGTTTAAAGATACGAATATCGGCACAAGTGTCGCGGGTGGTTTTACCTCATATACTGAGTCGGATCTGTTCGATGCAACATCGAACTGTATTCAGGCCGCAAGTGGCTGTAGTGGTAGTGGTGATGAAATAGACTCATCTACCGCAGCAACCGCACTGACAACTAAGAAAGGCTGGTATATTACTTTGGCAACCGGTGAAAAGGTCGTCGGTAATGCGGTCACATTAAATAATACAACCTTCTTTAATACGAACGTACCGAGTAGTGTTGTTGGCGCAACAGGCTCCTGTGAAAGTGATCTTGGTGAGGCACGCCAGTATCAGGTTAGGTTTGATGATGCCTCTGCCATAGCCGATCAAAATATCGATGGCTACACCAATGCAAGTGACCGTTATAATGTCCATGCGGGTGGCGGCTATCTACCTTCACCGGTTCCTGTGGTTGTAGAGATTAATGGCGAAATTCATGAAGGTGTAATATCAGGTGTGAACGTCAGTCAACCACCTGGATCAGTATTGAACACCCGTCTCAGGAAGTTCTGGTATAAAGAGATGGAATAAAAAAAAGCCGGTGCAACACTTTTGTACCGGCTTTTTTTATCTCATCAATTTGCGGATAATTTAATCGATATCAGCCAAAACCATATTTAATGATTCAAAGAGCTAGATTCAGGATAGTCTAAAATTTATTGATAAGAAGCTATTTTAATTTAGCCACGTTTTCTTTTTCTGCTAGCTTCTTAATGACATCAATCATGTTTTTATAGCTTCCTGCCATAGTTGCACTTGTTGCATATTTTCCATTAATAATCACTGCGGGCACGCCCTTCACCCCGTAACGTTGTCCCATTGAATAGGCATATCGAACACTGTCTTGAACATCTTTTGAATCATAGGTTGTATCGAATTCATCACCAGAAACACCTTGCTCTTCAAAATACTTTTTCAGACTTTTTTTATCAGTAAAGCTTCTTTTTTCTTTATGTATTGCATCAAACAAAGGACGGTGAATTTTATCAAACACGCCAAGATGCTTTGCTACATAATAACCCCGTGCATAAAGCATCCAACTCGCGCCTAATACAGCAGGCATACGCACAAACTCAATATATTCAGCTTTATCTTCAAGCCATTCTTCTATAGCAGATTCAAATTCATAACAATGAGAGCACCCATACCAGAAGAACTCCAATACCTCAATTTTTTCACCTGTATTTGTATAGGCTCGAAAAGGTAACTCAATGTACTTTTCAGACGCATTAACATTATTTAACAAAAACAATGCGCATAAAAACAAACCAACTCTAAGTTTATTCTCATTTACGATAAACATTTTTTGCACCATGATATTAACCAGAGTAATCCCGCTAACTCATAATAATTGTGTATGTAGCCTTGGGATCTAATAATGATGTTGCCTATGAAAGACGTACCCACAATTAAAGAGATAATAACCTGGAAGTCACTTGCAATACTCTTCAACCATCGACTGTGATTTCACTAATTCCGACTGTCGTGTTTCTTCATCGACTCTAGTTCGACTTCCATCTTCCTGCTGGATCAAACCTCTAGGTCTTGAATAAGTGTTTAGACGTTGTCGTGCACGCTTACAGTTTTCTTCTCTAATAGCCTCATTTTTCTTTTCTATTTCTTGAAATTCATTTTCCTTAAGGCGAGATTCTCTAAGTTTTTCAGCTTCTTTCAATCGCTGCTCAATTTGGGCCTGGGCACTTTCAGTATCAATCTTTGATGGTGGTTTCAGTACTTCTGCCTGTATGTCACCCGGTGGAGGTGATTGGGTATAGTGAGTATTCCCCTCATTGTCGACCCACTTATACATTTTAGCATTAGCTTCACTCACTGAAATGAGAAGAGCTAAATTTAAAATGACCACTGTCAATAATGTTGATTTTTTCAATTTTAATTTACCCATAGCCAATACCCAGTTTCTAAATTACCATAAATTCAGGTGTACGACATAACAAATCTGTTGTAACCTATTGATAATATTTGTATATGTATACATTATATATACTGCATTTGACAAGCAAAACCATAAAAGGTTTATAGAATTATGACCAATTCATCAGCCGATAAGGCTGGAGGTTGATAAACATGACTACATCATTTAAAGCTTATATTATATTACTATTATTAATGGTTCATTTTAATTCCATGTCAGCAGTTAATATTGTTGAGTGTGAAGACGAGGAAGGTAATAAGTCATTTCAGAAAGTATGTCCGCCTGGCTCAACTTTAGTTAACCAAAAACGTATTACGACAGGTAGTAAAGCTGCTGCTGAAAATAAGCCTGTGACATTTAGCACGAGCAACTCTTCCGTGAGTGCCACCATGTATTCAATTCCAGAATGCAGTCCTTGTGATGCTGTACGTGAATTATTACAGGTAAAGAAGATCTCGCTTAATGAAATAAATATTGAAGGCGATATTATCAAACAGGCGGAACTAACAAAATTAAATGGCTCACTAAACGTGCCGATCACCCTGATTGGAGATAAAAAACTCGCAGGCTATAATCGTACGGAGATATTGTCAGCACTAAAAGCTGCTGGTTGGGAGGACCCTAAATCTAAATAGCACGCACAAAGGAGGGAGGATAAATTAAGTATTAACCGACCATCTCTTTTGTGTTTTCTTTCAAGAGTTCTTTTGGTAAAGAGAAAACCACTCTTTCAGTTATACCTGGGTTTTCATTTACCATTGTGGCGCCCCATTCTTTAAGCTGAGCGATAACTTCTTCTACCAAAATTTCAGGAGCAGACGCACCTGCGGTTAATCCAATATTTTCTTTTCCTTCAACCCATTCTTTTTTAATTTCCGAGGCATCATCGATAAGATAGGCTGGCACACCTGCTTTTTGAGACAGCTCCATTAAACGAGTTGAATTTGAACTATTAGGAGACCCTACCACGAGTATCAAATCACATTTTGATACCAGTTTTTTTACAGCATCCTGTCTATTTTGCGTTGCATAACAGATATCTTCTTTTTTAGGTCCATCAATCTTTGGAAACCGTTTTCTTAATGCATCAATCACTTCTGCCGTATCGTCCATTGATAGCGTTGTTTGTGTAACAAACGCCAAAAAATCGGGATTCTTAACTTTCAATTTCTGCACATCTTCGACTGACTCAACCAGGTACATCCCCCCATTTCCATTCTTAGGTCGATATTGACCAATTGTGCCTTCGACCTCAGGATGACCTTCATGTCCAATCAAGATACATTCTCTTTCCTCATCCTGATATTTGCCGACTTCCATATGCACCTTTGTCACAAGCGGACAGATCGCATCAAATACGCGTAGTCTTCTGTGCGCTGCAACTTCACGAACAGCCTTTGATACGCCATGCGCACTAAAAATAACGGTAGAATCATCTGGTACTTCATCCAGTTCTTCGACGAATACTGCACCTTTATCACGTAAGGAGTGAACGACATACTTGTTGTGTACTACCTCATGGCGTACGTATACCGGAGCACCAAACAATGTCAGGGCGCGTTCAACAATTTCTATTGCACGGTCAACACCTGCACAAAAACCACGTGGATTAGCGAGTAATATTTGCATCTATATTTATCCTGTAAACGAATTTCAAAAATATTGCTTAAAAAAACTGATGATGAAGTATAACAATAAGCTAGCCATCATTCTCTGCTTGATTAAAAAAGAAAGCATCAATAATCAGCATAATTGCGCCAATGGTAATGGCGGAGTCGGCTATATTAAATGCCGGCCAGAACATATCATCATAATAAACTTCAATAAAATCTACGACATAGCCTAAATTTATTCGATCCCACAAATTACCCAATGCCCCACCCAGAACAAAGGCCAGAGCAATTAACAACCAGCGTTTTGTAGCCGGCAATCCATGCATCCAGATAACAATGGCAATGCTGATGATTGATGTGAGACCAATAAAAAACCAACGTTGCCAACCTCCAGCCTGACTTAAAAAACTGAATGCGGCGCCAGAGTTATGCATTAATGTCAGATTAAAACCTGAAAATACATGCATCGGTTGATAAAGAATTAGCTCTTGGGAAGCATAATACTTTGTCACCTGATCAAGAATGACAATCAAAAAAGAAAGCATCAACCATTTAAACATGACACGACTCGTTATCAGGCATACACCCTCTTCTCACCTTCACTTTCTACATTCTCTATGCAGCGATGACACAACTCCGGATGTGTTTCATCAACACCTACATCTTCACGGTGATGCCAACAACGAACACATTTTTCATGTGCCGAGGCTTTTACCAGTATGGATAAGCCTGGAATTTCAGAATCAATGGCTGCGGTATCACGATCAGATTCACTATGTAATCTTGCATAAGAGGTAATCAATACAAAACGCAACTCATCTTCGATCTTGCTGAGTTGTTGCTTAACTTCATCATTACAATAAAGGTCGACTTCTGCATCGAGAGAGCCGCCTATGACTTTATCTACGCGTAATTTCTCAAGTTGCTTATTAATTTCATCGCGAATTGTAATAATCATATCCCATTTCAATTTTCTTTCGTTGGCTTGAGTCTCGTTAATCTCCACCTCATACCATTCTTCAAGAAAAACTGAATCTGTTTTTTCACCCGGGATATATTTCCAGATTTCATCCGCTGTAAAACTCAGGATTGGTGCTAACCATCTAGCCAGCATCTGTAGCAAATGATACATCGCAGTTTGTGTAGAACGTCTGGCCAAACTATCTTTAGCCGTGGTGTATTGCCTATCTTTTACAATATCAAGATAAAAGCCACCCATTTCAACTACGCAAAATTGATGCAATAGTTGATAGATCAAATGAAACTCATAATTATTATAGGCTTTTATAATCTGTTTCTGTAAGCGTAAGGAATATTCTATAGCCCACTTATCCAGTTCGATTAAATCATCATAAGCGACAATGTTTTCATCCGGGTCAAAACCGTTCAGATTAGATAACAAATAGCGTGCGGTATTACGAATACGACGATAGGCATCAGCCATACGCTTGAGTATTTCATCGGAAACATTCATCTCTGTTCGATAATCCGCTGACGCTACCCACAAACGTAAAATATCAGCGCCCAACACATTCATCACTTTTTGTGGTGCCACCACATTGCCCTTGGACTTGGACATCTTCATGCCTTTGGCATCAACAGTGAAGCCATGTGTAACAACATTACGATAGGGTTTATCACCATTATTCATCGCCACTGAAGTCAGGAGTGATGATTGAAACCAGCCACGATGTTGATCAGAGCCTTCGAGATAAAGATCGGCAGGAAAATTCAAATTTTCGTTTTGCTTTAGTACTGTGTAGTGCGTCACACCTGAATCAAACCAGACATCCAAAGTATCAGACACTTTTGTATATTGATCTGATTCCGATCCCAATAAACTTGCCGCATCCAAATCAAACCAGGCATCTATACCCCGCGCTTCAATCAATGCCGCAACTTTTTCAATCAATGCGGGGGTGTCAGGATGTAACTCTTGCGTTTCTCGATGAATAAAGACGGCTATAGGAACGCCCCAGGTCCGTTGACGAGAGATACACCAATCGGGTCGATTTTGAATCATGCCATGGATACGTTCTTCACCCCATGCCGGTAACCACTTTACATCCTTAACAGCTTCCAGCGCTTGCTGGCGTAAACCATTTGCATTCATGCTAATAAACCACTGTGGCGTCGCACGAAAAATAATAGGTGTCTTGTGTCGCCAGCAATGCGGGTAACTATGCAACAATGTTTCCTGATGCAATAAGGTTCCTTTTTCTTCCAGAACATTTAATACCGATGCATTGGCTTTAAACACATGTTCGCCGGCAAACAATTCTGTGCCGGGCAAAAAACAACCATTATCACCAACCGGATTATCCACTTCCAGGCCATAACGCAGACCCACAACATAGTCATCCTGTCCATGACCGGGCGCAGTGTGCACAGCACCCGTACCTGCTTCGAGAGTCACATGGTCGCCTAAAATGACCGGCACGATACGATCATAAAACGGATGCTGAAGTTTTATACCTTCCAGTTTTGAACCTGCGCAAGATCCGAGCAGTTTAAAATCTTCAACAGCACAACGTGACATTACGTCTTTATACAAACCTTCAGCCAAAACCAGTGCTTCATTACCAGACTGCACTAATACATATTCAAACTCTGCGTTTAAAGCAACAGCCTGATTAGCTGGCAAGGTCCAGGGCGTTGTTGTCCAAATGACGATGGATACGTTGTCTATAACATCATCGACGTTAAAACATTTGAGTAGTTCAGCTTTATCAATCGCATTAAACCGCACATCAATTGCGGGTGATTGTTTATCTTCGTATTCAACTTCTGCTTCAGCTAACGCAGATCCACATTCAGTACACCAATGAACCGGTTTAACACCTTTATGCAGATGACCCGCCTCTATAATCTTGCCAAGCGACCGTACAATATCCGCTTCGGTTTTAAAATCCATGGTCAGATAAGGATTTTCCCAATCACCTAATACACCGAGGCGAATAAAATCAGTACGTTGATTATTAACCTGCTTTAATGCGTATTCACGACAAGCATCACGAAATTTATCAGGCTCAACTTTGATACCCGCCTTACCAATCTTTTTTTCAACCTGTAACTCAATAGGTAAACCATGACAATCCCAACCAGGAACGTAAGGTGCATCCAGGCCATTAAGTCCTTGTGATTTTACAATGATGTCCTTGAGGATTTTATTAACTGCATGGCCAATATGAATATCACCATTCGCATAGGGAGGGCCATCATGCAAAATAAACTTTTTAGCGCCCGCTTTTTTTTGGCGTATCTGTTGATACAAATTGTTGTCTTGCCAATGTTTCAGCATTTCAGGTTCACGCTGGGCAAGGTTCGCCTTCATTGGAAAATCAGTGCTCGGTAAATTCAGTGTGTCTTTATAATTCGTCATTGCTATTAGTTTTTATTATATAACCGTATTAATTCATTAAATTGTGTCGTTTAAAACTATTTCTTGCGTTTTCAATATCTTTTTCTATTTGTCGAAGCAAGGCTTCTTCAGAATCAAGATGGCCTTCCCCACGTAACTTCTCCAGTAATTCAACCTGAATATGCTGGCCATATATGTCACCTTCAAAATCCAGAATATGTACTTCCAGAATGACACGTTCGCCTTTATAGACAGGTCTGGAACCAACATAAACAACTGCATCCAATGGCTTATTGTTTACGCCAAATACACGGGCAGAAAATATACCAACAACGGGGGATAAATACCGATGTAATTCTATATTTGCTGTTGCAAATCCGAGCTTGCGCCCACGTTTCTCTCCATGCACAACACGCCCACTTATCCGGTAAGGACGGCCGAGTAATTCACTGGCTCTTGTCATCTCACCATTGGCTAATGCCTGACGAATCAGTGTGCTGCTCACGCGTTCATTACCTAAACTAAAAGTATCCGTCTTATCAATGTTGAAGCCTTTGTCTTCAGCTACATTGACCAGATAAGAATAATCACCCTGCCTATTTTTACCAAAGCGAAAATCATCGCCAATTATCAATTCTTTCACCGACAATGCGTTAACCAAAATGTCATCAACAAATTCAGTCGCGGATAAATTCGCGATTTGTTCATCGAATCTAAGACAGACAATCCGATCAATGTCATGCTGTGAAAACTGTTGTAACTTTTCGCGTAACCGCGTTAAACGTGACGGTGCTTTTTCTGGAGAAAAATATTCTATTGGCTGTGGCTCAAATATCACCACTGTCGATATTAAGCCCGACTGTTTTGCAACATCCCTTAATTGCGCCAACACTTTTTGATGGCCCAAATGCACACCATCAAAATTACCTATAGTAGCAGCGCAATTATTTCGATAGCGCTGCAAATTGGTTAATCCGCGAATAAATTCCATCAGTCGTTAAAATCTGTGAATTATACCGATCAGCTCTTCGCTGTCATATTGTGCCATCGAATACCCGTGATCCAAAGCATGGAAAAATAACTAATGGCACCTATCATTATCCACATCGATAACTGAGCCACGCGTTGGAACATCCCCCAGGCAAACCATTGCTCTGGAGCTGCCACAAAATAAACAATCAGTAATGCCATTACTGTAACCGCTGCCGTGATTTGTAACATAAACGTCAACCAACCCGATGTTGGACGATAAACCCCATCTTTTCTTAATAACCAGAATAATAAAAAGGCCTGCAAAATTGCCGAAAGTGATGTTGCCAACGCCAAACCTGCATGTGCAAACAAGCCAACTAATACAAAATTGAATCCTATATTAGCGAACATGGCGAAGGCGCCAATCTTAACGGGTGTGCTTGTATCTTGTCTTGAAAAAAATCCGGTAGCAAAGACCTTGATCAGAATAAATGCCGGTAAACCGAGCGAATAAGCTAACAGGCTTTTTCCTGACATGATGGTCGCATAGGTTGTAAATTCATCATATTGAAATAAGGTCGTCAGAACTGGAACGGCCAGTACGGCTAATCCTATTGCAGCAGGAACAGCTATCATAAAAACCCAGCGCAATGCCCAATCCATCATATTGGAGAATTGTTCTGTTGCCTTTTTAGCATGTTCACTTGATAAACTTGGCAATAACACTGTTGCCAGTGCAATTCCGAATACACCTAGCGGAAACTCAACCATCCGGTCAGAAAAATACAACCAGGAAATACTGCCATCCACCAGAAAAGAAGCAAAGATAGTATCGACCAACAAATTTATTTGCACTATAGAAACAGCAAATAAAGTAGGTACCATCAGTTTCAAGATACGTTTAACACCCTCTTTATCTTTCTTTAATCCGGGCTTTGGAAACATCCTGATACGTAATAAAAAAGGAAACTGAAATAACAACTGCGCAATACCTGCTATCAAAACACCCCAGGCCAATGCGATGACCGGGATATCCATCTGTGGCGCCAGCCAGACTGCACAAGCTATTAAAGATAAATTCAATAACACCGGCGTAAAGGCCGGCACGGCAAATTGTTTATAGGTATTAAGAATGCCACCGGCAAATGCCGTTAATGAAATAAAGAAAATATACGGGAAGGTAATTTTCAGCATGTCACTGGCCATGACGTGTTTAACATCGTCAAAACCTGGAGCGAAGATCAGTATCAAGACAGGTGCCGCTAATATACCCAACAATGTAACAACAAATAGAACCAAACCTAATGTCGCTGAAGTTTGATCCACTAGTGCTTTTACAGAGGCTTCATCACGTTGCTCTTTATATTCAGCCAAAATGGGCACGAAAGCCTGTGAAAACCCACCTTCAGCAAATAAACGTCGCAAGAAATTAGGGATACGAAAGGCGACTATAAACACATCTACTCCAGCTCCGGCACCAAACAGGCGTGCGATAACAACATCACGTATCAAACCAAAAATACGCGATATTGTGGTCATGCCTCCAACCGTGAAGGTGGATTTCAATAACTTGTGGCTCATTTATATGTTTCCATAATCCATATTAATCGTGAACTATATAGTCTATCTAATTGTTTTTACTTCCAATTACGCAAATACTGGAAAGCATATCATATCCTGGCTGAAGCATTGACAAATTGACCTAATATCCGCATGATGTCGCGCCTTTAGAGAATGAATCAGGAGTTACAGAGTGGCAAATATTGCATCGGCGAAAAAACGTGCGCGTCAGACTGAAAAACTACGTCTGCATAATGCGAGTCAACGTTCCATGCTTCGCACCCAAATAAAGAAAGTTGTACATGCTATTGAAGCAAAAGATAAAGAAGCTGCACAAAATGCTTATCAGGCAGCCGTTCCTGTCATCGACTCCATGGTATCAAAAGGTATCATTCATAAGAACAAGGCTGCCAGACATAAATCACGTTTGAATAGCCACGTTAAATCACTTTAAGATTTAACACCTGTTTATTTAAAAAGCCGGCTCAATGCCGGCTTTTTTATGTCCGCGTTTAGACTGTATGCCGCGATAAGACAGGAACAGATCCAGAAGCGAGCTACATTAAATAAGTATCATATTATCGCGATGAATTAATTCATCTTCATCTATCTGACCCAGACATTGTTTAATCTCTACGGTTGATTTACCAATAATTAACTTCACTTGTACAGAATCATAATTACTCAGGCCACGCGCAATCTCGTTTCCCGATTTATCTGTACATGAAATGATTTCACCACGTTTAAAATCACCATCGACAGATCTAATCCCCACCGGCAATAAACTTTTTCCATTTTTCGTCAATGCAGTTACAGCACCGTCATCCAGAGTTACCGAACCTTGCAAGTGCGCCTGATTTGCCAACCACCGCTTTCTAGCCTGAACAGGTTCTTCTGACGTAGTTAATAAAGTACCAATCTCTTTGCCATCAGCAATATTTAATAAAATAGAATCATCATTACCAAATGCAATCACCGTTTGAGTGCCGGATTTTGCTGCAATAGCTGCTGCTTTCAGTTTAGTACGCATACCGCCCCTACCCAGACTTCCGCCTTCGCCCGCATAAGCTCGCAAAGATTGATCATTTGCTTCAGCCTGCTGGATTAATTTTGCACTAGTATCTGTTCTGGGGTCTGCGGTATAGAGACCATCTTGATCGGTCAACAAAACGAGTAATTCCGCATCGACCAGATTAGCCACCAGGGCTGCCAGAGTATCGTTATCGCCCAGACGAATTTCATCTGTCGCTACCGAGTCATTCTCATTCACGATTGGAGCGACACCTAACTTAAGCAATGTATTCAAACTGGTACGAGCGTTCAGATAACGGGCACGGTCAGCAATATCATCGTGTGTTAATAAAATTTGCGCTGTGTGTTTATCATATTTTTGAAAACAAACTTCATAGGCCTGAATCAGGCCCATTTGACCCACGGCTGCTGCAGCTTGTAATTCGTGAATAGCAATTGGCCTTGATTTCCAGCCTAAACGCGCAACACCTTCGGCAACGGCACCTGATGAAACTATGACTATTTCTATCCCGCGTTTGTTTAATTCGACAATTTGTTTTACCCAATTATCGAGTAATTCATGTTTGAGACCACAACCATTATTCGTAAGCAAGGCACTGCCAATCTTGACTACCCAACGTCGTGATCCTTTTATTTTGTTTCGTTGTTCACTCACTCTTTTTTTCCTGACTAGAAATCCAATCATGTATCGCGTAGGTCAATGTTTTACAACCTTCTTTAGTTACCGCCGAAATCACAAAAATTTTAATATCATCATCCCGTTTATTCTTTAACTCCAGCTTCAATTCATCAATCAACTCAGCAGGCAATACATCCGCTTTATTCAATACCAGCCATCTTTCCTTTTGTGATAGCGATTCATCAAAACGCTGCAATTCATTTTCAATCGTCTTTATATCTTTTATTACTTGTTCAGGATCGTTGCTGGCATCAACTATATGTAATAGAAGATGCGTACGACTCAAATGTTTTAAAAACTCGATACCAAGACCCAAACCATCAGCAGCACCTTCAATCAAACCGGGGATATCAGCAATCACAAAGCTTTTTTCTGTATCTACTCGAACTACACCCAGGTTTGGATACATAGTCGTAAATGGATAATCCGCAACCTTTGGTGTCGCTGCGGAAACCGCACGTATAAAACTCGATTTGCCCGCATTCGGTATACCGAGCAATCCCACATCAGCCAGGACTTGTAATTCCAGCCTAAGATTTCGAGACTCGCCTTCTGATCCATTAGTCGTTTGCCGTGGCGATCGATTGACACTACTTTTAAATCGCGCATTGCCCAAGCCGTGAAAGCCACCTTGAGCGACAAGCAAGGTTTCTTCGTTGCTGACCAAATCTCCAATCAATTCATCAGTATCATCATCGTAAACCAGCGTGCCTGAAGGGACTTTAATATATAAATCATCTGATTTTTTACCAATTCTTTCGCGCCCGGCACCTGGTTGACCATGTTTGGCACGAAATAGGCGACTATGGCGAAAATCGACCAGCGTGTTTAAACCCTCATCAACAAACAGATAAACACTACCTCCGTCGCCACCATCACCGCCATCGGGTCCGCCCTTGGGAATATATTTTTCACGACGAAAGCTAAGACAGCCATCACCACCCTTGCCGGCTTCGACCCTAATCGTTGCTTCATCTACAAACTTCATTTTATACCTTCGCCTTCATTCCAGAACATCGTTATATATCATCACTGATGTACTAATAATAATCCGTTTTAATAATTTCTTTACACAAATAAAAAACCCCGCCAGTAGCGGGGTTTTATAATAAATTTTACTTAACGCCTAGGCCGCTACAACCACGTCGACAAATGTGCGGTTCTTCGGGCCACGTCGATTGAACTCAACCTTACCATCTGCAACAGCAAATATCGTATGGTCATGTCCCAGACCGACATTTAAACCTGCATGATATTTTGTTCCGCGTTGGCGAATGATGATATTACCAGCACTCACTGATTCACCACCGAATTTTTTAACGCCCAAACGTTTGGATTGGGAGTCACGTCCGTTTCTAGTACTACCACCTGCTTTCTTATGAGCCATTGTTCTACTCCAGTTCTTAGCTTGCTGCGATATCGGTTATAGAGATTTCGGTATAGGCCTGACGATGTCCCATCTGTTTACGATGGTGCTTACGGCGACGAAATTTAACAATCTTCACCTTTGGCCCACGACCGTGGCTTTCAACGGTAGCACTCACCTTGGCACCAGCCACTAAGGGCGTGCCTACTTTTACGTTGTCACCATCGACAACCATCAATACATCAGATATATCAATATTATTACCTGCTTCTGTATCGAGCTTTTCAACTTTGAGCTTATCGCCCTTTTCTACCTTATACTGCTTGCCACCGGATTTGATTACCGCGTACATCTTGATTCTCCATACCTGCACGATTGTGCACATTCAACAAAGGGGGCAGATTCTAAGAAATTCAACAGGTGGTGACAAGGTAAGAATGGTAAAATTTGCGAATATCCTTGAAATAACCGTCTTTGGACAGTATTTTTCACCCGGTTTTATTAAATTTCAATAAATATAACAACTGTGAAGCAAAACGACGCAACGGCTGAAAAGCACGAAATCATGACTATTGAACATATTCGAGCTCTGATTGAGACCGATATGGCTCAAGTAAATACCTTAATTGAAAAAAGTCTCTACTCAGAAGTCGGGTTAATCGACCAATTGGGACATTATATTATTAATAGTGGCGGAAAACGTCTGCGCCCTGCCGTCGTATTACTCAGTTCCCGCGTGTTTTCCTACAAAGGCGACCAGAATATCAACTTGGCCGCGATCATCGAGTTTATCCATACCGCGACCCTGTTACATGATGATGTGGTCGATGCTTCTCTCCTTAGACGCGGTCATGCGACTGCCAACCAACGTTGGGGCAATGAAGCAAGTGTGCTGGTCGGCGATTTTGTCTATTCACGTGCTTTTCAAATGATGGTCAATATTGATTCCATGCGGGTAATGAAGATCCTGTCCGAAACAACTAACACGATTGCTGAGGGCGAAGTACAACAGCTTATCAATCGACATGATCCAGAGACCACTAAGGAGAGCTATCTGGATGTGATTCGAAATAAAACAGCCAAGTTATTTGAAGCCGCAGCGCAACTCGGTGCAGTTATTTCAGATAGGTCAGATCAGGAAGAACAAGCGATGGCGGCCTACGGAAGACATCTCGGCACCGCATTTCAGTTAATTGATGATGTATTTGATTACAACTCTTCACCCGATGAAATGGGAAAAAACATTGGTGACGACCTTGCCGAAGGCAAACCAACACTACCCTTATTGTATGCAATGTGGCATGGGGATAAGAAAGATGCCGATATAATTCGTGATGCCATTGAAAATGGCGGATTGGAACAAATTGATCAAATCAAGGAAACCATAAATTCTACCGGCGCTATTCCATACACTGCCAAGATCGCCACTGAAGAAGCTGAATTGGCAATGAATGCCCTCAAAGGCCTGCCACAATCAGAATATCTGGATGCGCTTTATGCCTTGGCCCGGTTTTCTGTCGAAAGACAGTACTAACTCCAGAATATAAATCGGACTTATGTACCCCGTCAGCCCCATGTGGACCAATTAGCCTAATTGCCTAAGAGATAGTTTTCGTTCATCGTTAACCGAAGAGGAAACGATGATGACAAATAAAAGAAGTGCAGAACAAACCGTACGTGATATTCGTCGACGTACC
>JAURNW010000014.1 GCA_030829985.1 Gammaproteobacteria bacterium | reverse complement strand
GTACGTCGACGAATATCACGTACGGTTTGTTCTGCACTTCTTTTATTTGTCATCATCGTTTCCTCTTCGGTTAACGATGAACGAAAACTATCTCTTAGGCAATTAGGCTAATTGGTCCACATGGGGCTGACGGGGTACAAATATCGGTGGAACGGCTGGTGATTGGGAACTGGAAACCAGGGAAGGTGAATCACTGCAGTATTATGCAGATAGTGAAGATAAAGTCTCGGTAATTATTTTCTGGGCAACCTGGTGCCCATACTGCGCAACCTTAATGCCACATCTGGATGCTGTTTATCGAAAATATCGCAATAAAGGCGTTAAGTTTTATGCGATCGATGTTTATGAAGATGGGAAAGTTGATCCGGTTACCTATTTTAATAGCAAGGAGTTTGGTTACACCCTGTTACTTGATGGTGATGATGTGGCGAGCCAATACGGTGCTAAAGGCACACCGGGTGTTTATGTTATTGATAAAAATAAGAAGGTCATTTATAAACGACCTGGTGGTATAACTGATGTGCTTGTAAAACAAAATGTTGATTTGCGCATAAAACAGGCATTAGCCAGATAATAAATCACTCGAAAATGCAGGCCTTCCCTGGCCTGCATACGGGGGTCTCTCCAGCCACTTCCGGAGACAAAGAATTCGATTTTATTATATAGCGATACTTCTTAGCGCTTCGTCCTCTTCATATTTTCTTAGAGGGTCTATTTCTTTATATTTATCAAGCATGGCTTCGATACCTTGCGCTTGTGACACTGTTTGATTCTGCCAACCCTCAAAGAGATTAATACCAACAAACCATTTTGTTTCATGATCACGGCATATGAACCAATGTTCTTTACCTAGATTTACAAAACCATCGGTCTTGTTACAAATTGGACATACACCAAATTGCATACTGTACTGAACGTCCGATATTGGAATAACGTTAGTAGGAATCATGGCACACCTCCTTAGGTGAGTTGCCTACAAAATCAATCTGCAATCTCTATACCATTTAAGTATAGTCTGCTATTTATGACTTTTAATACCGATTAAAGTTTGATTTTTATGAAGTTTTTCTGACGGTAGATAAAGTAGTTTCTTATAAAGGACTCATAAGATCATGGAGAAATGGATTTTAGTTGTGTTTGTTACAATGTAACCAACGGTGAAAAATTTTAGACATTAATGGCATAACAACATAAGTCATCAGACTGACCAGAACCAGGGAAGTGATAGCCAACCTAAAAATGGTTGGAACTGCACCAAGATAGGGCATCAACGCAGCCAGGCTTTGGCCGGCGCTTTACAATGATCGTGACCGGCGTGTCACAATCAATACTTTCAGATTTAGTCGTTTGCTCCATTTAATTCAGCATTCACCGCAGCAAGTTCTTCTTCAGTCACCCGAGCTATTTCTATAATCACATCTCTATTTTCAAGTTCGGTGGCTTGTTCTTCAGAATCCGCACTAAGTTTATGTGCTATATCCTGTTTAATTTTTTCCAGTCTGTCTTCAAGTTCTCTTTTTTTCAGCAGCAACGTTTCTTTGTCAGTCATGATTTAATCTCCGATAGATATGCTTACTACAATAACTATATTAAACTTTAATTTATTGTTTTAGATCAACCTTGACTGCATATATTAAATAATTGTTTATAGTGTTTCATAATGTAACTCTTTTTCTTGTTCCTTTGCGTGACCAAACTGAATTTCTGCAAGACGTTTATACAAGCCGCTCTTTTTCATCAATTCATGATGCTGGCCGATATCGACAATATGACCATCATCCATAACAACAATACGATCTGCCTTAACTACAGTTGATAAGCGATGTGCTATGACCAGAGTAGTATGGTCCTGCATCAGATTATCTAACGCAGCTTGTACCAGTTTTTCACTTTCTGAATCGAGTGCGCTAGTCGCTTCATCCAATAACATAATTGGCGGGTTTTTCAGAATTGCGCGTGCGATGGCTATGCGTTGTTGTTGTCCACCGGACAAACGGATACCTTTTTCACCCAAAAAGCTCTCATAGGACTCCGGTTGCTTTTCAATAAACTCATCGGCTATTGCAGCACGTGCCGCCTGCTTAACATCCTCATCAGTTGCATCAGGATTACCATAACGTATATTTTCCATTGCGGTGGTTGCAAATAAGATTGTATTTTGCGGGACGATGGCAATTCGTCGACGGACTGCTTCTGGATCAGCATCTTTAATATCAACACCATCCAGCAGTATTTTTCCTGATTGCGGATCATAAAAACGTAATAGTAATTGAAAGACTGTGCTCTTGCCCGCACCGGAAGGACCGACTAAAGCAACTGTCTCACCAGGCTGAATTTCAAGGTTGAAATGTTCCAATGCCTTTATACCCGGACGCGACGGATAATTAAAACAAACATCCTGAATATGAATATGACCTCGGCCTTCTGCAGGAATAGTAACGGGATTCTCCGGCAATGTTATATCCGATTGTATATGCAACAATTCCATCAGGCGCTCCATCGCACCTGCAGCACGTTGGATGTCATTCCAGACTTCACCTAATGATGTTGTACTGCCCGCAAGAAATGTTGCATATAATAAAAATTGTCCTAATGTGCCAGGAGTCATCGAACCTTCAACAACGGCGTGCGCGCCAACCCACAGGACAATCACCATTGCTCCAAAAGCCGTTAATATAATAGTACCTGATAAAATCGAACTGACCTGCAAACGACGACGTGCTGCTTTAAAGGTTTCTTCCACAGAAGCACTGAATCGTCTGCCAAGAAAATCTTCCAGAGTAAACGCCTGAATAATATGCACCGCATTGAGTGATTCGTCGGCAATACTACTCGAGTCTGCTATGCGATCCTGGTTCGCTCTGGAAAGTTTTCTGACCTTACGGCTATAGAGTAATACCGGTATGACCACTAATGGTACAAGTAGAATAATCATCAAGGTCAGTTTTGGGCTGGTGACAAATAACATGATCAAACAACCAATCACACTGAATAGACTTCGTAATGCAATCGACATTCCAGCGCCGAATACAGTTTGAACCAGCGTCGTATCCGTTGTTAGTCGTGACAACACTTCTCCTGTCCGCGTTATTTCAAAAAAGGTTGGACTCATTTTTATTACATGCTTATAAACACTGGATCGTATATCTGCGACAACACGCTCACCAATCCACATCACCAGGTAATATCGAATTGAGGCAAACAAGGCAAAGAGAACAGCAAGACAAAGCAAGGAAATAAAATAGGTGTTAATCGATGCCAGGTTATCACTGGAAAAGCCGTAATCAATCACATAACGTATTGCAATCGGCATTGCCAACATGGAAATTGATGCGAGTGTTAAAAACAAAAAAGCAAGTAGCAATCTGGTCAAGTACGGACGCATAAAGGGTATTGCCATGCGCAATGGTTTCAGACTGCTGGCCTTGGGGCGATCGATATTTTTAGTGTTTGATTTTGCCATGCTGTTATTTAATTAATATTTCCTTTTCTGCTTTAGTCATTTTTTTGATCATTGCCTCTCGCTTACTGGCAGAAGAACGATCAACATGCATTTCATGGTACACGAGGGTTAATGGTCGGCGTGCTCTTGTATATGCTGCAGCCAGACGATCATTATGATTGTGCTCACTTAATCTTCGATTTATATCACGAGTAATACCCGTGTAGAGAGAGTTATCAGAACAGCGCAGGATATAGACTGTCCAATCCATTTTTTGATATTACTAATTAAGAACGAATTAATTAAGGTTCACGTACACAGAAAAACATACTACTGAGACGCATTAAGGAGTTCTTCAGCATCTGCCTTTGCGACATAATACCAACCTGTTGAATTCAATTTATAATATGCAATGACTTTTTCACGTCCCCGGTCAATATAAAAATAATGACCCGATTGTCCTCTGCTTATTTTATTGACCACATATTCATTTGAGAAAACTTCGAGTTCATCAATTGAGTTTATTAAAGTCCCTAGACCATAAGATTGAGCCTTATCTGATGAGGAGACGATGATTTTACCTTTATCATTAAGTAAATAAGTTTCTTCGAGCCCTTCCATACCATACATGGACATAAGTCGTTTACGAATATATTCCACAGTTAACTCAACACCTGCAACACCGATAAAGTTACCTTCGTTATCAAATAATGGGCTGGTAGCAGGTAACAAGAGACCGCGGCCACCTACATCTACATAAGGTTGCTGCCAGGTTATTCCGGTTTTATCCATCGTTGTTCTATACCAGGGACGTTGCCGTGGATCATAAGATTCAGGATAACCTGTTTTACCCGGATAATCGGCGATGATGCCTTCTTCCAGCCCAACATATGACCAAACCAGTGGCAGCCCATCTTTCATAAGAATCCTGCGTGCTGCTTCATCATCGTCTGGCGCTATAGTTTCTTTGTAACTTTTTAGCATCAATGATTTAAACGAATGCCTAATAGGATTCAAGCGTTGAAGTATGGGTTTAACATCATATTCACTTACGCCCGGTGCTAATTTATAAACGTGATAATCAACGCTGACAGGAAAACCATAGATTTCAGAAAATTTATAATCTGATGGGCCCTTACCGGGAATAGCTATAGTTTCATTGGTATAATATGGTGATTTATCAATACTACCCTGTGTTAACAGATTGGTTGCACCAATCGTCAGTCCTTCCAGTATTCCCGCATATTTTAGAAACTGCGCATCTATGTTCTGAGCCTTATTTGCGACCTTGTTAGTAAAGATATTTGTCTTTTGACCTTCATCCTGCGTTTCTTTCATCGTTTGCATTTGTGTTACCAGAATAGCAACGACTGATAAGAAGCTGGCAAGTACAGAATAAAGCATGATATTAACGGCTGCTTTTCTGTGATGTGTAATCCAGCGCATGAACTTCTGTTTTCTTGATTCTGGACGTGCCTTGATAGCTTCACCGTGCATGAAGCGACGAATATCATCAGCAAAATCTGCAACCGTAGGATAACGATCTTCAGGCATATATTGTGTCGCTTTTTTAACGATGGCTAATAATTGTTCCTGGTCATCAGCCTGTTTACCGTATACTGGTGGAGGATCGATATGTCCTCGACGCGCTTTCATCATCACTTCATCGGTGTTTTTACCGTTGATAGCACGATGAAATGTTACCAGCTCAAACAGGATTAAACCGAGAGCATACAGATCGCTGCGATGATCAAGAATGTCATGCTCACCTTCCGCCTGCTCTGGTGACATATACGCCGGAGTGCCCATTACCTGTCCCATCTTGGTCTTATCATCTTCATCCACTTCTTCGTGTCCGACCAATACTGTTTTATCACCAAATGTTTCTTTATCGACTTCAACCGTTTTCGCAATACCCCAGTCCATTACATAGACTTCGTTATAAGGTCCAATCATGATATTCAAAGGTTTTAAGTCACGATGGATTACGCCTTTGCGATGCGCATAATGCATCGCATCACAAACCTTCAGGAAATGTTCAAGTCTGGCGTGGAGGGTATGATGTTCATCTGGCGCACCAAATTCGACGTATTGATCCTGTGTTTCACGAATAAGGCCTTTTAAGGTTATGCCATCAATCAACTTCATGGCATAACCTACAGAGTCATTGGTCGTCATTAAATCATATACGGGTACGATGTTTGGGTGTTGTAACTGTGCAGTAACCTGGGCTTCCATATAAAATCGACCGAGATAGCTCGGGATTTTAGCCACATGTGCATGAATCTTTTTATATGCAACCGTACGATTGAGCTTATTGTCCCTCGCTATCAGGATTTCACCCATAGCGCCTTCATCGATTGATTCGAGAATAGTGTAATTTTCGTCATCAACGTAAGTGCCACTTATGTCCCTGGTTAAGACATCTGAACCAGGCTGTTTTTTACCCAGATCGCTAATATCACTGATATTTCCGATCGAGGTCAGTTCGATTTTTCCATGTGTTTGGATATTCTTGAATTCGTTTGCGGTGATTCGTTTCGTATTGTAGAGGTGGTGCACAAATTCATCTTCCGTATGTTCTCCATTTTCAGCCATAAATTCCTGACATAAGGATTCCAGCTCCGACAAACTTATGGAGATAATATTCTGTTTAATGGCATCGGTTAACATACGTGAAATACTACGAATTATTATGTCTGATTAATTGAGCAAAAATGGTATCTTTTCTGGACTGATAAAGCTAGCGATCGATTACTCATTAATTTTAAAGTGTTGATTATTTTACAAATATCTCGAGCAACTCATTCAGGTAACGTTTCCCTTTCAAGGTAGGCTTCAGGTGATTAAGTTGCCAATCAATCAGCCCCCGTTCTTCAGCTTGTTGCAATTCTTTTTCCGCACTCTTCAAGAGCATTCCGGTTCGTTCTGAAAACAGTTGTGTTTCAATACCATCGGTCAAACGAAGTGCATTCATCATAAACTCCAACGGTAACTCATCACGGATCAAGGTTCTTTTTTCGGTGATTGCTGCGTCAGTACCAGCCAGTTCTATATAACGTTTTGGAATTTTATGCCGGGCAAAACGTTCTATTTTCTTTTCTGCCACATTGGTAAGTTTTCCATGTGCGCCCGCACCAATACCAAGATAATCTCCAAACTCCCAGTAATTGAGATTATGGACAGCGGCATGCTTTGGTTTTGCATAGGCTGAAATTTCATATTGCTTATAGTTATTTTCGTCCAGAAAAACCTGTCCTTGTTCCTGCATGTTCCAGATAGCATCTTCATGGGGTAATTTAGGTGGTTTTGAATTAAAGACCGTATTCGGTTCGATCGTTAACTGATACCAGGAAATATGTGTTGGCAATTGCCTCACTGCTGTTTCAAGATCATGTAATGAATCATCTACTGTTTGCCCGGGCAAACCGAACATCAGATCAATATTAAAATTATCAAAGCCGGCCTGTCTGGTTAACGCTATCGCCTGTATTGCTTCATCAGCACCATGAATCCTTCCTAGTGACTTTAAGTGTTTGTCATTGAAACTTTGTACACCCAGGGACAAACGGTTGATGCCGATTTCCTTATAGCCATGAAATTTTTCCGCTTCAGCAGTACCGGGGTTCGCTTCAATAGTTATTTCTATTCCTGGCTTTATATTTAATCTGGCACGAATCGCACTAAGCAATTTATCCAGCGCTTCTGGTGAGAACAGGCTTGGAGTACCACCACCTATAAATACACTATGGATTGTTCTGCCCCATATTCGTGGCAGCTCCGATTCAAGATCTCGTATTAATGCATCGACATAACGTTCTTCTTCTATATGAACTTCTGACAATTCATGTGAATTAAAATCACAATACGGACATTTCTTAATACACCAGGGCAAGTGAATGTAAAGCGATAGTGGAATAGCTTCTTTAAAATTAAGCATGGGAGACAGACTCATTATGATTGACTTTATTTAGGCTGCTCTGGTTCAAGTTGAATTGGGGCAGGAGATATAATTTATTGTTATTAAGGATAGCGACGTCAATCAACTGTTCCTGATTTAAATTAATCAAGCACTGATTTCTTTAATCAAGGCTTTTAACGCTTGTCCCCGATGACTGAGCTGGTTTTTAATAGCTGGTGACAACTCAGCAGAAGTACAATCATGTGTCGGCACATAAAACATAGGATCGTAGCCAAATCCATTTGGTCCATGTGGCTCAGCGATCACAATACCATCCCAAATACCCTGACTGATTACTGGAGTTGGATCATCCGCATGTCTCAAGTAAACCATTAAACATACAAAGCGGGCTTTTCGATCCACTTCAGTTAACGGTTTGATCTCTTCAATAAGCTTATTTAGATTATCCTTATCCGTCGCATTTACGCCGGCATAACGTGCTGAATAGATACCCGGCCTCCCTTTCAAGGCAAGTACTTCTATACCCGAATCATCTGCTATTACCGGGTGACCGGTATACCGGGCTGCGTTACGTGCTTTGAGTAAAGCATTCTCCACAAATGTTAAACCAGTCTCTTCGATTTCCGGGACATTGAATTCCGATTGCGGAACGATACGAAAAGCAGTCCCATCGAGACATTCGTTTATCTCTCTGACCTTCCCCTGATTATTGCTGGCGAGAACTATTTGTCGCTTTTCCAAAATGATATTCCTGCATTGAATTACTGTTTTAGAGCGTTGCGTTGAAGTTCAAATAATTCAGTAATGCCTTTTTGTGCCAGACTTAACATACTATTCAGTTCATCCGGCGTGAAAGCATGTCCTTCTGCTGTGCCCTGGACTTCAATAAAATGATTTTCATCATTCATAACGACATTCATGTCTGTCTCAGCTGTCGAATCTTCAGCATAATCCAAATCAAGTACCGGCTCGCCATTGTGAATACCAACAGATATTGACGCTATCATGGCCTTGATCGGATTGGCCTGAATCAAACCATCTGCTTTAGCTTTATTAATAGCATCAACCAATGCTATGTAACCGCCAGTGATTGAAGCCGTCCGGGTGCCACCATCGGCCTGAATGACATCGCAATCGATGACTATCGTATTTTCACCCAATGCAGTCATATCAATAACCGCACGCAGAGAACGACCAATCAATCGCTGGATTTCCATAGTTCGGCCGCCTTGCTTGTTTTGTGATGCTTCACGACGCATACGCGATCCGGTCGAACGCGGCAACATACCGTATTCGCCCGTCACCCAGCCTTGTCCTTTACCACGCAAGAAGCCCGGGACACCGGAGTCAAAACTGGCATTACAGATAACTTTCGTATTGCCAAATTCGATCAAGACAGAACCTTCCGCATGACAGGTAAAATTTCGTGTTATTGTGACCGGTCTTAGTTGATCCGGCGAACGTCCGCTTGGGCGCATAGGTAACTCCAATATAAAAAGGGCTGCATTATAACGATAAATTGTGTCCGCGTATTTCCCATATACGACTGAAACGTTAGTATTAGCAAATAATGATAATGGAAGGATAGATTAATGATTAAAAGCATGACCGCATATGGCAGAGCTGAAGATTCAGGAAATTGGGGGGATGCCAGTTGTGAGATCAGAAGCGTTAACCATCGTTACCTGGAAATGTCTGTTCGGCTACCAGAAGAATTGCGTCCACTGGAACAGGCAATTCGCGATCGCATATCCAGTCAATTAAAGCGGGGTAAAGTCGACTGTAATATACGTTTTGAGCAACGTGAAACCTCTAAAGATGCATTAGCTGTCAATCAGGATCTACTAAATAAAATCATAGAGACCGCTGAAATAACACATGGGCAATTAAAAAATGCTGCTGCGATAAATCCACTTGAGTTGCTAAGGTGGCCCGGAGTTCTCGATAAGGATGCGCCGGATCCTGAGGCGATGAGTGCTCCTTTACTGAAATTAGTTGATCAAACTCTTATCGCCGTCGTTGAAACCCGCGAACGTGAAGGTGAAAAAACTAAGAAAATGATTCTTGACCGCTGTATAGCAGCCAAGGAGATCGTTACCCGGGTTCGTGAACAAATGCCAACGATACTTGAAGGCATTCGTGAAAAATTAACTTTACGTGTACAAGAACTTAATACCGAGCTGAATAATGAACGTCTCGAACAAGAGCTTCTTTTATTAACCCAAAAGATGGACGTTGCAGAAGAGATGGATCGATTAGACGCCCATATAGATGAGGTACAAAGAGTCCTTGAACAGTCTGATGCTGTTGGTCGACGACTGGATTTTTTAATGCAGGAAATGAATCGTGAATCAAATACATTAGGCTCAAAGTCAGCGCATTTGGATACTACCAACTCATCCGTCGATTTAAAGGTATTGATCGAACAGATGCGTGAACAGATTCAGAATCTTGAATAGTACAACTGTCACTTAAAAATACATTACACAAATGGCTAAAAATAAAAGCGGATCATTATTTATTATCGCTGCGCCCTCAGGTGCAGGCAAAACATCTTTAGTTAAAGCATTAATTAATGACATGGATAATGTCGAGGTATCTGTTTCGCACACAACACGTCAACCACGTGCAAGTGAAATGGAAGGAACTGCATACCACTTCGTTAATGAAAATGACTTCAAACAACTGATTAAACAAAATCAGTTTCTTGAATATGCGAAAGTCTTCGGCAATTATTACGGCACATCACGCGACTGGGTTAATACACAGCTTGCGGCAGGTAAAAATATTATTCTGGAAATAGATTGGCAAGGTGCGCAACAGGTAAAATCGCAATTGCGGAATAGTGTGACTATTTTTATTCTACCCCCAAGTTACCGGACTCTTCGAGAGAGGCTGGACTCGCGCCAACATGATGATACAGAGACGATTGAACGCAGGATGGATGCAGCACGCGAAGAAATATCACATTACAAGGAATTTGACTATATCATTATCAATGAAGATTTTGACATGGCCCTGACCGAGATTAAGACAATTATTACTGCTACTAATCTGGGTAGGTGCCGACAATCTGCTTTTTATGATGATTTTGTCAGTAAAATCATGAATCAAGAGGATTAATCACCGTTAGAACCGATTCATATATTGCCCAACGGCCTCACTATCCAGTAGAATAGCGCTCCACAAAAATTCTGGTTATTTACTAACCAGTAAGTATCTGAATATCACTTTACATTTAGGAATGAGGAATTTACATGGCCAGACTAACCGTTGAAGACTGCCTGGAAAATGTTGTTAACCGCTATGATCTGGTTTTATTGGCAAGCAAACGTGCACGACAAATTGCAATGGGTGCGGATCCATTGGTACCCGCAGAGAATGATAAACCTACTGTTATAGCGTTACGCGAAATCGCCGAGAATCTCGTTAATAACGACAATATCGATAAAATAAACAGATTCGATACAGAAGATGAATTCACCGAATCTGATTTTGGAATACCCACCGTAGAATAAACAACAATACACTCTTCATATTACAGAAAGGCGCAGCATGCGTCTTTCTGCTGTTGTATCATATAATTTCCGTACCTTATCCGGACATTTTTATAAACAATCGCTGTTGACTTATTACCAGTGCTAACGATTAACGACCTCAGTAAACTTATCGGTACCTATCTGCAATCAGATCAGGTCTTTAAAGTACAGCGCGCCTATTACTTTAGTGCCAAGGCACATGAAGGTCAGAAACGGGTCAGTGGCGAACCCTATATTAATCATCCATTGGAAGTCGCTCAGATTCTGGGTGAAATGCATATGGATCATCAAACCATCATGGCGGCCATTCTGCATGATGTTATCGAAGACACCCCTACGGCTAAAGCACAACTTAGACGTAAATTCGGCAAGGGAGTGACTGAGCTGGTTGATGGCGTCAGTAAACTGGACAAAATCAAGTTCGAAAACTCCGCTGAAGCACAGGCTAACAACTTTCGTAAAATGTTGATGGCAATGAGTAATGATATCCGTGTCATTCTGGTTAAACTCGCTGATCGCTTGCATAACATGCGGACTCTGGAGGCGTTAAAACCCGAAAAACGGCGTCGCATTGCACGTGAGACACTTGAAATCTATGCCCCAATTGCATTAAGACTCGGGCTTAACTCTATCCGTTTAGAGTTGGAAGAACTTGGTTTTGCTACCTTATATCCAATGCGTTATCGAATTTTAAATGAACAAATAAATAAAGCCCGTGGTCATCGCAAGGAAATTATAATTAAAATCCGAACTGCGTTAAAACGGCGTATGCGCCAGGAAAAGATTCCCGGGCAAATCCTGGGCAGAGAAAAGCACCTTTATGGCATATACCAAAAGATGCGAGAACAGCATTTGTCATTTTCAGATATTTTTGATGTCTATGCCTTCCGCTTGATTGTTGACAATGTTGATACCTGCTATCGCACATTAGGCACAGTACATAATTTATATAAACCTGTCCCCGGCAAGTTCAAGGATTACATTGCCATCCCCAAAACAAATGGTTATCAATCACTACACACAGTTTTGTTTGGCCCATACGGCGTTCCTATTGAGATACAGATCCGCTCCAAAGATATGAATAATGTCGCAGAAGTTGGGATTGCAGCGCACTGGCTCTATAAGGCAGAGGGCAAAGCAAAAACATCTAACCGAGTAGATAGTGATCGCAGCAATGTCCACCGTCGAGCCAGAGAATGGTTGCGTAATATTGTAGAAATGAATAAATCAGCGGGGAATCCGGAGGAATTTTTTGAAAATGTAAAAATAGATCTATTCCCGGATGAAGTTTATGTCTTCACCCCTAAGGGAAAAATTATGGAGTTACCCAGTGGTTCAACTGCTGTAGATTTTGCTTACGCTATACATACCGATATTGGCAACCGTTGTGTAGGTGCAAGAATTAACAGAAAGTTGGCTCCACTTGGTACGCATCTGACTAACGGAGCGACGGTCAGTATTATAACTGCGAAAAGTGGTCGGCCTAATCCAGCCTGGCTAAACTTTGTGACGACTGTTAAAGCACGAACTCAAATAAGACATTTCCTTAAAAATCTGCAAAATGATGAAGCTATTGCATTAGGCAAACGCCTTTTGAATCGTGAACTGGAACCTTTTGGAATTACATATCAGGATATTAGTAAAAAGGATATGTCCTTTTTACTTACTGAAAATAACCTTGAACATGTGGATAACTTGTTTCAAGAGATTGGACTTGGAAATAAAATGGCGCCGCTATTTGCCAGACAAGTCGTTGCTATAGAAAAACTCACTCCACTAGAAGTCAAGAATGCTTCTTCCACAAATACCACGCCATTATCGATTAAAGGAACTGAAGGTCTGGTGGTCAATTTTCCGAAATGTTGTTACCCAATCCCCGGCGACCCTATCCATGGCTTCGTGACATCCGGACGCGGTATTGTGATACATCGTCAGACCTGTAAAAACATTGCAGAATTTAGAAATCATCCAGAGAAATGGATACAGGTTGAGTGGGAAGAAAATATTGATCGCGAATTCCAGGTAATGATCCGTCTGAATTCGAGTAACCAAAGAGGGGTCCTTGCTAATGTTGCTGCAACAATCGCTGATGCCGGTGCTAATATTGAAAAAGTAGAAATGATGGAACGAGATGATCGTTACGCTGACCAGCGATTTACGATTGATGTAAAAGACAGAGTACATCTGGCCGATGTAATCAGAAAAATCAGAACCATTAAAAGTGTTTCGCAAATATCGCGCGCCTAGAAAATCTCGAATTAATTCCAGACTAAAATTCAAAAACTTAAATAAGACTATCTGACATATTAAACAGGGGGCAATAATGCAACGAGAAATCATATCCACTACTGATGCGCCACAAGCTATAGGCACTTACTCACAAGCAGTAAAAGTTGGCGACACAGTATATCTATCAGGACAAATCCCGTTAGTACCAGAAACAATGGAACTCGTTGAAGGTGATATGCGTGCTCAAATCACTCGCGTTTTTGATAATCTTGCCGCTGTGGCAATAGCTGCCGATGGTAGCCTGGCTGACATTAGTAAATTGAATATTTTCCTCACAGACTTATCACACTTTCCTTTAGTGAATGAGGTTATGGCTGAATACTTTTCTGAACCTTATCCTGCTCGTGCTGCTGTCGGTGTTGCCAGTTTACCAAAAGGTGCTTTGGTTGAAATGGATGCCATTATGACACTTTGAGTTAACCTGATTAGCATAATTTTAAACAACATTTACAACATCGCATGGCATTCAACTAATTGCTTTGACATTTAATAAGCAACATTCGCTTTCAGATCCGGTCACTGTCCTGAGCGGGGTTGGAATCCGCCTGGAGGAAAAACTCAACCGCATTGGAATTATTAATGTACAGGATTTACTGTTTCATTTACCACATCGTTATATTGATCGCACACGTATAACACCTATCGGTACATTACTGCATGGACATAACGCTTACATTCAGGGAGAAATAGAACTTACACAAATTCGTTATGGAAAACGGCGCTCATTATTATGTCGAATCAGTGACGGAACAGGTGCGATCGTTTTACGCTTTTTTTATTTTTCACGCGCACAGGAAAAAGGCTTGCAACGTGGCTTATCCATACGCTGTTATGGTCAAGTTCGTCGTGGACCAAATTCACTGGAAATTATTCATCCGGAATATCGCGTGCTGGATATACACCAGAATGATGAACTGGAAGAACAGTTGACCGCAGTTTATCCCAGCACAGAAGGTTTGCAGCAGGCACGTCTACGTAAATTGACCGATCAAGCCTTGCTGACCTTGAATAATAACAAACAAGGTTTGATTGAATTACTACCGGGCAATATTTTATCTACGCAAAATTTACCCACCCTGATTGATGCATTGAAATATGTGCATCGTCCACCACCTGATGCTGATGTTCAAAGTCTGATAGCGGGCCAACATCCGGCACAGAAAAGACTCGCCTTTGAAGAATTGCTTGCCCAACAATTAAGCTTGCTTGAATTGCGCAATGAATTAAGAACGGAACATTCCCCCTCGTTCGCTACGAGTAAATATCTGGTCAGAAAATTTTTAGATAGCCTGCCATTCACGCTAACAAATGCACAAAAAAGGGCTTATGACACTATAGCGTCAGACTTGAATAAAACAGTGGCTATGTTGCGATTGATTCAGGGCGATGTCGGTTCAGGTAAGACAGTGGTTGCAGCATTAGCTGCATTGCAAGCTATAGAGGCGGGTTATCAAGTCGCTATCATGGCACCGACAGAATTGTTAGCAGAACAGCACTACAATAATTTCACATTATGGTTAAAACCATTGAATATCGATGTTGTTTTTTTAACCGGGAAACTGAAAAAATCAATAAGAAATGAAGTTGAAAACCGTTTACAAGATAAGACACCACTTGTTGCAATTGGGACACATGCTCTTTTTCAGGAAAGCGTAAGCTTTGCAAAACTAGGCTTGATAGTAATTGATGAGCAACATCGTTTTGGTGTGCATCAACGGCTTGCCTTACTGGAGAAAGGCCAACGACATGAAACATTCCCACATCAGCTCATCATGACCGCAACGCCGATACCACGTACATTGACCATGACTGCTTATGCCGACCTGGATCATACCTTGATAGATGAATTACCACCCAATCGTAAATCAATCGGCACCAGCGTTATTTCAAATGAACGTCGCGAAGAGATTATAGAGCGGATAAAACATGTCTGCGCCGAAGGACGTCAGGTTTATTGGGTGTGCACCTTGATTGAAGAATCAGAAACATTGCAATGTGAAACAGCAATTGAAACTGCAGACAAACTTACAGAAAAACTGCTATCAATTAAAATCGGACTGATACATGGGCGTATGAAGTCAAATGAAAAAGAAACCATAATGCAGGATTTTAAAAATGGTAAAATAAAGCTTCTGGTTGCAACAACAGTTATAGAAGTTGGTGTAGATGTCCCTAATGCCAGCTTGATGATTATAGATAATGCCGAACGATTCGGTCTTTCACAATTACATCAATTACGTGGTCGCATCGGACGTGGAGAGATTAAAAGTGATTGTGTTTTAATGTATCAACCTCCACTCGGCGAACTGGCACGACAACGACTGGAGATCATGCGTACCAGTAGTGATGGCTTTTTAATTGCAGAAAAAGATCTTGAATTACGTGGTCCTGGAGAAGTGTTAGGCACTCGACAGGCGGGAATACCTGATATGCGTGTTGCAGATCTGATGCGTGATGCACACTTATTGCCAGAGATTCAAAACACAGCGAAAACTTTACTGGTCGAACACCCCGACAAGGTAAAACTGTTAATCGAGCGTTGGCTTGGGAAAAGTCTGGATTACAGTAATGTTTAAAATCAAAGGAAAATAATAATTGAAACTGCAGTGGCAAAATAAACTGGATGCTGAAACAGGACTTGATGATCCTGGGTTGTATGAATTTCTATTTCAGGAGGGTTCACTCTCACGTTTTATAGAAGTGAACTGTAATGGTACATTTCATATTGAACTAAAAAATGAAACATGGAGCCAGCCTCTGTCAGATGAAATTGAATTAGTTTCATTAGGTGAAAATGAAATTACATTTATTCGGGAATCATGGTTAAAATGTGACGATAAAAGGCTAGTTTACGCACGAACAGTAATTCCACGCGCAACGTTTGAAAAAGAAAGTGAAGAATTACTGCAACTGGGTAACAAACCGTTAGGAAATATCTTATTTAATGATAGTACGACTTACCGAAGTAATATGCGCTATGCGAAAATCCCTATAGATTGTAATCTTCATCAACAAGCAACTATGGGTAGTAAGATTGCCGGGTTTTTATGGGGCAGACAATCTCTCTTCTATATCAACAATAACCCATTACTGGTCACTGAAGTATTTTTACCAACAATCCTGGAATGCAACAAAAACTAAAAGACAATTTAAACAGGATATCAGGACTCTGTCATACGCTTTGGACGGCGATGGTTTTGATTCTGAAGGATCTCTCGGCCAGGATTAAACGAAACATGCCTGTGGTGCATGAACGCTTACGCCAGTATTCATTACTGATCAGACTCGACCGACCAATTGGAATCCTGCTCTTATTATGGCCAACATTATGGGCTTTGTGGATGGCAGCTGAAGGATTTCCCAGTCCGGGTGTTTTTACCGTTTTTGTACTTGGTGTGTTTTTAATGCGATCCGCTGGTTGCGTGCTCAACGATATTGCAGATAGACAGTTTGACCCGCTAGTATCACGTACTCGAACACGGCCATTAGCCACAGGAAAAGTAAGCTCTGCTGAAGCGCTATACGTTGCAATCAGTTTAATTCTAGTCGCCTTTCTGCTTGTATTAACAACTAATCAATTGACCATACAATTGGCATTAATTGCGGTAATACTGGCGGGGATTTATCCATTCATGAAACGGTTCACCTACCTGCCTCAGTTTTTTCTTGGCTTGGCATTCGGCTGGGCCATTCCCATGGCGTTCGCTGCACAAACCAATGCTATACCACAAATTGCATGGCTTTTGCTCATTGCGAATATTCTCTGGTCGGTTGTATATGATACGATGTATGCCATGGTTGACCGTGAAGATGACCTCAAGATTGGGATTAAATCCACTGCAATTTTGTTTGATGATGCAGACCGAGTTATTATCGGGATTATTCAAGTGCTGGTATTAGTAACATTAATTGCTGTCGGTAGACAAGCTCAACTTGGTCCGTTTTATTTTATCAGCCTTGGTATTGCTGCCTGCTTTTTTATGTATCAATTAAAATTAATCTGGCACAGAAAAACCGAGCAATGTATGCGTGCATTTTTGAATAATAACTGGTTCGGGCTTACTATTTTTACAGGATTATTTCTGGAATATTTAAATTAGGCGCATCATGAATAAATTAATTATAACAATAACCTTTTTAACCCTATTTCCTTTTTTACCTGTTCAAGCTGATGAGAATCAAATTCTTGTTGAACAGGAATGTAAACGTATTGGTGACAAATTAGGCAGTGTCAATGTTAATGATTGTCTGGCAATCAATCTCGTAGCTACAGATGGACGTTCAGTTAAAGGAGCCCCGATATTATTAAAAGAATATCCGCCACTCCCAAGTCGGTCACCGCTAGGGAAAGTTTTATTAATAGGTGGAATCCATGGTGATGAATATTCATCGGTTAGTATAATTTTTAAATGGATGCGAATCCTGGATGAATATCACTCCGGGCTGTTTCATTGGAATATTATCCCTTTGTTAAACCCTGATGGTCTATTAAGAAAAGACTCGCAACGTATGAATGAAAATGACGTTGATCTAAATCGTAACTTCCCTATGGAAGATTGGGAAAATACGGCGCTTAAATACTGGGTAGATAAAACGGACAAAAACCCAAGACGTTATCCCGGTAAAGCAGCATTAAGCGAGCCTGAATCAAGCTGGCTAGCTGAGTATATCAATGAATTTAATCCCGATGTGATTGTCGCAGTTCATGCACCACATGGAATAGTTGATTACGATGGTCCGCGCAATGGTCCTTATAAATTAGGACGTCTTTATCTAAACTTATTAGGGACCTATCCAGGTTCGTTGGGTAATTATGCTGGTATTCAGCGTGAGATACCGGTCGTGACGATTGAACTTCCCTACGCCGGAATCATGCCGACCAGAAGTGAGATAAGCAGTATCTGGCGTGATATGGTGAAATGGTTAAGTGAGAATATTACGGAAGAAGCCTACATAGAATCACTGGATAAAAATCAGGTAGCCGCCCCTTCATAAATAATTCGCCATTGGCCATCGTTTTCCTTACGCCAATACTGACGTTTAGTAAATTTTTTATGAAAATTATCACTGGCATAATCCTGATCAAATGTGACAACCATTAACTGATCTTCACCGGGATAAAGAAATATACTGGTATCTGTCAGGTTTACCTTAATGAATTTTTTTGATGGATTAACCCGGCGTTTATATTCAACCCAGGAATCATAGTCTTTACCCAGGCCTGAATATTCTTTTGAATAATGGCGAAGATATAAATTTGCATCTCGACTCTCCCAGTCCTGACGCCATGTTTCAACAAATTTTTCATAGTCATCGCTGCGTTTTTGCCATTCCTGTTTTGAAACCCAATCGATAGAATCAGAAATGATAACGGGTGTGTGTCCTTTTTTAATAAATGGCGAAAGGATATTTAAATCCTGATTACTAACAATCACACAACCATTACTGTCTCTTGGTGGACGACTATAGGTTTTGCTGGGTGTCCCATGTAGCCATATACCGTAACCCGTACGTCCATGACGCTGATCCCAGGCATTAGGGTAATTTATAGGGTATGCTCCATCACCATAAAGATCAGGCAATTCGTCCGGCTTGATAAAGCCAGTGACAAAATACACGCCAACAGGAGTCTTTTTATCTCCTTCCATATATTTTCCCGTACCATTCTTGCCTATCGTGATATAAAAATCCTTGGTCAAGGTTGGCACACCATTTTTATTTTCAAATAAAAATAAACGTGAACGGGAAGAATCAACAACGATAATATGATCCTGTTTGTTTGCAATTTGTATTAATGAAGAAGGTACCTTGTTTCGATCAACAGGCGCCTTGTAATATCGCCAACGCGCCTGAACCTCATCTCTAAGGGCTGTGATACGTTCAAATGAAGCATTTGGGATATTACCAAAATCAGTAATGATTTGAGAACGAGCCAACATTAAGTCTGCATACATTAACTGGGCGGCTTTAAAATCCGGATTTATTTGTATCAATTGACTTAAATCTTTTAGCGCTTCTTTGATATTATTGTTTTTTATATGTTCTACAGCATTGATTAACAAACCCTCAGAGTGAGTCTCTAACCCTTGATCAGAGGTTGCTTTGGAGAGTAAATCGCCAGCATTTACATGCAAAGTGAAACTGCAAATAAAAATTATAAAGAAAAGAGGCTTACAATTAATCTTCATCACACTAAAAATTAACGCGTTATCTCCTTTGTAATCAACCATTTATCTGAAACCTTGCGCATTAATAGTTCTTTTTTAACCTTATCGCTATAAGTATTAGACTGATAGCTCTGTGTGAATTTAATTTCAGCATAATCTTTCCCATGCAGATTAATTTTTACACCAGATAATGTGACCTTGATATAGCTGGGTTTGGCTGAACGTATATACCGATCCTTTTCCCATTCCTTACGGCTCAATTGATTCGGTGGCACAAATTCCTGCGCATAACTCGCAAGATATGTTTTTACATCCTGTGCAGACCAGGCATTGACCCAATTCTTCACCGCTGAATCTACATCAATTCTATTTTGGGCAATAACTTCTTCAACATTCTCTTTTTCTGGCTCGGGCGATGTGACTTCAGCCTGCTGCGTATTTGTGGCTACGACTTCAGTCTTGACCGGGACAGCAAGCTCTTCCTTATTGGTGATGATGGTTTTCGGGGGAGCGGAAATTAATTCATTGACCAATGATAATTTTTCTCGAGCAGTTCTATTACTAGTGTCCAGTTCCAATGCCTGATTATAGGCTCGACTGGCCATTTTGGCATAAATATCACCCAGATTTTCATGCGCTGTGGCATAACTTGGATGGGTATTAATAGCATTTTTGAGAGCTGCTTCAGCTTCAACATATTTCCCTTGTGCAGCATAGACAACAGCTAGATTATTATAAGGTTCTGGTAAATCCGGGTTATTTGTCGTTAGCTGAATGAAAACCTGTTCAGCCTCACTAAATCGATCCAGGCGTGTCAAAATCAGGCCTTTCATAAATTGTAATTTAATATCTGACTTATTTGACGCAAGTTGATCTTCAGTGTGCGTAAGCGCTTTGTTAAATTGTTCCTGATTAATTAAAAGCTGAATGTCGTTATATGCAGGTTCAGCATGGCTACTGGCTATACACAATAAGCTCAACCAAATGGAAATAATAATTTTATAAAAGGTCATGGACGTTCCATTAATAATATATTGATATACCTATTCAATCCGTTTTACCAGATTGGAGCCCCGAGAGGGAATCGAACCCCCAATAGGTGATTACAAATCACCGGTTATACCATTTAACTATCGGGGCAATAAACACTATTGCCTCAGAGTATATCAATACTTAATTCTTGCGTGGAAATTTTGTGGGCATATTCTAAGGATTTCCTTATTGCATAGCAATTTCATTGCAATCAACTGGTAATGCGTTAAATCTTGCTGGCAATCCGGTGAACAAATCATTTACATAATAAGAGTCTTTGATAACACGGACGTCAAACCAATGTATTTTATTCCCCCCGGAATAAGGTATGACAACAGACTGATATCTCTTTGCTTTAATCTCATTCAAGCGGCGGTTGATGGCAGCTTGGCTGGAAAACAAACCCAATGAAATGGCATTTGACAGATCCCCTTCATTTATCAACCTTATATCTTTTACTCCTTTAAGCTGCAAGTCTTTCATTGCTGCCTCAGCTGAAGCCCGCGAATCACGTGGTGTCAAATAAACCCAGAATAATTGTCTGCCCTGCTCGTCCGTTTCCTTTTGCTTATAAAAAATACCTCTATCATCCAGCCACTCAGATAATAGATTAGATTCTTTCAGGTTAGGGATCGGCCCATATCGATAGCATACGGGAACTTCGGGCGCTGAATAAGTCGTCAATGTATTATTTTCAAAATCCGGGACTATAGTCATATTGTCCTGTTGCAGTGTATTCGTTTCTGAGAGGAGTGATTCAACCAGTTTTTCTGTATTTGGATTTAAAGCAACGGGCAACACTGGTTCAGAATTAAAATACTCCAACGAATTTTCAGTTTCGGGCATGTTACGGATTCTTGTTTCCGGAAGTTCATCAAGTTCGCTTAATAATGACAGCCGTTGTGTACCCGCAGGGATTTTGACCGCATCTGATACATTGGCATAATCCAACTTCACATCACGATCCATTTCCCAGCCCAAATAAACAACATTAACGACCAGTAATAAGATAAATAACCATTTCATGTCGAATTCTTTTGAGCGATTAAAAGTCCATTTAATACCAGATTAGGCTCATATTTAAATGGTTCTTTAAGTAAGGGATTAATTAATTCTGCCATACCACCGGATATTATACATGTGGGCGAAGCGTGTAATTCATTTTGCATATTATTCACAACACGATCGATCATTGAAACTGCGGCAAGAAAAGCACCGTTGTTTATAGCTGCTTGAGTATTATTCGCATATTCAAGTGAAGCAAGTTTATTAATAGACACTTTTATGCGTGCTGTATTCATAATAAGTGCTTGCTGCATTAATTCTACACCAGGAACAATATACCCACCCATATGATTCCCGCCATCATCAATAGAATCAATAGTTAATGCACTGCCACAGTCTACAATACACAAAGCTGATTGATATTTATCCCAGGCAGCCAGCATCGCTAACCAGCGATCAAGTCCTAACTGTTGTGTATCAATATAACTATTTTTAAGCCCATTTAATTGTGCGCTGACACGAGGTTCCCATAACTGACGTTGCCAGTGTTGTTGTACCCAATTATCGAGGTGCGTGTATACATCCTGACCTGCCACATTCGAGAGCAACACCTCGGTCGGCGCTTGTAAGGATGAAAGGTTTTCCTGGAGACTGTGTTCAATATTATCTTTTTGGTAACTAAAAGCACCTTCACTTTCAAACCGAAGATTATCTTCCATTGCCCAGTTAACAGACGAATTACCAATATCCAGCAAGAGCTTCATTGTTTTAGCCTCAAACTAATTTCACCTGCGGTATATCGTTCCACTACACCATCGACAAGCATCAATAATTGCCCCTGATCATCCACCCCTTTTAACACGCCTTCAATTTTCTTATCAGACATAACTAATTTTGCTTCACGCCCCCTATAGTGATCAAACTGCCGCCACTCATCTATAAGTTTTGTACTAACGCCCGCTTGCACGTCGTGAAGCACTTCAAATACATTCGATAATAATGTGGCAACGATATAGTTCCTGGACAATCGTTTATTGCTCAGATTACATATATCACACACAGCCTGATCAATATCAGAAATAATTTTAGATGGTAAGTTGTAATTAAGCCCGATACCGACGACGACATCAACCGGACCACTCGCCTCGCCGCGCAACTCCAGTAATATTCCACCTAACTTTTTATCATTCACAACCACATCATTGGGCCATTTTAAACTAACATCTATTAAACCTGATTGGAGTAAAGTACGAGCCACTGCAACGCCCATATACAGTGACAATAACCCCAGAGCGCCTGGCGCTATATCAAAATGCCAGGCCACACTAAGACTAATCCCGCTAGCCAGTGGAGAAACCCACTTTTTACCTCTGCGACCTCGACCTTCAGATTGATATTCTGCTAAAACCACCTTGCCATGAACTTCTGCTGTCGCTAACTGATTTAATAATATGGCGTTTGTTGAACTTGTTTTAAACAGCACCTCTATATTATTACAGTATTGCTTGGCCTGAGATGTTAATGAGGCTTTAATTAAATCTTCAGACAACAATTCGACAGGAGCTACGAGGCAATATCCCTTTCCACGGACAGCTTCAACAGGCAGCCCGAGCGATTCAATCTGTTTTATCGATTTCCATATTGCTGCTCTCGAAACTTTTAATTTCGCAGCAAGTTCCTGGCCTGAATGAAAATGACCATCTGCTATCGCAGATAGAAGATCGAATTGCCCTTTGTGCATAAGATAAATACTGAAATGACGGTAACGGTAATTATATCATCAGCCTGATAACAGCAATTAGGCTGATTTTGGCGGGTCTGGATATTGAATATTTAATTGAAAATGCCGATATACATTAAACAAACGTGATATTAATTATTATACGCCGAATAAAATTGAGAAATTAACTAGATATCTTCTTTGCGTAGAGTGGCATCATCATCGTCTTCATCAGGAACATCGGTATCACCGTCGTCCAACATGATAGTCTCATCTTCAGAATCAATGTCATCTTCATCTAATATAAATTCTGGTTCATCTGCACTTTGATTATCAGCAGGCAATTCACGAATTATAGTATCTTCTTCATCCGGATCAGGCTCGTACAAATCCGAAAGTTCATCACCCGTGTCCGGGCCAGTCAAATCGAAGTCCATATCTGAGTCTGCAGCTTTAATTAATTCTTCCTCGCTCAATACTTCTGAAGCACCATGGTCACGCATTACCGTTGCTTCCTCATCCTCATCAACAACTGGCTGATTGGCGAAGACTGTATTGGAAATAACAGTCATGCCGCTATCTTCCATCTCCGGCATAATGAATTCAAACTCACATTTGTGTAATCGAATTCGATCACCATGCTTTAATCTGACTTCAGTACTCACTGCTTCACCATTAACAAAAGTGCCATTAATACTACCTTGATCAATAATCCAGAAGGAATAATCTTTATATTCAATTAATGCGTGACGACGACCAATAGTTGTTTCATTCACTACAATATAGTCGAGGTGATCAGTATCCTTTCCAGCAACCCGACCAAACATGACTGGCTTGGTACTCAGTTTGTGTGTCTGCTGATCTGTCTTTCCTTGCAAGTCATTAATGTATGCCTCTTGCACAGATTCATTTGCAACTGCTTTTAAATCACGATTGCGTCGTAATAGCAGTATGAGTATGCCTAATAATGTGATGGTTAATACAATTGCCGCTGCAATCATAATAATCGATCGAATTCGCTCTTCCTGTCCCATCGTCTGCGCCGGCACTTCGATAATGACCGGTGGTGGTGCTTGTTGCTGTACTACTGGAGCCGGGGTATCTATCACAGGAACAGGCTCTACTATTTCAGGTTCAGGAGGTGTATTGATGATTGTATTAATCTGCTCAAAGACATTTTGTAGATCACTCGCTTGCAACGCCCGATAGTACTCACCATTGGTTTTCTGAGCGATTGATTGTATTAACTGGAAATCAGCTGCTTCTGTAAAAGCAATACCAAATATCTTGATCTCATTATCAGCTGCATCCGGAGCCAGATCTTCACGCAACCATTTTGATTTTTCCAGATCACGATCTGGTGCACCCGTATCAACGATGCCATCCGTCATAAAGATGATAGATTTTTCTGCTTCTGGGCGTCCATTATTCTTCAATTCATAAATTGCGCGCTCGATACCAGCAGGACTGTCGGTAAAAAGTCCTTTGTAATTTATTTCTTCGATACTATTGAGTATCGCGTCACGGTTATTTAATGACGCATTTGTCAATGCGACCGGAAGCCGAACCCCCTGGTCGAAAATAACGATACCGACCCGTGTATGTTCATCCTGCTGACTTATGAACTCCTTTACCGCTTTTGTTACCAGAAAATTCGGATCATTTTTTTTCATACTACCGGAGTTATCCAGTACTAAAATTACATCCTTGATAAGCGGAACAGATGCTTCAAACAGGAACTCCTCTTCGACAAGATCTTCATCTATACTAATCGCAACTTCGTCCTCAAGCATATCATCGACAGCTAAAGCTTCTGTTGGCTCTGGTTCTGCATTAATACTTACAGACACCAGTAGTAGTAGGGTTTGTATAATTAGTCTGAACATTTTATCCATCGTTTAACGTATTAAGTCACTGAGAGCGCACATTATATGTTTATTAAGAATATACTGAAATGTTTTACTGATTTCAGTTTGAAGTCTGCCTAGCCACCAATAGCCACCGGTTTTCCGGGTGTACTACTCCATTCACTCCAGGAACCTGCATATAATTTTGGACAATTTAGCCCTGCATGCGTTGCCGCCAGCAAATTATGGCACGCGGTCACGCCTGAACCACAATAAACTACCGTATCCTCAGATTCAATATCGCCCAATATCACATTAAACTCCTGCTTGAGAAGCCGTTTAGATTTAAAAACGCCCTTTTCAGACAAATTGTCCTTCCAAAAACGATTAATCGCACCCGGAATATGTCCAGCTGCTTTGTCTATAGGCTCATGTTCTCCTCTGTATCTTGCAGGATCTCTTGAATCAATGATGCGTGTAAATTTTTCGACATCTCCTATGTCTACTACATCCAGTTCTGTCACATTGTTATTAAATTCAGTTGTCACTCTGCTCTCTATATCGAGACTGATTGGCCTTTTAGCGGCATTCCATGCTTGCCAGCCGCCATCAAGCACAGCAACCTTTTTATGTTGCACCTGCCTTAGCATCCACCATAACCGTGCCGCGAATGAACCAAACACATCATCATAGACAATTACCTGCATATCGGGACGAATGCCCAGCTCGGAAAATAGCAATTTCATTGTGCTAGCCGTGGGCAATGGGTGTCGACTTCTATTAGTCGAAGGTGACCGACTCAAATCATCATGTAGATCCACATAAATTGCACCAGGTATATGACCTTGCCGATAGGCCTCTTTACCTGCATGCTTATCCATCAAATCATAACGTGCATCAAAGATCATCCAGTCAGGACTTTTGTAATTGCTAAACAAGTCCGTTTCATTAATTAATGTAGTAAACATGCTGGCCACCTGAATAGAGTAATAACGCACATAATTTTGTTTCATTTTATAATGCTGACGACATGATAAAACTACAACCCCATTACTACAGAACTTTCATAATATTTTTTATTACGCACCTATTATCGGGTTGTGCCTCAATAAATTATTATGCCCAATCGATTCAAGGTCAATTTGAAGTTATTCAAAAACGACAGAATATAAATGACTTACTGATGGAAAACGAAATATCAGGCACGCTTCGGAACAAGCTTCATACAGTCCTGGAAATTAGAGAGTTTTCAATTAAACAGCTTGGAATGCCCGAAAATAAGAGTTATTTGTCTTACGTTGATCTTGAACGTGACTATGTAGTCTGGAATATATTTGCAACGGAGGAGTTTTCAATTGAACCTATAAAGTGGTGTTACCTGATTGTCGGTTGTCTGGACTATCGCGGTTATTTTGCAGAATCAGATGCACGAAAACATGCACAAAATCTAGAAGTAAAAGGGCTAGATGTCTACCTAGGTGGTGTATCTGCATATTCAACACTGGGCTGGTTCAATGACCCTGTATTAAATACAATGTTACGCTGGAATGATATAAGACTCGCAACTGTAATTTTCCATGAGTTGGCTCATCAACAACTTTATATTAAAAACGATACGGAATTTAATGAAGCGTATGCTGAGGCAATCGCTACCATAGGTGTAAGAAAATGGCTTAGTCAAAAATCTGAAGAACAATATGGGGATTATGTTGACTCACAAGATCAGGAGGATCAGTTCATATACCTCGTTATGAAATATAAGTCATTATTGAGCAAATTATACCAGTCCGGGCAAACTGAACAATCCATGCGTACCCACAAAAAAGTACTGTTTGATAACATGCGTAATGAATATGCTGTCCTGAGGCAAGGCTGGACGAAAGATGTCTACGCAGGCTGGTTTTCAACTGAACTTAACAATGCAAAATTCGCCGCAGTCGTCACCTACAAAAAATATATTCCTGCATTTTTAGAAATATATGAAAAACTTAATGATTTAGATGAGTTCTATTCTTTTGTTAAACAATTGTCGAATTGTAGCCCGGCCCAACGAAGAATAAATTTGGAAAAGCGTACGATTAAAATTGAATGCTAAATGGAAACTGTTACAATTTAGCGACAAAACGGAAAGACATAAGAAAACGGCTTTTAGCGCTGACCCAAATTTAAATATGTGAAATCATCCACATTTAAAGCGTTTAAAAAATCAGTTTAGAGTAAATTCTATATTGGCTGAGATATGATTATGGAAATAACCAACACGTTACTTATACGGTATCACTACATAAAGTCCTCATTAATATGTTAAATAAATTTTTCACCAAGCCAATAGAATTATCCATCGGTGAACAGAACCTTAAATTTTGTTCCTTGTCCGATTTCGAGTTTAGCCTTTCAGGCCGTACGTCTGTGCCTTCTAAAAAAATTACTGGCATGGTGAAGTTCTCTCTGGATGAACTTAAAAAAGAAGCAAGAACTATAAAAGAGATTGAAAAACGATTTGTCGGAATTTTGTCGAAATCAATCGAAAACCCTGACAGTATTAATCGTGCCTTACGGGAAATGGATGCTCAGATTTTTTCGCAAGATCATAACTGGCGCTTAATCATTGGCGCTCTGCACAGCGGCGACGATGAATTAAACGAATTTCGTCGAGTTGCACTTGTAAAATACATGCAATACCTCTCGTCTAGGCAAGAGATAATAAAATATCTCTATTCCGAAAAGAAAAGATCGTTAAATGACGCAAGCGATTCAGACGCTGGCGGAGAATTTAAAGATACGATCATGCTTGAAAATACGGTTTTTGAACCTATTTCAGGAGAATACAGCGGCGGTGAGATGGAAAAAATGCCTAAAGGTGAAAATGTGACCATCAAGATGAAGCCAGGCAAAAAAATTGTAATTTTATTATCAAAAAACAGCTGCAAGTTAGTTGCGGGGGAATCGGGCTGCAAATTTATTGATGATGTCGGACGCAGTTACGACTTAAGAATTGGCAAGAACATTATAGGCCGTGATAGCAAGAGCGATATTATGATGGACCCGAAATTAAGAGATATTTCACGCATGCATCTGGTCATTGAAATGGATGATACTAATACGTTATACCTGACTGATCTTTCTGCCCACGGTACCTATCTGCCAGCAAAGTACCTCGAGAGTCATACTATGTAGGACACAATCAACTTCCGCCAAATATTCCTTTTATTTTTCCAACTAAACCTTCTTTTGCGCGTTTTTTTGCTGCGCTGGCTCTGGCTTGATCAGCCTTGCTCAAAGGTTTACCTTCCTCATCGATAGACTTACTTATTGTTTTACCCGTCAATAATGCTTCAATGCGTACTGCGGCATTTGGACATACTTTTTTCTTAACCTTGTTGATAATGTACTCATCGTCATATTCCTTTGCTCGAAGGTCATCGATAACTTCCTTGACCAGTTTATCTTCTTTTTCCTTTCTCAACGCCACGTAGAGAGCTTCCAGCAAGCTTTCTGACCACATCGTTTTAATTTCGGTCATTTCAGGTGATTTATCGCTCATTGATCCGGCCCCACAAGTAATTACTGTATTGTTAAATATTATCAGATGATTATAGAAAAATAATAATCTATTCAAATACATAATAATAATCATTTCAATAAGGATAGCCTATCCAGACCATAAATTAGCCAATTTATTCGAATCTGGACTATAAATATAAAGACTTGTTCTATATTCGAGCTGTATCTTTCTGATAAACTCGCCGCCTTAATTTAAAATCAAAATCAATAACATACATTCATAGGCAAACATGAGCGCAACAGAATTTAATCCAGATCAATTGGCTAATGAATATAGCGAGCGGTCCCCCGCCGCAATCATTAAATTAGGCCTTGAAAGTTTTGAAAATATCGCCATTTCATTCAGTGGCGCAGAAGATGTCATTTTGATTGATATCGCCACAAAGATTAAACCCGATGTGAAAGTGTTCTCACTGGATACCGGACGGCTACATGCTGAAACTTATCGCTTCATTGAACAAGTCAGGGAGCATTACAACATAGAGATCGATGTGCTCTCGCCAGATGCTGAAACAGTACAAAATCTGGTACGGGCAAAAGGCTTATATAGTTTTTACAAAGATGGCCATAAGGAATGTTGTAGTATTCGTAAGGTTGTCCCATTGCGCAGAAAATTGATGACATTGGACGCATGGATTACTGGACAACGCAAAGACCAGAGTCCGGATACACGTAATGCTGTACCTGTAGTAGAGAAAGACGCGGCGTTTTCAACCGCTGATAAAAATTTATATAAATTTAATCCACTTTCTAATTGGACATCAGCAGAGGTTTGGGAATACATAAGAAGTAATGGTGTGCCATTTAATGCTTTGCATGAACAAGGCTTTAGTAGCATTGGATGTGAACCCTGCACCCGGGCAGTACTGCCAAATCAGCACGAACGTGAAGGTCGCTGGTGGTGGGAAGAGGCTACACAGAAAGAGTGTGGCCTACATGAGGGAAATTTAAAAAAATAAACATATGCGTATTACATATGTAAAAAAAATAAAAGCTGATGGCAACCCATGTCGAAAATGTGCTGAAGTACAGGCACGTCTGGAAAAGGACGGTTACATCGATGAGATAGCGCGCACGGTTATCGCAGATGAACGGGATGCTGATAGCGAGGGTATGCAACTGGCGAAACAATATAATGTTGATCGAGCGCCTTTTTTCATCGTTGAAAATGAAGCGCTAGACCCGATCATTTATACCGTTTACTTTAAGCTGGTAAATGAAGTGCTGAGCGGCAAAACCAATGAACAAGACGCAGCAAAAGATATTCTGGATGCCAACCCGGACCTGGACTTTCTTTAAACACTGAATTAATAATCTGGTAGCACAATATCTTTAAATATTTCTTCCAACTCATGTCTAGTGACAGCCTGCATTGATTGTTGAATGATGTTCCGAGTCAAGTGAGGAGCAAACTGCCTGATAAATTCATACATATAGCCGCGCAGGAAAGTCCCTCGTCGAAAACCAATCCGGGTCACACTCGCTTCAAATAAATGGCTTGCGTCGATTGAAACCAGTTCCTTATCAATATCCGGGTCATAAGCCATACTGGCGACAATCCCTACCCCCAAATTCATCTTTACATACGTCTTGATAACATCGGCATCAGAAGCGGTAAAAACCAGCTTGGGTATTAAGCCGGCTTTTCTGAAAGCTTGATCGAGTTGCGAACGACCAGTAAAACCAAACACATAAGTTACAAGAGGATATTCTGCCAAGGCTTCCAAAGTTAAAACAGATTCATTCGCTAAAGGGTGGTCATGAGTAACTACAACACTCCTGTTCCAACGATAACAAGGCATCATGATCAGGTTATCAAACAATTCTAATGCTTCAGTTGCTATAGCAAAATCAACCGTTCCTTTCGAAGCCAATTCGGATATTTGTACAGGCGTACCCTGATGCATATGTAAAGAGACTTCTGGATAAAGTTTGATAAAATCCTGAATTATTCGGGGTAGTAAATAACGTGCCTGTGTGTGTGTGGTCGCAATTGAGAGACTACCATTTCGTTTATCGCTAAAATCCTCAGCTACTCTTTTAACCCCTTCGACTTTATCCAGTATTTCTCCAGCCATATCAATTATGATCCGGCCCGCAGGGGTAATCTCTGTAAGATGCTTACCGTTGCGTTGGAAGATCTGAACATCAAGCTCATCTTCAAGCATCCTGACTTGCTTGCTGATACCGGGTTGTGAGGTAAAAAGGCTTTCTGCTGTAGCAGAGACATTCAGCCCATGATTAGCTATTTCCCAGATGTATTTGAGTTGTTGTATTTTCATCTTTATAAACTATGTATATACGATAAAATTATAAAAATATACTTAATAATTCCTTTTCAGAATAGTTATCGCCCTGTAAATTAGCTTACCTTTTTATTTCTGAACCTGATAAAACCTTATTTAACAAAGATATATGGATTTTTCATTTACTATTATCGGCTTTGTCGTCGGCTTTGTCGTCGGCATGACCGGTATCGGAGGCGGGTCCTTGATGACACCAATTCTGGTACTTGGCTTTGGTATCAAACCTGCCATAGCCGTCGGAACAGATTTACTCTATGCCGCAATTACCAAATCGGGCGGGATTTTTGTTCATCACAAACATGGCAATATTCAATGGCCGATCGTTATCCTGCTCTCATATGGTAGTGTTCCAGCTTCACTTTGCTCACTCATAGTTATTAAGAAACTGGATACTGCTGGCGTTAATTACGATAGCTTGATCATGTCTACTCTGAGTATCGCGTTGATATTGACTGCGCTTTTTTTATTGAGCCGAAATCAGTTACATAAACTCAGTCAGAAAGAAAACTTTGATGTTATAAAAGTTATTCATCGTAAGTATAGGAAACCGTTTACTGTATTTGCAGGTATTATAATTGGTATCCTCGTTACATTATCTTCGGTCGGTGCAGGTGTTATTGGCGCCGCGTTTTTATTTTTTCTTTATCCGAGATTAAAGGCTATTCAAATAGTCGGTACTGATCTCGCACATGCGGTACCCATCACGGCAATAGCCGGCCTTGGACATGCTCATATAGGCACTGTAGATTATATTTTACTAGGCAGTTTACTGATTGGTTCTTTACCTGGAATATATCTGGGAAGCCATTTTGGTACATTTTTACCCGATAAAATAATGCGACCGGTTCTCGCCAGTATGCTTTTGATAATCGGCATTCGTCTGGCCTTTTAAATCATAAAATTAAACTATATAGCATCTGACAAATCACGCCCGGCATGCCTTAACTATAAAATAAAAAACCCCGCAAATAGCGGGGTTTTTTATTAATAAATCAGTTACTAAGAAAAAGCGTTATGCGTGACTATGTTTGTAGTCTTCGATAATAGTCGCCATACGATCCTTAAGAATCAGTTTTTCTTTTTTTAGCCCTTCCAGACTAATCTGGTCAACATTAATGTTTTTTTCATTAGCCTCTTTAACAGTATTTTTTAATACGTCATGTTTTTCATACAGCCTTTTGAAATCCTTATTATCATTAAGTAATGAATTAACTATCTCCTGATCATGTTCAAACATAACACCCCCTTGATAAATTACGGTATTGGTATCGAAATTGATATTTGTAGGCATGGATAAATAGCCGTACCCCATGTTCATAGGAGTTGTCTCCTATAATCGGGCAGGCAAATAACTGAATGTAAGATAAACGTGTTTTTCATAACCACCAGTAATAACCCTAGCCCACTTTTTAAGATTCGACAAGAGTAATAATTTAACAACTTGCTAATCAACGACTTACAGAGCATAAACGTTCTTTGGGATTTTGGAGTAAACTAAAAATGCGCCAGATTTATATAATAGCGGACGAATTATGATGTCGGGCCCAGCAAAATTTGGTGACTACAGTTATCTCGACAACTTATTGTTTTTATTCGGGTCATATTAAACACATGAATATCCTAAAATATTTAACAGCTTTTGCTTTACTCATAATAATGAACCTTGGGTTTGCTTCAGATCCAGAACAGGATTTTAATCTCAAAGAAGTATCACCGGGAAATTTTCTGCATCATGGAAAACATGTCTCTATTGATAATGTCCAGCATGATGATATTGCAAATATTGGATTCATAATTGGTGATAGATGTATAGCCGTAATAGATACGGGCGGTTCGGTTAATACCGGTATAAAATTATTACAACGGATCAGAGCCGTATCTGACAAACCGATTTGTTACGTAATTAATACTCATATTCATTTTGATCACCTGCTTGGAAACAAGGCATTCATTGTTGAGAAACCTGAATATGTAGGTCATCACCACCTTGCGGTAGAGGTTGAACAAAACCGTGAGTTCTTTTTAGAACGATTTAAGGATGATCTAGGACCAAATCCAGCTACAACATCAGTTATAGGACCCGATATCTTAATTGATGAAACGACTACGCTTGATCTTGGAAACCGAAGTTTAACGCTAATCGCTTACCCTGTTTCTCACAGCCATAGTGATTTGGTCGTTATTGATAATAAAACCGGTACACTTTGGGCGGGTGATTTAATATTCCGAGAGCGCATCCCATCATTAACGGGTAATCTGATTGGCTGGCTAAAAACCATCGAAGAATTGCTCGGCTTGACTGTGAAAACAGTTATTCCTGGTCATGGCACAGAGACAAATTCAATAATCGACGCCACAGAACAACTACAAGGCTATTTACAACGTTTACTGGATGAAACACGACTGGCAATAGCAAATGGTCTATTTATAAACGAAGCTATCGAAAGTGTTGACAAGAACAACCACTCAAACTGGCTATTATTTGAATATCAGCATCCGACAAATGTTTCAAAAGCGTATACTGAACTGGAATGGGAATAATTTTATTCTATAATCCTGTACATTAAATGGAACTGTTTTAAAGAGACCTCTATGCCAACATATGATTATTTTTGTGAAGCGAATGGTAAAACCGTAGAGGTATACCATAGTATCAATGACAAATTAAAAACCTGGGGCGAAGTCTGTTTTACTGCACAAATTCCGCTAGAAGACACAGACTTTTCAGCCCCCGTAAGACTTGTTATTAGACCGATATCTATCAGTGTTCCGGTCGGTAATTCCAAACTCAAGGAAAGTGGTTTTACTAAACTTGTTAAACGCGATGACGGGGTTTATGAAAATGTAACCGCTTCAGGCGAAGAAAAAAGGTATATGAAAGCGGGTGATAAATCATCCATGCCTCATTTACATAAGAAAATTTCCAGCTAGCAACAATATTGATTCAGCTTTAACGCTTAAGCTGCGAAAACCATCACAGACAGGGTTTTTAAGCATATATCCGGTATTATTTTGGCCGTATACTCTCGACAATCCAACAGGAAAATAAAATGATCAGACAACTATTGTTCTTAACAAGCATTATCATTTCTCTCATATCAGTTCCTGTATTTGCTGAAGACGACAGTTATGATAAAGGCACTGTAATAGATGACGCGGCTAATTTTTTTGGCGAAGGTACTGAAGGTCTGGGCGAGGTTATAGAAAAAATATTCAAGGAACATGGAAGACCAAACGCAATAATTAAAGGAGAAGAAGCCAGCGGTGCTTTGGGAATCGGCGCACGCTATGGAAATGGAACGCTAACAATGAAAAAAGGTGGCAGTACAACCGTACATTGGACTGGACCCTCCATCGGCTTCGATGCCGGGGCAAATGCCTCAAAGGTATTTGTACTGATCTATCATCTCCCCAATGCAGATGCATTATTTCAGCGTTTTCCTGCGATTGACGGAAGTCTCTACTTCATTGGCGGCATAAGTGCCAATTATCATCAATCTGACAACATCATTCTGGCTCCTATGAGGCTAGGTGCGGGTTTGAGGGCTGGCGTCAATGTGGGTTACATGAAATACACCCGAAAGAAGACCTGGAATCCATTCTAATCAAACTTGTCGAGTCCTTTAGTTAGACATAATAAATAATTATGTTTAATTTTCTTTCATTTGTTAATGAGAATGCTTATCATTAACAAATTATTCAATCCTTATTGGAAACCACCATGCATATAACTAAAACTGGCTATTTAATCTGTACATTCTTACTAACAATATTGCCCCTTCCAAGCATTGCCAGCGGCACAATGGATAAGGACGAGGCTCGTGGCGTTAGCCGTACTGATGTAGTGAGTGAGAAAGATCGACAACGTATTTCTATCACTGCGGGATTATTAGCCGATTACGAAATAGCAGGGAAAAAATTGATCGCCAATCTGGATAGCAGTACTGCAACGGCGGATGGTGTCAGTAATCAGGCAAAGAACTTATTGAGTTTGTCCGAAGATGTTATTAAAAGTGCCCAATTCAGACTTCCTCAATGTGATGAATATCTGGCAAAAACATTAACACTTAAAAATAGCCTGCAAGAAATATCACACGATAGTCTGGAAAAAGATTATCACCATGATGGTGGACTCCCCAAAGCACCGGGTGAGTGTTATCACACTAAAGACCTGTTCGTGCACCCGGCAACGGTTATTGTATTAACACGCGATGACCCTTCATTAAATGCGGAAACCAGGGCATCTATTCATTCTGAAATTGCTGAAGTCCTTGGGCATACAGAAATAGTAAGGCAACTTGTCATTTACTAGGTATAGCTAGTGAGTTTCCAGACCCCTCAAACCTGCTTTTGCTGAATTGGCGTGAAATAAACGCCTTTCGCGTTATTATCTGTCCTATTCCCGCTTATTCTAATGGAACAAGTAGTTGTTCATTATGTCATAATTATTGTGTAAAAATTCTTTAGTATTTAGTTAAGAATTTACATACAAACTATTATTTAATATCGATTTCATAGGCTATAGCCTTGATAATATCGTTGAAAAACCTCAGGGTTAAATATTTGTTAACCAAATAGTGATATCAAATAATCCAATTCAATCAAAACATGAGAAACAATTGATGACCAGTCATTACGGTATGACAACATCACTATCCTTAAAAGATATATTTTTATGCTGCCTGCTATTTACTTTAACGGCTTGCAAGACAATGCCCACAACACCCGATAGCACTGAAAAAATAGTAGAGGAAAATAAAGCTACAGAAAATATTGCGCTCCCGACTGAAAAAACATCCACAAAATACAGTGACGATATTGATGTCACTACTTCGGCGACAACTAATGACAATCTGACCAGCGAAGAAAAAACACAGCAGCTCGATCAAAAACTGGATGACCGCTTTGCTGATTTTGATAGATTACTCTTACGTGAAAGAGAATTCTTAAATGAAAAACAAAATGAACAGGGTTCACCACAAAGTGGCGGCGGCGGAGCTACTGCTGATGGGGTGGATGGATTTAAGGGGCTGGATGAATATGGTGATATCGCAGAACAAGGTTCTGAGCCATATAACAATGGCACGGCCACTCAAAAATCCTCCGGTGAAAACGCGTTTCCGAGCGAGAATACCAATATTAATATTCCGCCAGATCTGGTAAACAGTAAGGGAGATGATGTCATTGCCAGACAGTTACGAGAAGCAGCAATAAAAGAGAAAGATCCTGCTCTTAGAGAAAAATTATGGGATGAGTATAGAAAATATAAAGAAGGTACCTAGGAACAGCAGAATATGTTCACAAAAAAACTTAACAATGTATTAATGATAGTCAGTGTGTTTTTATTTCTGGCAGCATGTAATACAACGACTATCAGAAGCACAAAAACCGAACCTGTTCTAATAACAGGCATGGCTATTCCTGAAGCATTATTACTTGATGTCGGGATTAATGTCTTTGACCCTGATATTACTGAAAGTAAGACTGAAGATATTAACGGTTATACCAAGATCCTTGAGGCTGAAGCACGTTATATACCATTTAAATTAATGCAAACAATTCAGGGCAGTGGCAACTGGGGTGTTGTACGCCTTATTCCAGAAAAGCAAAGTGAAATGGATGTTTGGGTCGACGGCAAAATTATTAAATCTGATGGTGCAACTCTGGAGCTTGATATTACGGTCAGTGATTCAAGCAATCGAAAGTGGTATAGCAAACGTTATAAGCAAGAAGCCAGTAAATACGCTTATGAAAATAATGCCAACAAAAGGGAGCCGTTTCAGAATTTATACGACCAAATTGCTAATGATATGTTGTTGTATTATCGAAAACTGGGTGCTGAAGAAATTAGCAATATTAGAACTATTTCAAAACTCCAGTTTGCCAAACGCTTTTCACCGGAAGCATTTGATGAATATATAGAAGCAGATAATAAAGATCGTTTAACGATTAAGCGATTACCAGCAAAAAATGACCCTTTATTACATCGTATAGAAACAATTCGTGAACGGGACAATTTATTTGTGGATACCTTACAAGAATACTACGCTAACTTCTCGCGTCAGATGGAAGAACCATACCACGAATGGCGCCGTGCCTATTATGAAGAAGGCGAGGCATTACGCGAAGTCAACTCACAGGCCACCACGCGTCTGGTTGGCGGCGTGCTAGCTGTATTAGCCGGTATACTTGCACAGGGTAGTAGTTCATCTATATCACGCACTGCGGGACAGGTTGGTATTCTTGCTGGTGGTGCATCCGTCGTCAGTGGGATGAATAAACGTGAAGAAGCTAAAATTCATGTTGAGGCATTACAAGAAATTTCAGCTTCTCTTGATGCAGAAATAGAACCACATACCGTCAACCTGGAAGAACGCACGGTCACTCTGAGTGGATCAGTTAATGAACAATATGCACAATGGCGCGAGGTATTGCGAGAAATATACAAGTCAGAAACCGGAAATATTTAACGGAATCATGAACTCCAATGCATATGGGAAATGATTCTGACAATGGTTTTAAAGAAATAAAACCTGTTCCATTTCAACGCACACCTGAAATTGCGGCAGATGGATCAGGCAATTCAAAAAACATCAGCACTAAAACCCTTATCATTGGCACAGTTTTTTTATTAATTCTAGTTAGCCTTGTTATTGTCATCTTCTTCTTGCCTGATTGGGTTAAAAAACCTGAAATCATTAACTCAAAAAAACAAGCGAATGATGTTTCTATTGATGTTTCATCCCAAATTGATAGTTCCACAACAACAGTTACTGGCGTTGACGTTACGACTCATTCAAGTTCATCTAATGAACAAATCAAGGACATGGACTTAAGAAAGGAAACACAATCATATTTACAGCAGAGTCTTGAAAAACAAAACATCCTCAAAAAAAATAATGCACAAATATGGGCAACAGAAGAATATACACAGGGACTAAAACAGATTGAAAGTGGTGACAGACAGTATAATCAACAAAATTTTTCGCAGGCTACTAAAGAATATCAAACCGGTCTGGCTATTTTTAATAAGCTCGTCGATCAGATTGATATTATCTATAATAAAAATATAGAACAAGGTCAAAATGCCCTTGATACAGGCAACACATTACTGGCATTCAAGGCCTTCAAGACTGCGGCTTTATTTACTGATGAGTCACAGCTCGCAGCGAAAGGACTTGCTCGCACGCAAATACTTGACGATGTCTTTGTTTATATAAAACAAGCTAATGAGGCACTTGAAAGCAGTCGCCTGGTTGATGCAAAAAAAGCTTTTCAATCGGCCCTGGACCTTGACCCTGATACAAAAGTCGCCCGACAAAAACTACAGGAAACGAATGAATTATTAGCAAATAAACAATTCAGCACAAACATGACTGCTGGTTATGCTGCGCTCGAACAACAAAATTTCAATACAGCAATTATTGAATTCAATAAAGCACTGAAGATTAAGCCTGCGTCCACATCCGCAAAAACTGCCTTACAGCAAACTGAACACAAGGCCACTGCCCTGAAGATAGCAAATACGTTGAATGAAGCTGCGGACAAGGAAAGAAATGAACAATGGCAGGACGCAATCGATCTATACAGCAGTGCATTAAAACTTGAGAGTAATCTCATTAACGCAGAAACGGGGAAACAACGGGCCCAAAATCAGTTAACCACATATAAGCGTCTGGAAAAAATATTGTCAGAACCGGAACGACTCAACGACAAAAATGTTCATGCTGATGTAACGACTTATTACAACGAAGTTCGCAATGTTAATAATCCAGGGCCAGTTTTGACTAAACAACTCAATGACCTTGAAAACTTACTGAGAGTTAGTGCGACACCCATAAAAATATCACTTGAATCAGATAATATGACAGACGTTATCCTGTACAAAGTTGGAAAGATGGGTGCCTTTGAATCGAAGGAGTTAAGCCTACGGCCTGGGAAATATGTTGCCGTAGGTAAGCGTGATGGCTATCGTGACGTTCGTATAGAATTTATTGTTGCACAAACATCTGCTCAAAAAATTGTTCGAATCGCAGCCACTGAAAAAATCAACTAGGCAGATTTTAATTTATGCAACATATCGAACCCGTAATTTTTGAACCACCTAATCCACATAAAAAAATTACCCCCCAATCTCGTTCACTAATATCGAGATTAATTATATTAATTTCATGCGTATTCCTTATAGTTATTATCTGGTTTCTGTTTACCACTAAATCAATACACCTGATTGTTGAGCCGGGGAATGCCATCATAACAATTCAAACACCGTTCAAGCTGGCATTGGCAGATCGTTATTTATTAAGGAAGAATAGCTATAACATAGAAATCAGTGCAGAAGGTTATCATGTACTTAAAGACGTATTAACAGTCGAAGATAAACAGAATCAGGAGTTTTCATATAAGCTGGATCCGCTGCCTGGTCACTTACAAGTTAATGCTACAAATGTGAATGAAGCTAAAGTTTTTCTGGACGGTATTGAGCAAGGGTTGGTGCCGATGAAAGTCAATGATATAGAAGCAGGGACACACCAGCTTGGTATTGTAGCGGAGCGCTATTTCCCGTATGAACAAACTATCGAGATCAAGGGCAAGGGCATTACCCAGGACTTAAACATTGAACTGATTCCTGCGTGGGCAGAAGTGAAATTTGCTTCAACACCTGAAACAGCCGACATCCTGATCAATGATGAAAAATTATCCAGCACTCCGTCAACACTCGAATTGCTGCAAGGCAAGTATAGTATCAGAATTAAAAAATCTGGATTTAAAGACTGGCAAAACACGATTGATGTCATTGCCAGTGAACCTCTTGCCTTTACTGATATTAAACTCAAGCCAGCTGATGCGACCTTATTCATTGAATCCGATCCGAATGGTGCTAATGTCACAATTGATGGAGACTATGCAGGAAAAACACCTTTAGAAGTGGCAATCACTCCCGGTAAAAAAAGTTCCGTTCGACTTTATAAACAAGGCTTTGTCTCCAAAACAAACAACGTTAATGTTGCCGCAGGACAAAGCGAACGCCTGAATATAAAAATGTCTACTGAACTGGTAGAGGTGATGTTTAACCTGCAACCAACAGATGCAAAACTATATATCGATAATAAAATAGTCCAGCTTTCAGGAACAACATTAGCTTTATCAACAACGCAACACACTATCAGCGTTAGCAAGGAAGGTTATGTTGACTACAAAACGACTATTACGCCAATTGAAGGTGTGCCTCAACAGGTTAATGTGACGCTTAAATCACTCAAGCAACAAAAAATGGAAAATATTAAGCAGCTTATTAAAACCAGTGCCGGTCAAGAGTTGAAATTATTTAATCCCTATAAATTCACTATGGGCGCATCACGGCGAGAACCGGGCAGACGTGCTAACGAAATGATTCAGACCGTAGAACTCAAACGCCCTTTTTATCTGAGTATTAATGAAATTACTAATAACGAGTTTAGTTTATTCAAAGCCAGCCATAGCTCAGGTAGCTTGCAAGGACACAGCATGAATAATGGTACACAGCCCGTTGCAAATATTAGTTGGGAAGAAGCGGCACTGTATTGCAACTGGTTAAGTCAAAAGGAATCATTCCAACCATTCTATATAATCAAAAACAATAAAGTTTCCGGGTTTAATGCCCGTGCTGACGGTTACCGCTTACCCACAGAAGCCGAATGGGAATGGGCTGCGAGAAGCGTCAATGAATCTGATTCTTTAAAATTCCCATGGGGTGATAAAATGCCACCTCCTAAAAAAAGCGGTAATTACGCAGACATGAACGCAAGTGGCTTTCTCGGCAAAACCATTAATAATTACAATGATGGTTTTGCGGTTTCAGCGCCGGTCGGTAGTTTTGCTCCGAATCATAATGGGCTCTATGATATGGGTGGTAATGTTGCAGAATGGGTACATGACTACTACTCTGTTCAGGCAAGTAATAATAGAATTGCTGTCGACCCGCTTGGTCCTGTAAAAGGAGAATTTCATGTTGTCCGTGGTGCATCGTGGGCACATGGAACGATCACAGAACTACGGTTATCTTATAGAGACTATACTGACAAACCACGTGAGGACGTGGGATTTCGAATTGCAAGATATCTTGATTAGGCATAAATAATTTTAACTATGATTAGAATCCTGATTGGTTTGTTGCTGTTTATATCTGTTGCTGTCATTGCCGAACAGGAAAATGAAGAGAGCACGACAAATATTAATAACGAACAAACCGAGACAACCGAAACTAATCCAACAAATTCAACGGTTATCAAAACACCAGATTCTTTCGATCCTACAGAAACCTTATCTCAGGATATCCCCACTGCTTTTCCAGTAGACATATAAAATATTATGAATAAAAACAACCCTTTATCCGATTTCATCTATCAAGTAATAGCATTATTTTTATCATTAATTATTGTGCATACCATTTATGTGACTGTAATCAGGCCTAATGCTGAAGTGATACTGGAACAACAAGCGGCTCAACAATCTGCTGGAGAAACTGTAGAAATTGAACGTTCCCTTTATATTGTGCTAAAAGACTTTGAACAAGAAGCGTGTTTTATCCTGGCCTTGTGGGTCTTCGTGATTATGGGTTTAAAAGCCAAGACTATTTTGAAAGAGCGTGCCCTATTATCGCAAACCTTAATTAATATAAGTCCAGGCACCAGCCTTCTGCCTGAAGATACGCGAGAGTACTCGAGGCCTATACAGGATCTTAATGAGATAGAACGAGAGTATCTATTACCCAGAGCATTGCTCTCTGGTTTGCAACGATTTGGATCAACCAAAAATATTCAGGATGTTGCGACAACTATCAAAGACATCTGTGAGCATGAATCTGAACGACTTGATTCAGAACTGTCTATGGTCAGATATATCATCTGGGCTATTCCTTCTATCGGTTTTATCGGGACTGTCCGTGGTATCGGTGAAGCATTGGGTCAAGCTCACAGAGCCGTTGAAGGTGACATCCTTGGCGTAACTTTAAGCCTGGGCGTTGCTTTCAACTCAACCTTCGTTGCGTTGATTATCAGTATTTTTATTATGTTCCTGATGCATCAATTGCAACTTCTGCAAGAACGCCTGGTTCTGGATACTCAACGCTATTGTGACGTAAGTCTAATTCGACATCTGAAAGCGCTATAACGGAATTAATCATGAATACATTAACTGTTATAGATCTTAATGATTCAAATATTCGTGTTGCCAGCGGTGGCCAGATGCTGCTGAATAGTCCAGGTTATGCCGTAATAAAAGATAACAAGATTGCGTTCGGTACCTCTGCGGAGAAATTAACACGTATTTATCCTCGCAGCACACATGATGACTACTGGTATCGCCTTGGTCAGGAAGCTATACAATCGACTTCCAATCAGATACGCCATAATGCTGATCTGGCCTATATGCAGTTGGCCGAAATTTATGAACAAGCAGGAAAACCTGCGAACAGTTTGATTGCTGTTCCCTCCAGTTTTAATCAAGACCAACTAGGACTATTACTGGGATTACTTAAGGCAGCTAACTTTCAGAACATTAAATTAATTGATAGCGCCCTACTTGCGTCAATCAAAGCACTGAATCAGGGAGAGCAACTGCACCTCGACATACAATTACATCAATCTGTTCTTACTCGTATTGAAACTGATAAAAATCATCAAGTCATTTCAACAGAGATATTACCGGATATCGGCCTGATGGGTATTCATGAGCAATGCGCCCGATTGATTAGTCATGAGTTTATAAATCAATCACGCTTTGACCCTCATCACAATGCCGAAACAGAGCAACTACTATTTGAAAAGATACCTGATTGCCTGGCGAGGCTAACGAATACATCCATAAGTAAAATGGATATCGAATACAAGTCACAATCCTTTAGTGCCAACATTACCCGTGAAACCATCTTAAAAGAACTATTGCCATTATATGAACGTATTTATAAGCGTATAGAAAAACCAGAAGTATTGTTGTTAAGCCATCGTTTCGGAAATCTTCCTGGTTTTATTGACGGGTTCGATAATGCAAACATGCTGGATGAATTTGCACTGTTTACAGCAGCAAAAAACTATACGGAATATTTTCATAAAAGTGATCCGGACAATAACTACTTATCTGAATTACCTGTACTTGAACCAGTCGCCAATTTGAAAACCCCCTCTACAGGCAAGCAACAATCAACACAGATCACTCATATACTGATTAATGATATTGCTTTTAAACTTGATGGACGACAATATTTTTTTACTGTTGATCACCAGATAGAGACAAAACAAAGTGCCGATAGCCAGTATTCAGTCCATTATCAAGACGGACATTATTCAGTGAAGAATGAGAATAATGCTCAGGTTTTTCTGAACGATAACATTATAAATTCAAAAACTATTCTTGCCCTTGGCGACAAAATAAAAACTACTTTAGAAAAAAGTTCAACTATGATTATGGTGAAATAAAAGAATGGCTAGGAACAGGCGCCAGCTAACGCCATTTAGCCTGTCATTTCTTGACATTATGTCTTGTGGTTTTGGTGCGGCTGTATTGTTATTTCTCATTATTAAACACAATATTGACAACACCATTCCATCACCAGTTAATACAACCACGCCAGTACATCAATCCGAAGTATCTTTGCTGGAAGAAGAAATATTAAAAGGCAAAAAAAATCTTGTTGAAATTAAAAATACGATTGATGAAGTTGATAAAGAAATAAATATTACGCAGGGATTGGCTCGTAAAATTACTGAAGAAATAGAGCAGCTAAGCAGCCAACACGATGACTTAATAGCAATGAGTGATAATACTGAACTCGACGCTCTCAAAACAGAATTGCTAAAGCTTGAACAGCAAAAAAAAATACTGGAACAAAAGCTGGATGAAACTGGAGAAGCATCTCGTAAATTTTCGGGTGATGGTGATCGAGCCTATGTAACCGGCTTAAAAATGAGCGGCAAACGACTATTAATTTTGCTGGATAGTTCAGCCAGCATGTTAGATGAAACCATCGTCAATATATTGCGTCGGCGTAATATGTCGGAAGACCGAAAACGCACAGCCCCAAAATGGCAACATACTATCAAGATAGTTGAATGGTTAAGCGCTAAACTCCCAATTGATAGCCAGTTCCAAATATACCATTTTAATATTGATACCGAATCATTGGTACCTAATAGCAAAGGAAAATGGCTGGATGTAAAAGATAAAAATAAGCTTGATAGTGCCTTCAAAACTCTCAACCAACTGACGCCAACTCAAGGTACAAATCTGGAAAAAGCATTTATAGCAGCTAATCAACTCAATCCGAAACCGGATAATATCTATCTCATTACCGATGGTTTACCGACACTAGGCTCAAAAGCACCACGGAGTACGACTATCTCCGGAGCGGATCGCTTTAAACTTTTTAACCAGGCTGTAGATAAATTGCCAGGCCGCACACCTGTCAACATTCTCTTGACACCAATCGAAGGCGATCCATACGCAGCGATTGCCTATTGGCGATTATCTCGTGCAACAGCAGGCTCGTTCATGAGCCCATCGAATGACTGGCCATAAAAATTTATATGAAGAAACGTCGTGAAATAGATGTCTTTAGTTTATCTTTTCTGGATATTATCACTTGTGGCTTCGGTGCCATCATACTTTTATTGGTGATTACAAAAACTGGCATACCTTCGACAATCATCGAACCCGTATCTCAATCAAGTAACGATAAGCTAATACGAGATCTACAAAAAAACTTGTTCGAAATTAGAGGGGAAACAACTGTCCTGAATCGTGAGCTTAATGATAAACAGGAACAAATATCTATATGGAAAGACCGAATCGCGCGTTTACAACAGGATAAGAATAAGACTGAAAAGAAATTGGTTTCGCTGGAAGATAACTCTTCTGTTCAATCCACGATTACTGGTCAATTTGAATCAGCAAAACAGTCATTAACCAAAGAAATGCAACGCCTTTTATCAAAGCTGAAAAATGCAGATACAAGTCTTGTTGGCGGTATACCAGTCGATAGTGAATACATTATTTTTATAATCGACACCTCAGGCAGTATGGTTAATGCCAACTGGGAGAAGATGATCAAACAACTCACAACAACATTGGATGTCTACCCAAACGTGCAAGGAATCCAGATTATGAGCGACATGGGTAGCTACCTCTTTTCACAGTATCGAGGTAAATGGATACCGGATACTCCTGGGCGTAGACGTGCAATAATCAGTAATCTTCGAATCTGGAACACGTTTAGTAATAGTAGTCCGGTAGAAGGTATAACACGTGCTATTAGTTCTTTTCGTGATCCCAATAAAAAAATAAGCATTTACGTATTCGGCGATGAATTTACTGGCAGCTCTATTACTGACGTAATAAAAACAGTCGATCGTCTTAATCCTGAAGACAGTAAAGGCAATAGAAAAATAAGGATTCACAGCGTAGGATTCCCCATTCCTGCTAATGCGCCGGAACACTTCCAAATCACCAGTCAACGCTTCGCAACATTAATGCGTGAAGTGAGTCAAAAAAATGGTGGTACTTTTATTGGGCTCAATTAATGTTGAAGCAATTTAGATATATTTTTATATTATGCTCGATATTACTCACTGCCTGTGGACAATCTTTTATTGTTGAAACGTCACTGGATGTCCCGCAACCAGTCCCATCACCATTACCACTGAAAATGGCTGTCTTATATGAACCGCAACTCCGTGAATATACTTATACCGAAAATAATGAAGACCGAATAAACTGGTCGATAAAGATCGGGCCTTCCCAGGTTCAGCTATTTGATTTAATACTGCCAGCAATGTTTACTTCTATTGATCATATTGAGCAATCAAGTAACACAGAAGGTCAAGGGTATGACGCTATCATTATACCGGAAATTAAAGACATACAATTTGCTTTGCCGTTTGAGACAAAATCCACTCTTCACGAAACATGGATAAAATATGCCATTCATATTCAACAAACTAATGGTATAGAAATTACAACCATGCATGTCATTGGTTATGGAAAATCTTCCAATAAAACTTCCATTAAATTCATGCTAAATGAAAAGGAAGGGCTCCTCTATGCAACAAATCAGGCGTTTCGCGACCTTGCAGCAAAGATTATTGTTACATTTCAATCCAACTCTGATATCCAGAAATGGCTAGTTTCAAAGTCGATTCATTAATTATGATTTAACATGCGTGCTCAAATATACGATCTGCTATTAATAACACTGGCAAGCTCATTATTAGCTGCTTGCAACACAGTCACTGTAATTGATAAACAGAAAGTATTAGATACGATAGATTTGAATGATAAAGATTCAATTGTCTTATTAGGCCGTAGACATAGTCATCAACATGAAACGGAAAGTGATTATATCAGTTGCGTAGGCACGAACTTATCTACCGGGAACGAGATGATCAATGTCATACCTGAACATCAATTCATCGATGCCATGTATCCTTATTTTGAAGCAAGTACGGCACCAATGAACATTGATAGACTCGGCGAACTTGTGCAACAACCGCTTATTCTTAAAAAGTTTACCGACTATAACATCCGTTATCTAATATGGGTCGAGGGCAATACTGAAACGATAGACAATAGTGGTGCTATATCTTGTGCTGGCGGACCTGCGGGTTGTTTTGGCTTTGTCATGTGGAATGATGAAGCGCATTATGAGGCAAAAATCTGGGACATAAACCAGTTAGCACTCTCTGGTAAAATAAGTACAGAGACACAAGGAACATCCTACTTACCAGCGGTTATCTTGCCAATCCCACTATTGGCTAGCGTTAAAGCTGATGCTTGTGCTGGCATGGCTACTCAGCTAAAGGAATTCTTAAAATAATGTACTTATCATTATTAAGAAATCCAGTCGTTTCATTATTACTTTGCATTCTCAGCATGCCGAGCTATGCCGAGCTTCCTGTTTACTCATGGTTGGTGCGAGATCTCGCGCGTGCGCCACTTGAATCTATCAAACTAAGAGATGAAAAAGATCGGCTGTTATACACAATAAATACACAACAAATGGTATATCTGTATGCAGTTATGACCAGTATCGCTGATGCATCTGAAACACGGGCTGAATTTATAATCATTGATGGCGACCTTCCAAATGCCTTCGCTGGAGAAATGGAAGGTGGACAAAAATTCGTCGCAATTAATTTTGCTATGCTTGATATTCTGCATAGAAATCTTGATATGGTTGCTGCCTTGTTAGGGCATGAACTGGCTCATTTGAAATTAAATCATGGAGAACAAGCCAGAAAACAGAGAAAATTGAAAAACGGACAATATTTCTCGGCTGCCAATACACGGTATAGTCGGGACAATGAACGTGAAGCTGATTACCTTGGTACAATATGGGCCGTTGAAGCGGGGTATGATCCTAATGGCGCTGTTTCATTGCAAGAAGAATTATACAAATCTTCAAAAACAACAATGGCCAGTACTTTTAACGCGTCGCACCCATCTAGTATAGAACGTATTACTGTACTCAAATCATTAGTGCGTCGTTTAACGAATAAATAACAACCTTTAAAAGTTAGATATTCCGCAAAAAATTCAATAGAAGACTGTTCTTTTAAGTAACGGAGAAGACTCACCCAAATGTAAATTTCTAATCTTTTTTACCTTACGCGTAAGTTTTACAACTTGAAGATTCATAATGTCCGGGTTGCCAAACAAACCTTCCTTAACGACCTTAAGCTTCCATTCCAAAACCCGATTTAGTACTGGTAATAATTCAAGCGAATCCACGCCATAGATTCGTCGATGAATCCAGTAAAGATAGTCATAATTACGATCTAAAGCTTCCCAATTCTGCAAGTCGATATTATTAGCAATAAGCTGTTCGATAATCGGCAACTGTTCCTTATTATGCAAGCCATAATTCAGTCGATGAATTTGCAATGCTTGCTCTAAAGTTTCATGTTTTTTTAATTTATCCCCCTGTGCCTCATATAGTTTAGAGAGGCTAATCAGATTTTCTCCTATCGCCTCATGATGAGGGCCATAAGTAACTTCAAGCCTATGTATCTCTTCTAAATACTGCTCAATAGTGTTTTCAGTAATCGTTGCGTCTCTGACAGCAGGCTGCTCTTCAGCTTTAACTGCATCGGTGAATACAATTACAAAAATAAACACTAAAACGGGTAAGCTATTGACCCTGTTTTTATTTATATAAAAAATATTTTTCAACATGACATTAAAAAGCATCACGAATTAGAAACATTAACTAAATTTTAGCTGAACTCTCTGAGTTTATATATAGGCTCGCCGGATTTTGCAGAAAGGATATATTCAAGCCATAAGCCAGATAATTTTTCCTGTACTGTATTCTGTCGTAAACGTGCATTCAAATTTACAAAATCGACTTTATCAAGCTCCTGATCTTGATTAGAACAAGAATAAACGAAATAATCTTCTCCTGTTTCAGGATCAATGTGTTTACATAAACACTGTGCACAGACGCCTTTCATCATGCACTGCATAGGTGAATTAATAGAACCGATAGCAATATGATTAGCCTTGAAATAATCTTTCAAGCAACCGTGACGCGCTTCCTTTACAGCAGCCATCATACGATCAGATCCAATGACTATCATATGGTCAACTTCATCTAGTGGAATAACAACCTTGCCCAGTTCACCCTTGGCATACGCTTCTATACACTGAAGAATATTGCCAACATGGGTTTTATCCTGTGGCCGTGTAATTTTTATAGGTTCCACATCTACACCCGGGTCTACACACCAGACAACTTCATCTGATGCGGCTTCTATCTCACTGGTTTTGAACACATCTGATTTGTTTTTATAGCCAGCGAAATAAATAACCTTATTGCCAGCTGCACGAAAGGCCTTACCTATAGAAAACTGAACTGCATTACCAAGACCACCGCCAACTAACATGACCGTTTTATTCTGAACAGTTTCAGTTGCTGCGCCAGTAACACCCATAACCACGACAGGATCGCCTGGTTCCCATAAAGCACATAATCTGGATGAACTACCCATCTCTAATGCGATTAATGAAATCAGGCCTTTATCTTTATCTACCCAGGCTCCTGTGAGTGCCAGGCCTTCGGATGCCAGAACGGTTCCTTCAATTTCCGGTGCTAGATATTCATAGTTCTGCACTCGGTAAAATTGTCCAGGTTGAAACTTGGCCGCTTGCATTGGAGCATGAACAATTATTTCAATAATTGTTGGCGTCAAACGATTAACCTCTACAACTGTAGCTAGTAACTGATCTTCCAGTTTGCCAAAAAACTTGTCTAATGCTGCCATACGTAGTTCATCGGCCTGAGGAGAAAGTAATTTAATATCCTTTTCAAACAGTTTCACGATATACGGATAACCATCCTTTGCGCTAGCCATTGCCTTCACAACATTCCCCGCATAGACAGGATGATTGTCACCATAAAAAGAAATAAACTTACCTCCCTTTTGATATGACGTAAATGGTGCCGGTTTACCAAGTTTGGGTGACGGGATATCAGTCATAGGTACCATTTTAGGCAAATCAACATCAGACCATTCTGGCTCATAACGCTGGAAGTATTTTTTATCCATATTAAAAGTTGATGGAAATTCTTGCTGATAAATCGTATTCGGTGATGTACCTGCAGCAATAAACATACTTTTTAGAGGTACATTAATTTCTTCATCAGATTTATGCCACGCACCCTCAATTTCAGATAGCTTCGAAAACTTAACGGATTTCAATGCTCCGAATTCATCTTCTATTGCTTCTAGCGGACTCATTCCTTCTACAAGCTCTATACCTTCCTTTAGCGCCTCATGTATTTCTTCATAATTCTGACGGTATGCGGGTGAATCCTTAATACCCTTTCTATAAAAAAGACGTACACCACCCCATTTATTAATTAAGCTGACAAAGTTCGGCTTTTCGTTAGCCTCCGCTGCACGTTCACGTTCTTGTTTTATCTGTCTTCCATGTTCAAGAAATTCATCCAGTATTTCAACTTCTTCACTGTCATAAACATTTCGAACAAATTCTTCACCATTAACTTCAGTTAATTTTTCGTAACGTTTTAATATTTTTTCTACTTGTACAGGGTAGTAAGCAAGCACTTCTGTCGTAGTATCGATTGCCGTTAAACCACCACCAACTACACCTGCTGGCAAACGCACCTGAAGATTTGCCAAAGAATTCGATTTAGATGCACCCGATAATTGTAATGCCATAAGGAAATCCGATGCCTTCCTGATGCCGCGAATTAAATTATTTTTCAAGTCAATAATTGTTGGTTTACCTGCACCATTAGCGATTGCTATATGGTCAAAACCCAGGTTCCATGCATCCTCAATAGTGATCGTTCCACCAAACCGAACACCACCAAAACAGCGGAATGTTTTTCTTCTAATCAAGTTAAGATAAATTACTTTTAGAAAGTTTTTATCCCAACGAACAGTAATTCCATATTCTGCTACACCACCAAATCCACTCAATGTCCGTTTATCAAGATCTTCATATAAATCATCGAAATCGTTTACAGGTTTTGGTGTTTTTCCATTAACACCAACCAACTCGTCTGATAATGGTTCAATTTTAAGTGCATCAATGCCCGTTACAGAAAAGCCCTCATTCAATAAATAATGACTTAAGGTATAACCTGCAGGGCCCATACCAACAACCAGAGTGTTCTTGCCGTTATATGGCAATGCATAGGGCTGTTTAATATTTAATGGATTCCAACGCGTCAGTAAACTATAGATTTCAAAGCCGTATGGCATCGATAAAACATCGGTTAGAACATTTGTTTCAATCTGCGGGATATTTACGGCTTCAGTTTTCTGATAAATACAGCCTCGCATGCAGTCATTACATATACGATGGCCCGTACCAGGGCACATCGGATTGTCGATAATAACCATTGCCAATGCACCTATATTGTCTCCCTGACGTTTAACGATGTGCATTTCAGAAATTTTTTCACCTAAAGGACAACCGATAATGGTTTCTCCTAAAGGGTTTCTTTTAAATTCCTCGCTACGCTTATTACGCATACCTTTTGAGCACGAATCCGTATCACGCTCATGACAGTAAATACAATGCTCGACTTCATATAAAGTTTCACGCTCACTGAATCGATGATCTGTTAAACCAAAACCATCTCGATGAGTAAGCTCATGTTCTTCACAAACCCATGCATTAAAACCTTCTTTTTGACTATCATCATGTTCGACCAGATTATCAAAGTCTTTTTTGCTAGCCATCTTAAAGCAAGACCAGGACTTGCTTCGTTCATCATGCTGCGCAACAAAGACCCATCGCTCAACGTATGTAAATAAAGACTCAATAAACCCTTCATTACTCGTAATGGATATACTTTCTGAAAATACTTCTTTAGAAGCTTCATCCGCCTCAATTTTTTTTCTCAATAATCCAATTCTGGCATTCATGTCATCGTCAGAATATTTCTTGTTGTCAGTCGTTAATGAATAATGTTCTTTAATTTCTTCTATTTCACAACCAACAATAGATATAGCTTTTTCTAGATCATCTATCTCAATATCTTGTCCAAAACCTATATGCCTCAAGACATCAAGTTCATACCAAACTTTTTTAATATCATATTTGTCGAGTGACTGGTTCTTAAACCTTGAATTTACTTTTGAAACAACCTTAGTTCTGAACAAAAATACTGTATTTAATTCTTCTTCAATAAATATACGATCTTGTTCATGGCTATTTTCTACCTTGAATAATTTAGCCACAAAATTGCCGACATGCGGAGCAAGTCGAATTAATAATTCGGAAACTACCTGGGGTTTATATCCTTCGCCCTGGCTATTTTTATAATCACTATAATCCGCCAATAATTCAGGGTCTTCCTGTTTTATTGTATCTATAAACGCATCATGGAGATCTTTTAAACGTTGAGGAGAATGTATATCACTATAGAAAAAACCTGGGATACCCAGACTTAAATCCTCGTCCGGCCTTACCCCGCGACATGGATTTGAATTACTCATAAATTCTGTACCTTACTATTATTAATGCTATTAAAACGCTAATTTTACTAGGTTGATTTATTCTGAAAAGTAATTATTAAGCATATTTTTATACTTATTTAGTATAACTAATCAGGATAATTATCATGTAAAACTTAATGTTAGCTAAAAGAAACTCTTTCAAAGAGTGCTATTAGATTTGGACTTTAGTGCAATTATTTTTCTTGTTTAAGTCAGTTTTAATGAATAAATGCACAAAAAAAATCCCCAACTAAGTAGTTGGGGATTTGATAAAAATAAGAGCCTGGCAGTGTCCTACTTTCACATGGGAACTCCCACACTATCATCGGCGCTAAGCGGTTTCACTTCCGAGTTCGAAATGGGATCGGGTGGTTCACGCTCGCTATTGCCGCCAGGCAATTTATTTGGGGAATGCTGTTACATAACAACACTCCCACGTCTGGAAAACTGATTAAAGTATTACACATATATAGTGCACAACAAACTGCTTGAGCATTATATGGTCAAGCCTCACGGGCAATTAGTACTGGTTAGCTTCATACATTACTGCACTTCCACACCCAGCCTATCAACCTTGTAGTCTTCAAGGGCCCTTCAGGGGACTTAAAGTCCCAGGGAGATCTCATCTTGAGGGGGGCTTCCCGCTTAGATGCTTTCAGCGGTTATCCCGTCCGAACGTAGCTACCCGGCAATGCG